>NZ_JAGINX010000001.1:2020936-2357759 GCF_017876395.1 Nesterenkonia lacusekhoensis | reverse complement strand
GAGGACGCCTACGCGGAGATCCGCGAGGAGTACCAGAAGCACCTGGCCCGTGTCCTGATCCTGGGCGGCCTGGAGCCCCGCCCCGCCGAGGAGGCCGCCGCCGACGTCCTCGGCCTGGAGAAGACCATCGCCTCCCACCACTGGGATGTGGTCACCACCCGCGACGCCCAGAAGCGCTACAACCTGAAGACCCGCGAAGAGGTCATCGCGCTGATGCCGCTGGTCACCGAGGCCTTCGCCGGCTGGGGCCTCACCGAGTCCCAGACCCGGGAGATCGTGCTGACCCAGCCCGATGTCCTGCCCGGTATGCAGGCCGCGCTGACCAGCATCAGCCTGGAGACCTGGAAGCACTGGCTGCGCATCCAGGTGCTGCGCTGGGCCGCCCCGCTGCTGCACGAGGAGATGGTCCAGGAGCACTTCGGCTTCTACTCCAAGACCCTCAACGGCGTCCCGGAGCTCAAGGAGCGCTGGAAGCGCGGCGTGGCCATGGTCAACGGCCACCTGGGCGAGGACGTCGCCCAGATCTACGTCTCCCGGCACTACCCGCCGGAGGCCCGCCAGGCGATGGACGAGCTGATCGAGGCTCTGCTGGGCGCCTACCGCCAGTCCATCTCCACGCTGGACTGGATGGGGGAGGAGACCCGGCGCAGGGCCCTGGAGAAGCTGGAGGCCTTCCGCCCGCTGGTGGGGTATCCGGCGCGCTGGATCGACTACAGCAGCGTGCAGGTCAGCCGCGACGACGTCGTCGGAAACGTGGCCCGGGCCGCTCAGTTCGAGTGGGAGCGGGACGTGAAGAAGATCGACGAGGGCCCGGATCCGGACGAGTGGCATATGACCCCGCAGACGGTGAACGCCTACTACCACCCGCTGGAGAACGTGATCTGCTTCCCGGCGGCCATCTTGCAGCTGCCCTTCTTCTCCGTGGAGCGGGACATGGCGCAGAACTTCGGTGCCATCGGTGCGGTGATCGGTCACGAGATCGGCCACGGCTTCGACGATCAGGGCTCCCGCTACGGCGCCGACGGTTCGCTCACCGACTGGTGGACTCAGGGGGACCGCGAGGCCTTCGAGCAGCGGACCAAGAAGCTGGTGGACCAGTTCGATTCCCTGGTCCCCTCCGCCCTGGAGGACCACGAGGGCGACCACACGGTCAACGGTGAGCTGACCCTGGGTGAGAACATCGGTGACCTGGGCGGCCTGGGAATCGCGCATAAGGCTCTGGCTCTGTGGCGCGAGCAGCAGGGTGTGGAGCCCCAGGAGATCGACGGATACAGCGAGGATGCGCGGTTCTTCTTCGCCTGGGCTCAGGCCTGGCGGCATGTGACCCGCCCGGAGCGTGCCATCACGCTGCTGAGCATCGACCCGCATTCGCCGGCCGAGTTCCGCGCCAACCAGATCGTGAAGAACCTGGATGCCTTCCACGAGGCCTTCGGCACCGCAGAGGGCGACGCCATGTACCTGGCCCCCGAAGACCGCGTGACCATCTGGTGAGCTCGCCGGCACGGTGACACGATGAGCAGGACTGCCACGATGACCGGACTGCCACGATGACTGGGCCTGTCAGGAGGACTGGGACTGTTCAGGGGCGCGGCCTCGGGATCGGGGCGATCACCATCACCTCGGTCCTGTGGGGCACCACCGGCACCGCCGCCACCTTCGCTCCCGACGCCGGCCCCTTCGCCATCGGTTCGGCCGCCCTGGGGATCGGCGGTCTGCTCCAGGCGCTCATCGCTCTGCCGGCGCTGCGGGCCGCCCGCCAGCGGCTGCGCGCGCATTGGGGCCTGCTGGCGCTAGGCGGGCTGGCGGTGATGATCTACCCATTGGCCTTCTACAGCTCCATGCACTATGCCGGGGTGGCCATCGGTTCTGTGGTGTCCCTGGCCTCGGCGCCGCTGGCCTCCGGGATGCTGGAGAGGCTGGTGGACGGCAAGCCGCTGAGCCGCTGGTGGATGCTGGCCGCAGGGCTGGGCATCACCGGCAGCACCATGCTCTGCCTGGCCAAGATGAACGAGCCCGCCTCCTCCACAGCGGAGACGGTGGGCGGCATCGCCGCCGGGCTGGTGGCCGGGGCCACCTACGCCACCTTCTCCTGGGCGGTGCACCGCCTGATGGAGGAGGGCGCGGGCCGAGCCGCCTCGATGGGGGCGGTGTTCGGCGTCGGGGGTCTGCTGCTGATGCCGGTGCTGGTGATCACCGGAGCTCCGCTGATCGCCGGTCCGGAGGCCTTCGCCGTCGCGGCCTATATGGCCCTGGTACCCATGTTCGTGGGGTATCTGCTCTTCGGATTCGGGCTGACTCGGGTGCCGGCGAGCACCGCCACCACGGTGACCCTGACCGAGCCGGCCGTGGCCGCGCTGCTGGCGGTGATCATCGTCGGAGAGCAGCTCTCAGGGCTCGGCTGGGCGGGACTGGCCGTCATCGCGGCAGTGCTGGTCATCCTGGCCGTGGCCCCCACCAATGCCGCGGAATCCGGCGGGTCCGCAGACCCTGATCCGAGCCAGGGACCGGAGGATCAGCACCGCGCGCCCATGCCTGTTCCGTGAAGTGGCACCCTATGCGCCCATAGGGGACAATTGGGGCGTGACTGCCGAGAACCCCACTGCTGAGACCACTGCCAAAGACCTCGATACCAATGACCAGCGTGCTGTCCGCATGGATAAGCGTGAGCGTCTGCTGAGCCGCGGCGTCCAGCCCTTCCCCGTGAAGGTGGAGCGGACCGACTCGCTGGCCGAGGTCCGGAAGCGGTTCGACGGCACCGTGGAGGCCGGCGAGTCCACGGGAGAGACCGTCTCGGTCACCGGACGTGTGATGTTCATCCGCAACACCGGCAAGCTCTGCTTCGCCACTCTGCAGGAAGGCGGCCCGCAGGGATCCGGCTCCCGTCTGCAGGCCATGATCTCCCTGGCCGAGGTGGGTGAGGAGGCCCTGGCCGACTGGAAATCCCTGGTGGACCTGGGCGACCACGTCCGCATCACCGGCGAGGTGGTGGTATCCCGCCGCGGCGAGCTCTCCGTGATGGCCACCAGCTTCGAGATCGCCTCCAAGGCCATCCGCCCGCTGCCGGTGCTCCACGCTGAGCTGAACGAGGAGACCCGCGTGCGCCAGCGCTACGCGGACCTGATCGTCCGCGATGAGGCCCGCGAGATGGTGTACAAGCGCGCGGCCATCACTCGGTCCATCCGCGACTCTCTGCACTCCCACGGCTATGTGGAGGTGGAGACCCCCATGCTGCAGCTGGTCCACGGCGGTGCGCAGGCGCGTCCCTTCGAGACCCACCTCAACGCCTTTGACCAGGACATGACGCTGCGGATCGCCACCGAGCTCTACCTGAAGCGTGCTGTGGTCGGCGGCATCGACCGCGTCTACGAGATCGGACGCGTGTTCCGCAACGAGGGCGTGGACTCCACACACTCTCCGGAGTTCACCACCCTGGAGTCCTACGAGGCCTGGGCGGATATGTACACCATGGCCGAGCGGATGCAGGAGATGATCCGCAACGCCGCCGACGCCTGCGGTGTGGGACGCCAGGTGGAGGTCGCAGGTCCCGACGGCGAGCCCGTCACCGTGGACCTCGACGGCGAGTGGACGTGGCTCAGCGTCTACCCCGGCCTCTCCGAGGCTGTGGGCCAGGAGATCACCCCCGAGACCTCGGCCGAGGTGCTGCGGGAGATCGCTGAGAAGCACGAGGTCAAGGTGGACCCGGCCTGGGGCGCCCAGAAGCTGGTGGTGGAGCTCTTCGGCGAGATCGTGGAGCCGCACCTGATGCAGCCCACCTTCGTCTGCGACTACCCGCCGATCGCCCAGCCGCTGGCCCGCGAGCACCGCGAGAAGCCCGGCGTGATCGAGGCCTGGGATCTGATCATCGGCGGCATGGAGCGCGGCACTGCGTTCTCCGAGCTGGTGGACCCGGTGGTCCAGCGTGAGCGCCTGGTGGAGCAGTCCCGCATGGCCGCTGAGGGCGATGACGAGGCCATGCAGTACGACGAGGACTTCCTGCGTGCCCTGGAGTACGGCGCGCCGCCGATGGGCGGCCTGGGCCTGGGAATCGATCGCCTGGTCATGCTGTTCACCGGAGCAGGAATCCGAGAGACCATCCTCTTCCCGCTGCTGAAGCCGGAAGTGGACAACTCATAAGCCTGAATAGAGGCGAGGAATTCAATGGAAAACTTCTGGACGTATTTCGAAGTTCTGGCCCCGTCGGTCGGCGTCGGCCTGCTGTTCTGGCTGGCCATGCGCTCGATCTTCCGCGCTGACCGCAAGGAGCGCGGCGCCGAGGCGCAGGTGCGCGAGGAGCTGGGCCAGGACCGCTGAGGAACTGGGGTCTGCCGAAAATCGCTCTGGTTTTCTGCTATTCACCGCGACTGATTAGCTTGAAATAACCTGGATGCCCTGAAGTTGACCAGGAAACATTATTCTTGGGATACTTTCTGTGTCTGATATCCCTTCTGAGAGTGCCACCGCATCCGGTTCTTCTGAGCATTCTCTCAACTGAGCAGTGAGGTGCATATGGCTCAGAAAGTAGAAGTCGTCCTCGTCGATGATCTCGACGGCAGTGAGGCGAAAGAGACCGTGACATTCGGCCTGGACTCGCGGTTCTACGAAATCGATCTGAGCGACGACAACGCCAAAGAACTGCGCGATCTCCTCAAGCGCTACATCCGTAAGGGTCGGGCCATCGCACCGCCGTCTCCGCAGAACGAGGCGCGTCAGATCCGCGACTGGGCCGTGAAGAACGGCTACCAGGTCTCCAGCCGAGGTCGTCTGCACCGCGACATCGTGGAGGCCTACCGCAACGCCAAGAAGCGATAAGAGACTTTCCCGGGACTCAGAGTCCCGGCAGTGCAGAGGGGTGGATCCTCGGGGCCACCCCTTTGTCGGCTCTTCGCATTTGAGGGTGTAGCAATTGCGGGGAAGTAGTGGCGTGGCGGTGTGCAGATAGACGTCGAGGCCTTCCGAAGATGGAAGTTCTCACACTGCCCATCTAGAAAGACCTCGACGTGGCCAAGCCTACTTTCACCACCCCTGACATCGATAGTTTCTGCCTGGTCGACCAGCTCGGACTCACCATCACCGGCCAACGCCTCGAAGAACACCGAGCCGTGTTGGAATGCCGCGTCCGCGAAGACGACCCATGGTGCCGGCACTGCGGCGCCGAGGGCGTCTCCATCGGCACCGTCGTGCGCCAGTTGGCGCACGTGCCCTTGGGCTGGCGTCCCACCACACTCGTGGTTCGAGTGCGCCGATACCGGTGCGCTGACTGCGCCCGAGTCTGGCGCCAAGACACCAGCTGCACCGCGGCACCACGAGCGAAACTCAGCTGCCACGCGGTGCTCTGGGCGCTGAAATCATTGGTGATCGACCGCATGTCAGTCACCCGGATCGCGGCCGGCCTCGGCGCCGCCTGGCACACGGTCAATGACGCCGTGCTCACCGCCGGAACGAAACTGTTGATCAATGACCCAGCCCGATTCGACGGGGTCAGGGTCTTAGGCGTTGATGAGCACTGCTGGCGCCACACCGGCCGCGGCAGTCACTTCGTCACGGTCATCATCGATCTGACCCCGGTGCGCAACGGCACCGGGCCGGCCCGGCTGCTGGACATGGTCGACGGGCGTTCGAAGCAGGTGTTCAAGACCTGGCTCGACGCCCAGAACAAGCAGTTCCGGGACGGGATCGAGGTGGTGGCCATGGACGGGTTCACCGGGTTCAAGACCGCCGCCGCCGAGGAACTCCCGCAGGCGACCGCGGTGATGGACCCCTTCCACGTCGTCGCCCTGGCCGGGGATGCACTCGATCGGTGCCGGCAGCGGGTCCAACAAGACACCCTGGGACACCGGGGACGCTCTGGTGATCCTCTCTACGGAACCCGGAGGACGCTTCGGACCGGCGCTGACCTGCTCACCGGCAAGCAACACAGTCGACTGGCCGGAGTCTTCGCTGTGGATGAGCACGTCGAGGTCGAGGCGACCTGGAGGATCTATCAGAAGATCGTGGCCGCTTACCGCAACCCTTCGAAGAGCGAGGGCAAGAAACAGCTCGAGGCTGTCATCGCTTCACTGCGCCGGGCGGTGCCCCGCCGATTGCAGGAGTTGATCAGCCTGGGGAGGACCTTCAATCGCCGGGCTGCGGACATCCTGGCTTACTTCGAGAGGCCTGGCACTTCTAACGGGCCTACAGAAGCGATCAACGGCAGGCTCGAGCACCTGCGCGGCACTGCACTGGGGTTCAGAAATCTCGCCCACTACATCGCGAGATCGCTGCTAGACACTGGAGGCTTCAGACCGTTGCTACACCCTCATCTGCGATGAGCCGCATAGGCTCTTCGCGGATGAGGGTGTAGCCGTCGGTTGACGAGCCGGCGGCGTGGCGGTCGCGGAGACGAGGTCGAGGCCTTCCGATGATGGAAGTTCTCACGCTGTCCATCAGGAAGACCTCGACGATGTTCCACGGTACCTTCGCCGCCCCTGACCTGTCTGCGTTCTGCCTCCTCGATGAGCACGGCCTCACCGTCACGGGCCAGCAGATCGATCCTGACAAGGCGGTACTCGAATGCCGCGTCACTGACCGCGACCCGTTCTGTCGCGGTTGCGGCGCCGAAGGCATCGCCCGCGGGACACAGGCCCGCCGGCTGGCGCATGTCCCGCTGGGTTGGCGGCCGACGACGCTCCTCGTCCGCGTCCGCCGCTTCGCATGCTCCGGCTGTGGGACGATCTGGCGCGAGGACACCACGGCGGCGGCCGAGCCGCGGGGGAAACTCACTCGCGCCGCGATCCGGTGGGCCCTGGAAGCTGTCGTCTGCCAGCACCTGCCCGTCGCGCGGGTCGCAGAGTCCCTCGACGTGTCCTGGCATGCCGCCAACGACGCCGTGCTCGTCGAGGGCCGGCGCGTCCTGATCGACAACCCCCGCAGGTTCGACGGGGTGACCACGATCGGCGTCGACGAACACGTCTGGCGCCACACGCGCCTCGGCGACAAATACGTGACCGTGATCATCGACCTCACCCCGGCCCGCGAGAAGACCGGCCCCGCCCGGCTGCTCGACATGGTCCCAGGCCGCTCGAAGCACGCCTTCAAGACCTGGCTCGCCGGACGCCCCAAGGCCTGGCGCGATGGCATCGATGTCGTCGCGATGGACGGCTTCACCGGCTACAAGACCGCCGCCGGCGAAGAGATCCCCGACGCGACGGCCGTGATGGATCCGTTCCATGTCGTTCAGCTGTTCGGCGATGCGCTCGACAAGACCAGGCAGCGCGTCCAGCAGGAGACTCTCGGGCATCGCGGCCGGACCGGCGACCCGCTCTACGGCTGCCGCCGTCTGCTCAGGACGGGGCTCGGACTGTTGAAGCAGCACCAACTCGCGACGCTCGAGGCAGTGTTCGACCAGCATCCCGATCATGTCGCCGTCGAGGTCACCTGGGACGTCTACCAGCGCGCGGTCGCCGCCTACCGACACAAGGATCCCGCCCGCGGGAGGAAGATCTTCGAACGCGTGATCGCGGAACTCTCCGCAGGCGTCCCCAAGGATCTGCCCGAGCTGATCACCCTCGGCCGGACGATCAAGCGCCGCGCGGCCGACATCCTCGCGTTCTTCGACCGCCCCGGCACGTCCAACGGGCCATCGGAGGCCATCAACGGCCGCCTCGAGCACCTCCGCGGGTCTGCCCTGGGCTTCAGGAACCTGACCCACTACATCGCGAGAAGCTTGCTCGAGACCGGCGGATTCAGGCCACTACTACACCCTCATCTGCGATGAGCCCCTTTGTCGTGTCTCAGCTGCTGGGTGTAGGCGTCTAGGGTGCGGAGGATGCCCGGGTGCTGGTATACGCGGTTCCTCCTGAGCCCAGAGCGTTCTTCGAGCACCCCGTGCTCGGTCAGCTGGGTCAGTGCTCGCTGGGTGGTCATCTCATTGAACTGCAGGTGTCTGCGCAGAAAGGCCGCATTGACCACCGGGTGCGCGATGAGCTGGGGGAGGACCTTCCACGCGGATGCCTGGGGGCGTAGGCCGGCCAGGCGCTCGGAGGAGCCGGCCAGCTCGGCGTTCAGGTCATCGACCAGGCGGGTGCCGGAGGCGGCGGCGAAGAGGGCCGCGTCGATGAAGCAGGAGACCAGGGGGCCGGCGTCGCCGTCTCTGAACTGGGTCAGCGCGTCGAAGTAGTTCTGCGTCTGCTTCAGCAGGCCGGCAGAGAGGGGGGGCGGTCGTGCTGGTGACCAGGCCTTTGCCCTTCAGCATCGCGTGGACGAGTGCTCGTCCGGTCCTGCCGTTGCCGTCCTCGAAGGGATGGATGGTCTCGAACTGCGCATGCGCCAGTGCCGCCTGCAGCAGCACGGGCATGTCGGCACGACGGATGAACCGGATGAGGTCGTCCATCGCAGGCGCGATGTGCTCGGCCTGCGGGGAGATGTGACTCGCGCCGATCGGGGAGACGCCTGAGATGCCCACCCATACGAGGCTGTTCCGATAGCGTCCGGCATAGTTCTCTGACTGGGGCTGTTCCTGGACCAGGATGCGCTGCATGGTCAGCAGAGCGTCCTCATCCAGGCGGTCGGCGAGGTGGAGGGCGGCCTCCATCGCATGGACGTTCCCGATGACGACCCGGGCGCTGTTGCTGCGGCTTTCCTCGAGTTCCGCCAGTGCGAGTTGGCGGGCACCTGCGGTGAGGTTCTCGATCTGCGACGACGAGGCCGATTCTGTGCGCAGCAGGATGGCGCTCATCGGTCCCAGGGCGGTGCTCGCTGGAGGCAGGGTGCTGCGGGCGTGGTCGTCGAAGCGGCTGAGTGCAACTGTCGCTTCGTCGAGATCCGCGGCGGCTTAGTGCCTGTCCTCGGTACCCATTCCCCAGCGCCTATCCTCAGTTTCCTGCCCTCAGTGCCCTTCGCCGAGGGATCCGGAGAGTCGGCCGTGCCGCTCGGCGCTGTCCGGGTTCATGCCCACGATGGTGACGCTCTTGCCGCGGGACTCGTATTTGGTCTGCACCGCATCGAGTGCCGCCACGGTGGAGGCATCCCAGATGTGTGCCTTCGAGACATCGATGACGATGTCCTCGGGGTCTCCGGTGTAGTCGAACTGGTAGACCAGGTCGTTGGAGGAGGCGAAGAACAGTTCGCCCTCCACCTGGTAGACCCGCTGGCCGTCGTCGTCGCCGGTGTCCTGACGGGTCACGGAGGTGAAGTGGGCGACGCGGCGGGCGAAGAGCACCATCGCGACGATCACCCCGACGATGACTCCGTAGGCCAGGTTGTGGGTCCAGACGGTGACCACCACAGTCGCGGCCATGACGGTGGTCTCAGACTTCGGCATGCGCCGCAGAGTTGCCGGAGCGATGCTGTGCCAGTCGAACGTGGCCCAGGAGACGAACACCATGACCGCTACCAGGGCCGCCATCGGGATGACGGCGACGACGTCGCCGAGGACCACCACCAGGATCAGCAGGAAGGCGCCGGCCAGGAAGGTCGAGAGCCGGGTGCGCGCTCCGGAGGCCTTTACGTTGATCATGGTCTGGCCGATCATCGCGCAGCCGCCCATGCCGCCGAAGAAGCCGGTGATCACATTCGCCGCGCCCTGGCCCCAGGATTCGCGAGTCTTGTCCGAGTGGGTGTCCGTGATGTCATCGACCAGCTTGGCGGTCAGCAGGGACTCCAACAGACCCACCAGCGCCATGGTCAGCGCGAAGGGGAAGATGATCCGCAGGGTCTCCAGGGTCCACGGGACATCCGGGATCAGCAGAGAGGGCAGCGAATCGGGCAGCTCGCCCTCATCGCCGACGGTCGGGACCGCGATCGCCGCGAAGACCGTGATCACCGTCAGCACCACGATCGCCACCAGGGGCGCGGGGATGACTTTGGTGAGTTTGGGGAACAGGAAGATGATGAGCAGTCCGGCCGCCGCCAGCGGATAGACCGCCCAGGGCACATCGGTCAGATGCGGAAGCTGGGAGGTGAAGATCAGGATCGCCAGGGCGTTGACGAACCCGATCATGACCGAACGCGGGATGAACCGCATCAGCTTGGCCACGCCGATCAGTCCCAGGATCACCTGGATCAGCCCGCCCAGGATCACTGTGGCGATCAGATAGTCGAGGCCGTATTCGCGGGTGATCGGGGCGACGACCAGGGCGACGGCACCGGTGGCCGCGGAGATCATCGCGGGCCGGCCGCCGAGGAAGGCGATCGCCACTGCCATCGTGAAGGAGGCGAAGAGCCCCACCCGGGGGTCCACCCCGGCGATGATCGAGAAGGCGATGGCTTCGGGGATCAGGGCGAGGGCCACCACGAGGCCTGCCAGCGTCTCAGTGCGCAGCCGGCGCGGCGACTTCAGGGCCGCGAAGATGGAGTGGTCTCTGCCTGCTTCAGGGGCGCCGGTCGTCTCAGTCACGAGGCACAACCCTACCCTGACGTAAGGGTAGAGTTCCATTCGGAGGATGGAGGACAATAGGGGAATGAGCAGTGAACAGCGGGACCTGGAGGAGCCGACGCGGCATATCGGCGAAGTCGCCGAAATCTCGGGGATGTCGCTGCGCACTCTGCGCCACTACGACGACGTCGGACTCCTGACTTCTTCTGGGCGGAGTGCCGGCGGATTCCGCCTCTACACCGATGAAGACGTCGAGCGGCTCATGCTGATCCGCCGTATGAAGCCCCTGGGATTCAGCATCGAGCAGATGCGTGAGCTGCTCGAGCTCACTGACGCTCTGGCCGAGGGTGCCCACCCCGCACCCGTGGAGAAGATCGAGGCTATGCTCGCCGACGCCCGAGAGCGCAGGGAGAAGCTCGCCCGGAAGGTCGAGATGGCCGATGAGTTCATCGAACGTCTGGAGGGCCAGGTCGACCGCGGGGCGCGGCAGGCCGGGCAGGACCGCACCTGAGGCGATTGAGCCTGCAGACGGGCGAGGGGCCAGGCCCGCGGCCCGGCCCCTCGCCCGTCTGCTCGGAGTCCCTACTTCTTCAGCTCATCCGCCAGGTCGTGGAACCGGCGGCTCGGGTTGCCGAAGCGGTGCAGCGTCATGGACACCGACTGCTCCTTCACCCAGTACCGCAGCTCCACACGGCCGGAGGAGGTGACGGCGTCGTCGAGCAGAGCGACCTCGGGGCGGGGAGCGAGCTTTTCGCGGACCTCAGCCGACAGGGTCCCGACCACACGGACACGCGCGCCGACTCCGACGTCGCAGCTGCCGGCGGCGAGCTCGGCGGCGAAATTGGCGTTAGCCTCCCTGGCCAGGGTCAGTCCCAGTTCACCAGCGAGTGCGGTGAGCGCCTTCTTCGTCTCATCGCTCACGCTGGGCGCATAGGAGATGCTCACCGGTGATCCGGTCACAGTGGCAGCGGCCAGAGTGCGGACCACCTCGCGCACCGGAGCGTCCTCGCTGAACCGCAGCAGCACCTCCTGGCTGCGGTACCGGAAGATGTTGGCCTCCGAGTCCAGGCCGGTCCGGTCCTTGGCCGCGCCGAACTCCTCAGCCCACCAGTGGGCGTCGTCGGCGGCTGCGGTGCGGACCCAGTCCAGGTCTTCGGCACTGAGCAGCTCGTTCTCCCGCACGGCGGTCAGCAGACCCGCCGCCGGGCTGGAGATGGCGTTCTTCGGCGCCGGCGCGCCCTCGGTGCCGTAGGCGTCGCTCCACGTGCCCAAGAGCATCAGGTAGTTGGGTCCGCCGGCCTTGGAGCCCAGGCCCACGGAGGACTTCTTCCAGCCGCCGAAGGGCTGACGCTGGACGATGGCCCCGGTGATCCCGCGGTTCACATAGGCGTTGCCCACCTGGACCTGATCCAGCCACTGCTCCACCTCAGCCGGCTCCAAGGAGTGGATGCCGCCGGTCAGGCCGTAGTCGACCGCGTTCTGGAGCTCGATGGCCTCCTCCAGGTCCTCCGCCTCCATCAGCCCGAGCACGGGGCCGAAGACCTCCGTCAGATGGAAGAAACTGCCCGGCTTCACCCCGGCCTTGATGCCGGGGCTCCAGAGCCGGCCGGTGTCGTCGAGCTGTTTGGGCTCCAGCAGCCAGGACTCGCCCGGCTCCAGAGTGGTCAGGGCGCGGGTGAGCTTCTCCGAAGGCAGCTCGGTCAGCGGTCCCACCGTGGCGGAGAGGTTCTGCGGCCAGTCCACCACCAGGGACGACGCCGCATCCACCAGCTGGCGGCGGAAGCGCTCCGAGTGCGCCACCGAGCCCACCAGGATGCCCAGGCTGGCCGCCGAGCACTTCTGGCCGGCGTGGCCGAAGGCCGAACGGACCAGATCGGCCACGGCGAGGTCGCGGTCGGCCGCCGGGGTGACGATCAGCGCGTCCTTGCCGGAGGTCTCGGCGTTGATGTTCAGCTCAGGCTTCCAGGACCGGAACAGCGCAGCGGTCTCCGAGGCGCCGGTGAGGATCACACGGTCCACCCCGTCATGGGAGATCAGCTTCTGGCCGGCCTCGGACTCGTCCGGGAAGACGCCGTGGAGCACCTCGCGCGGCACCCCGGCGTCCCACAGGCATTCCAACAGCGCCATCGAGCAGTGCGGTGTGGGGCTGGAGGGCTTATGGATCACGGCCGCGCCCACTGCCAGTCCGGCCGCAGTACCGCCGGCAGGGATGGCCAGCGGGAAGTTCCACGGCGGGGTGATCAGCACCAGACGATCCGGGGTGAAGACGGCGTGCTCCACCTGCTCCAGCTCCACGGCGCGGTGGGCGTAGTAGCGCAGGAAGTCGATGGCCTCGGAGATCTCCGGGTCCGACTGCGCCACCGACTTGCCGACCTCGGCGGCCGCGATGGAGGCGAGGTGACCGCGGCGGGACGCCATGATGTCAGCCGCACGGTAGAGGATCGCCGCACGGTCGGTGGCCGGGCGGGCGGCCCACTGCTCGGCGGCGCTGCGGGCGTCGGCCACCAGGGAGTCGACCTCTGCGGCGTCCAGCCTCTGCGGCAGGGACTGCCCGGCCAACCACTCGGGTGTGGCGCGTTCCACCACGTCCTCGGCCCAGCGCTGGTTGGCCTCCAGCGCGGGGTTGGTGTCCGGCTCATTGCGGAACTCCGGGATGCCGCCGCTGTAGTCGTCGGCGTCGTGCTGTTCCTCGGCGGTGCGGTCCTGGGTGTGCTGCGGGGTGGGGGCGGTCTCCCCGTCGCGTTCGAGGATCTCGCCCAGCGAGGCGATGGAGCTGTGGAAGCGCTCGGCCTCGCGCCGGAAGATCTCCGAACCCTGGCCCTGCTCGTCCACGGAGAGCTCGAAGATGCCGGACATGAAGTTCTCACTGGCGGCGTTCTCCTCCAGGCGGCGCACCAGATAGGAGATCGCGACGTCGAATTCGGCCGGACGGACCGCCGGGACGTAGAGCAGCAGCTGGCCCACATCGTCACTGATCGGGCCCTGCTGCTCAGCGGCCATGCCCTGCAGCATCTCGAACTCCAGGCGACCTGCGCCCTCGATGTTGTGGACCCCGCGCTCCACGCCCAGCAGGTGGGCGAAGGCGATGTCGAAGAGGTTGTGCCCGGCCACGCCGAGCCGGACACCGGCCATGCGCTCGGGGGTGAGCAGCCAGTGCAGCACGCGCTTGTAGTTCGCGTCGGAGGCTTCCTTGGACTCGCAGGTGACCACGGGCCAGTCGTGGATGTCACCGTGGACGTGCTCCATCGCCAGGTTGGCGCCCTTGACCAGGCGGATCTTGATTCCGGCGCCGCCGTCGGCCACACGGGCGGCGGCGAATTCGGTGAGCTCCTGGACCGCGGCCAGGGCATCGGGCAGGTAGGCCTGGATGACGATTCCGCCCTCGTAGTGCTTCATCTGTTCCAAGGAGAGCAGCTTCTTGAACACAGCGATGGTCAGCCGCAGGTCCCCGTACTCCTCCATGTCCAGGTTGATGAACTTGGAACCTGCAGGAGCCTTGGCCGCCTCGGTGTAGAGCGGGATCAGGCGGTCGACCACGTAGTCCACCGACTCCTCGAAGCCCCACATGGAGATCTGGGAGGCGATGGAGGAGGCTTTGATGGACACGTAGTCCACATCGTCGCGGCGCAGCAGCCGGACGGTGTCCTCCAGGTGCTTATCGGCCTCCTCCTCGCCGAGGACGGCCTCACCGAGCAGGTTGATGTTCAGTCGGTGCCCGTCCTTGCGGATCTCCGAGACGGCCTTGCCGAACTGCTCATCGCGGGCGTCGATGACCATGTGGCCCACCATGGAACGCATCCGGGTCCGCGCCGCAGGGACGACGACGCCGGGCATCAGCTTCCCCAGCTTCGAGCCGGCCTGGATCTGGGCCCGGTCCAGAGCCGAGAGGGTGTCCGGGGCGAGATCACCCAGCTCGGAGAGGGCCTGGGCCGCTGCCTTGGAGTCTTCGGTGCGGATGACCCGGTCCACGAACCCGACGGTGAAGTCCAAGCCGGTGGGGTGGGAGAGCACCTGGGAGAGGCGCTGGGCGGAGGCGTGGGGCTTGACCCCGGAGTCCTGAGTGGCGCGCAGCCATTGGGTGACCTTCTCGATGGAGGCCTCGGCCAGTCGGTTCAGCTCGGTGCGTGTGTGGTCTGCCATGGCAACAGTCTGGGGCGCAACGGGCTCAGTGGGGAACGTCTGCGCTGCCGATTCGAGACAGAATGAGTCAGAATGGACGGATGGCAGCAGAGGGTGCTGGTGACGTGCAGCGCGGGCGTCCGCGGATCCAGGAATCGGCGGATCGCATCGTGGCCAGTGTGCTGGCCACCGCCGGGCCTCGTGTGGGCACCCGCGAGTTCTCCACGCGGCGCGTCGCTGAGCTGACGGGTCTGAGTCAGACCCTGGTGAGCCGCGCCTTCCGCCGGATCCGCGGGGGAGCGGGCGGCGTCGTGACGGTTGCTGGCGAGGAGGTGCCGCTCCGGCTGAAGGAGATGGAGGTGACCTTCCCGTCGATCCGGCTGGTCTTCGAGCCCGTTCCAGCGGTTTCGCAGAGGGTGGGTCCGACGGCGTTCTCCCGACGGGCCGCGGCCCTGATGGCCGCACTGTGGGTCTCGGGCGCTGCTGAGTGGACGGATCCCGAGGCCCCGGCTGCCCGACGTGTTGAATTCTCGGGAACGGGGCCCCGTGAGGGTGCAGTTCCCGCGAATTCAACACATCTGGGCGAGGGCGGTGCGCCGACTGGATCCCTGAGTGTCCGGTGGCGGCCGGGGGAGCGTCCTTGGGAAGAGTTCCTCGCAGAGGCGGCGGCTCTGCTGGACCGCTGTGCCGCCGTTGCGGATGCGATACCCGGGGAGTTGCTGCGCCTGCTGGCCGCGCGCGCCGGGAGGGGCCTGCACGGGGTCAGCTGGGCCCGGGAGGAATCGGCGGAGAAAACTGCCATAGTTTCTGACTCAGACGCTGCGCTCGCCGTCGCGGAGTACCCGCCGCCGGGCCGCGCCCCGCAGAACCCATGGCTGCCCAAGGTGGAGCTCTCGGTGACCGAGCAGATCGCCATCGCACTGCGCAAAGAGATCATGGACTCCGGGTACCGAGCCGGCGACCGCATCACTCCCGGACCGCTGGCCGCGACGCTGGGACTCGGCGTCGGGACGGTGCGTTCGGCGATGCGTCGGTTAGCCGATGATGGGCTGCTGGCTTCGGCCGAGGGCGGGTTCAGCGTCCCTGCAGTCACCGGTGCGGATGTGATCGATCTCTACGCGGCGCGGCTGCATGTGGGAATGGTGCTGCTGCGCGGCTGCGCCACAGCGCCGCGACATCGGCTGCTGCCGGTGCGGCTGGCACTCGGCGCGGTGGAGGCGGCTGCTGCGGAAGGCACCCTGACCGACGTCGGCCAGGCCGATCTGCAGTTTCAGCAGGAGCTGGCCGAGGCCGCCGGGCTGGAGCAGTCGGCGCGCAGCTTCCACGCGCTGACCCTGCGGGTGCGGATGTTCATCTCCGTGCTGCAGCTGGACTACACCCCAGCGGTGGACCGGATCGTCGGCGATGACCGACGGATCCTCAGTGCTGTGCTGGAGGGCCGGGCAGAAGATGCGGTGCGGACCTGGCGCTCCAAGTTGGATCATGCGGTGCGGCATATGTCCGCGCTCGCGCCGGAATCCTTCGACGCCGACCTCTGGTCGCGGCTGAGCCGGTGAGTTTCGCCCAGCAGGCGGACAGGCGGACAGGCGCGGCAGGGCTGGGGCGCCCGCTGTCGTAGTCAGCGGATCAGCTGAGTCCTCTCCGGGGCAAGCCCGTGCCAGCCGGGCATCTGCGGTGAGGACTCGTGTATCCAGCAGCTGGGCCAGGACGATGTACATGGCGTCATAGGGAGAGACGTCATGCCGGAGTGCCCAGGCGGCCTGCGAGAGGTGCTTCATGGAAGCGAACCGCACCGGTGCCCGCCGGAGCCTCTTCACCGCGGACGCAGCCCGGTTTTCGTCAAGCGTCCCTCGTAGCACATTGCCCCGCAGCGTGTTGAGCGTCTCCGGGATCATGACTTCAGGTGCGAACACACGGTGCGTGGCGAGGGCGGACGAGCCCGAAGATTGACGGCCCTCAGTCACCAGTTCAAAGGCGGCGGAGGCATCGAGCACCAGCGGCCTCATATCTCTCCCCGCCGCTCGCGGATGTCAGCGACCACTGCCTCCATATCGATATTCGGCCGACCATGCTTCGCGTGCTCGGCGTCGATCTCATCAAAGACCTCCTGCCAGGCTGACTGCTGGGATGATTCGATCAGTTCCTGGCGCAGGTATTGGCTGAGGGACAGCCCCAGCGCGGCGGCCTGCTTCTTCAGTGCTTTGATCACGTCGTCCGGGACGTCCCGGATCTGAATGGTGCCTATGGGCTCAGTATCGGGTTCATGCACTCTGCATGCAATGGTCGCTGGGTTGGAGGAAGCTGAGCGCACCCGGTGGGCCCCGATAGTGTTGGCTCATGAGTGACTTCGACGAGATGGTCTCCTGGTCGCGCGATCTTCTGCAGGGAGAGAAGGTGCGGCTGCGCGAGCAGCGTCCGGAGGACCTGCCCATCCTGGCCGAGTGGTGGAACGAGCCCGACGTCGCGCTGTTCCAGCAGGATCAGATCGTCAAGAAGCCGCGTGCTGCGGTGGAGGAGAAGCTGTCCGCCTGGTCCGGCAATGGGGACAGCTCCTCTGTGGCCTATGCCGTGACCACTCATGCGGGAGAGGTGGCCGGCCACGTCGCGATCCACGGCATCACCCCGCCTGCGCTGATCGGGACGTTGGGGATCATGATGGGCCCGGCCTTCCAGAACGGGGGATACGGCAGGGAGACGGTGCTGTTGGCCCTGCGCCTGGCGTTCCTGGAGATGGGTGCCCGCAAGGTGGAGCTGCAGGTCTACTCGTTCAACGAGCGGGCCGTGCGGGTCTACCAGAAGCTCGGATTCAGCCTGGAAGGGCGGCGTCGCAACGCGGTCTTCCACCGCGGCGCCTTCCACGATCAGCTGCTGATGGGCATGCTCGACGCCGAGTACCACGAGCATTACGGGCGCAGCTCAGGCGCCTGATTCTTCCTCCGCCCTAGACTGGAGAGATGCCCCAAGGACTCCCGCGCCTCGCGCTGCCGCACCGGCTCTTCGACCGGGTGGAAGAGACGGCACAGCGGTGGGGCATCGACTCGGCTGATGTGGTCGAGCTCCTCTTGGCGGCAGGTCTGCCCACTGATCGAGCGGATCTTGGAGCTGAGGCTGCGAAGGCTTCGGAGATCTGTGCACGATTCGAGGCTGGCGAGACCTTGGGTATGGAGGAACTGGCCCAGAAGCTGGCTCCGCACCGCGTGGGTCTGTTGCGTATGGGGCCGATCGTCAGCGAGGGCGTCAACCGACGCCGTGAGGCTGACGCGAAAGATGTACCTCGTGAAGAGCTTCCACGTGAACATCCTGAGAGTGGCTATCCGCGGCGGTGGATCGGCATGGCAGTGGATGACACTGCTCAGGAAGTCTGGCAGGCGGCCCGTGGGTATTGGCGACTTCGTCCCGATCTCAGCTACCTGGTCCCCACACGTTTCGGCTATGCCCCCTACGTCTTCAAGGTCCAGGATTGGACGCGCTACAGCTCCACGAAATTCTTCGCCGGCACCGGGTGGCTCATTGAGCCCGGAACGGGACAGCGGCGTCGTCTGCTGGAACCGTCAGGAGACGGTCATCTCTCCTCGCTGGCTGATCCGGAGCCTGCCGATGAGGCTGATCAATCGGTCGCGGAGGCCCTCAGCGGCACCTTGCTCCGTCTGGGGCCTCGTGGGACCAACCCGGTCATTCGTATATGAGCAGTCTGGCCTGAAGTCAATCGGAGGAGGAGGTACTTGCGCGGCGTCGCAGGAGATAAGCCAGACCTCCGGAGACGGCGGCGAAGAACACCGCGATCAGCACGCGTCCGGCGATAGCCATGCCGCTGGGGCTGCCGGCTTCACCGCTTGCGAGGAGAGCTGCGCCCAGAAGCATGCCGAAGACTGCACCGTCGACGGCGTTCACTCGGATCAGATTGCCCAGGCCACCTCGCAGGAACCGGAAGGCGGCTGTCCCGCCCAAGACCACGAGGGGAAGTATTCCGAGGTCCTGGGCGACCGAGGGGCTCGGGAGCGTGGAGAGTAGGAAGAGGAAGGCGGCGACGGCTCCGATGATGCCTGCTTGAACCCGATCCCGTGGTGTGGGTTTGGGGGCTGCGCGGTCTTCGGCCTGTAAGCGGCGAAGCTCCGCTTCGCGTCCACGACGGCGTTCTGCCTTGCGCTCTCGCTCGGCTTCCAACGAGGCTCGATACTGAGCGCCGCGCGGGACTCGAGTCCGCTGTTCAGCCGCCCCTTGGGCAAAATTCGCGCCATTGCACTTCTGGCAGCGCGAATTGTGCCACGAGTGGTCGTTGCAGTGTCCTCGCATCTCACGTTCCTCCACGGGCTTGGGTCTTGGTGGGGCGCCGACATGATCGTATCAAGGAGTCGTTGCCAACGACTCGATGAAGTAGATGGGGCTCAGGTGAATTGCCCATCTGAGCCGGCGAGGCATAGGTGAGCAAGCGGCGATTAGAACCCTCTGAACCCGGTTAGTGCACACCTGACTTTTCCCCGTGGCGAACAGGGGCGCCGTCGTCGTCATCACGCCGTAGCCTGGAGACAAGTCAACGCTAGGAGTGTCGATTGGCCATGTTCGAGAGGTTCACGGACCGCGCGCGGCGCGTCGTTGTGCTTGCCCAAGAAGAGGCACGCATGCTCAACCACAACTACATCGGTACTGAGCACATTCTGCTCGGCCTCATCCACGAGGGTGAGGGCGTCGCAGCGAAGGCGCTCGAGTCCCTGGACATCTCCCTGCAGGGAGTCCGCGAGAAGGTGCAGGAGAAGATCGGTCCCGGGCAGAACGCACCCTCGGGCCACATCCCCTTCACCCCTCGTGCCAAGAAGGTCCTGGAGCTCTCGCTGCGCGAGGCCCTGCAGCTGGGTCACAACTACATCGGCACCGAGCACATCCTGCTGGGCCTGATCCGCGAAGGCGAGGGCGTCGCCGCCCAGGTCCTGGTGGAGATGAACGCCGACCTCAATAAGGTCCGCCAGCAGGTCATCCAGCTGCTCTCCGGCTACTCCGGCGGCAACCAGGGCGAGAAGGCCGGTGCCGGCGTCGGCCAGGGCGGCAACCAGGAGGGCAACCCCTCCGGCTCCGTGGTCCTGGACCAGTTCGGGCGCAACCTCACCGCAGCCGCCCGCGAAGCGCAGCTGGACCCGGTGGTCGGCCGCGACTACGAGCGTGAGCGCGTGATGCAGGTGCTGGCCCGTCGCACCAAGAACAACCCGGTGCTCATCGGCGAGCCCGGCGTCGGCAAGACTGCCGTCGTCGAGGGCCTCGCCCAGGACATCGTCAACGGCAACGTCCCGGAGATCCTCCGTGACAAACAGCTCTACACCCTGGACCTCGGCTCCCTGGTGGCAGGCTCCCGCTACCGCGGTGACTTCGAGGAGCGCCTGAAGAAGGTGCTCAAGGAGATCCGCACCCGCGGCGACATCATCCTGTTCATCGATGAGATCCACACGCTGGTGGGCGCAGGCGCCGCCGAAGGTGCCATCGACGCCGCCAACATCCTCAAGCCCATGCTGGCCCGCGGTGAGCTGCAGACCATCGGCGCGACCACGTTGGATGAGTACCGCAAGCACATCGAGAAGGACGCCGCGCTGGAGCGCCGCTTCCAGCCGATCCAGGTGGAGGAGCCCTCGGTGGAGACCACCGTGCAGGTCCTGCGGGGCCTGCGCGACCGGTACGAGGCCCACCACAAGGTCTCGATCACCGAGGAGGCTCTGGAGGCCGCGGCCAACCTGGCCAACCGGTACATCAACGACCGGTTCCTGCCAGACAAGGCCATCGACCTGATCGATGAGGCCGGCGCTCGGCTGCGCATCCAGAAGATGACCCCGCCGCCGGAGCTCAAGGAGTTCGACGCCAAGATCGAGGACGTCCGGCGCGAGAAGGAAGCCGCGATCGACGCCCAGGACTTCGAGGGTGCGGCCAACCTGCGCGATCAGGAGCAGAAGCTCACCGATGAGCGGCAGGCGAAGGAAGATGCCTGGAAGTCCGGCTCCATGGATGAGATCGCAGAGGTCGACGGCGACCTGATCGCCGAGGTCCTCGCGTTCTCCACCGGCATCCCGGTCTTCAAGCTCACCGAGCAGGAGTCCGACCGGCTCAAGCGCATGGAGGAGGAGCTGCACAAGCGGGTCATCGGCCAGGACGAGGCCGTCAAGAGCCTCTCCCGTGCGATCCGCCGCACCCGTGCCGGCCTGAAGGACCCCAACCGTCCCTCCGGCTCCTTCATCTTCGCCGGCCCCACCGGTGTGGGTAAGACGGAGCTGGCCAAGTCCCTGGCGGAGTTCCTCTTCGGTGACGAGGAAGCCATGATCACTCTGGACATGTCCGAGTTCCAGGAGAAGCACACCGTCTCTCGCCTCTTCGGTGCCCCTCCGGGCTACGTAGGCTATGAGGAGGGCGGCCAGCTGACCGAGAAGGTCCGGCGTCGTCCCTTCTCCGTGGTGCTCTTCGACGAGGTGGAGAAAGCGCACCAGGACCTGTTCAACTCGCTGCTGCAGATCCTGGAGGACGGTCGCCTGACCGACTCCCAGGGCCGCGTGGTGGACTTCAAGAACACGGTGATCATCATGACCACCAACCTGGGCACCAAGGACATCTCCAAGGGTGTGATGACCGGGTTCACGTCGACCACCAACGTGTCCACCAACTACGAGCGGATGAAGGGCAAGGTCAACGAGGAGCTGCGTCAGCACTTCCGTCCCGAGTTCCTCAACCGCGTGGATGACACCATCGTCTTCCCGCAGCTGGAGCAGTCCGAGATCGTCAAGATCGTGGACCTGTTCGTCAACCGCCTCCGCGGTCGCCTCGCCGAGCAGTCCATGACGCTGGACGTCACGCAGCCTGCTCGTGAGTTCCTCGCGGAGAAGGGTTACGACCCGACGATGGGTGCCCGTCCGCTGCGCCGGACCATCCAGTCCATGATCGAGGACCAGCTCTCCGAGCGGATCCTCTTCGGTGAGATCCCGCCGGGCGCTGAGATCAGCATCGGACTCAAGGGAGAAGGTGCCGAGCGCGAGCTCACCTTCGATTGGAAGGAGCCGGCCCCGGAGATCGAGGCGGCCGACGAGCCGGCTGCGATCGAGAGCTGACCAGGCGTTTCCACAGCAGAAAGGCCCGGAGCACCTCATGGCGAGGGCTCCGGGCCTTTCTGTGTCCGTCCAGGTTTCTGGGCGACGCCCTCTCGGCCTTCAGTCAGGCTCTCCTCAGCGCGTCTCAGCTGAGAAGACGGCGCTTCAGCTCGCTGACCCGGGCATGGATGTCATCCCGGATGAGCTCCATCCGGTCCCGGCCCTCGATCCCACGGGCGCTGGGTTCATCGGTCTCCCAGCGCTCGACAGACACGCCTTCCGGGGCCTGTACCTGAGCCTCGGCGCCGAGCACGATCACCAGCCCGGCATCCCGCATCGCGTCATCGGTGAGCTGGGTGGGGGTCTCGCCGCTGACATCGGCCCCCACTTCCTCCAGGACCTCTGCAGAGAGCGCGTTGATGCTGGTGCCCGGCTGCGTGCCGGCAGAGCTGACGCGGAGGCGGTCACCCGCGCCGGAGGTCTCCAGCTCGCGGCGCATCAGGCCAGCGGCCATCTGCGATTTGCCGCCGTTGCGCACGCAGACGAACAGCACGCCGGGCGTTGGGGCATCGGGCCTTCCCGTGTCGTGAGTCTCGCTCATCAGTTCTCCTCGATCTCTGGTGTCTGGTCTCTGATATCTCACCCCGGGTGATCGGAGTCAGCTGCAGCAACTGGTGGTCTCAGCGGTCAGGGGCAGCGCACTGGCCCCTGACGCACCGCTCCCTGACGCACCGCTCCCCAGCCCGCTCTTCTCTGGAGGTGCCGGCGTCGGGTCTCCTCCGCAGACGCCGGTCTCCGGCAGGTTCAGCTGGCGCGGTGAGGCGTCCTCGCCCGCCAGGTGGGCGGCGATGGACCGGACCTGCTCATAACCGGTGGCCAGCAGGAAGGTGGGAGCCCGACCGTAGGACTTCATCCCGGCGATGAACAGTCCCTCCTCCGGCTGGGCCAGCACCGAAGCGCCATGAGCGGGGACGCTGCCGCAGGAATGCCGGGTCGGGTCGATGAGCGGAGCCAAGGCGCTCGGCGCCTCCAGGGCAGGATCGGTATCCAGCGCGAGACCGTCCAGCAGCCCCAGGTCAGGCCGGAACCCGGTCTCCCGGATCAGGACATCGGCACGAATCACCCGCCCATCGGAGAGCACGACGCCGACGCCGCTCGACTGCTCCGCCAGGACCTGCTCGGTCTGAGCGGAGGTGATCAGTTCGATGCGTCCGGCATCCACGAGTTCCCGCAGCCTGGCACCGAGGGCTCCACGTGCTGGGAGCTCATCGCGGTCCCCGCCGCCGTAGGTCTTCTCCGGGGAGGCGCGGCGGACGGCCCAGATCACCTGGGTGGCAGGCTCCTCCCGCTGCAGGTCAGCCAGGGCCAGCAGCGTGTTGACCGCACTGTGCCCTGCCCCGACCACGACGGTCCGGCGCCCGGCGAACCTCTCCCGGTCAGCCCCACGCACATCGGGAAGCGGCCCCAGGAGCAGGCCGTGGTCCTCAGCCTGCTGCTCACCAGAAACCGGCTCGCCGAAGATGCCCAGGCCGGAAGGCAGCGCCCAGGTGCCGGAAGTATCCAGCACAGCACCGGCTCGCACAACGGTCCGGCCGGCGTCGGCGCGCTCCACCTGCAGGGCGAATCCCTCGGCATCTGGGTTCACCGCTGTGACGTGGTGCCCGGTGCGGACCCGCTCACGCAGCGCAGGCACGGCGGCCAGCGGTTCCAGGTACCGATCGACCAGCTCGTGACCGGTGGGCAGCGCCTCCGGGCTGGGCTGGAGCCAACCGGTGCCGCGGAGCAGACGCAGACCGGCGTCGTCGAGGGTGTACTGCCACGGGGAGAAGAGCCGGATATGTCCCCAGGCGCGCACTGCGGCGCCGATGCTCTCGCCTGCCTCCAGCACAAGAGGTTCCAGGTCGTGCTCCAGCAGATGAGCGGCGGCGGCCAGGCCCACTGGTCCTGCCCCGATCACGGCAACTGTCGGTCTGTGGCTCGTCACTGTCCAACCTCCGGGTCTGAAGGAGCGGCCGGTGCCAGATCGAAGGATCGGAGCAGATCCTCCACGTGGCCGCGGATCTCATCCCGGATGCCCCGGACTTCCTCCAGAGCCTTGCCGGCCGGGTCAGCCAGCGGCCAGTCCTCGTAGCGCTTGCCGGGGTAGAACGGGCAGTCGTCGCCGCATCCCATGGTGATCACGACGTCGGACTCCTGGAGCATGTCGGCTGACAGCTCGTTGGTGCCGCGTCCGGAGATGTCGATCCCGGCCTCGGCCATGGCCTCCACAGCGGCAGGGTTCACAGATTCGGCTGGCTGGGTGCCGCCGGAGTAGACGCGCACGCGGTCTCCGCCCAGAGCGCGGAGGAAGCCGGCGGCCATCTGGGAGCGCCCGGCGTTGTGCACGCAGACGAAGGTCACGGTGGGAATGTGCTGGGCAGTCTCGTCGACGGGTGTCATGACACCTCCTGAGTCGTGGGGATGGAAGGAGTGAAGAATCGGCGTGCCCACAGGGCCACATAGACCAGCCCCACCAGGACCGGGACTTCGATCAGCGGGCCCACGACGCCGGCCAGGGCCTGTCCGCTGGCCGCGCCGAAGGTGGCGATGGAGACGGCGATGGCCAGCTCGAAGTTGTTGCCCGCTGCGGTGAAGGCCAGGGTGGTGGAGCGCGCGTAGTCCATGCGCAGCAGCCTCCCGATCACCATCG
This sequence comes from Nesterenkonia lacusekhoensis, assembly GCF_017876395.1. Classification (NCBI taxonomy): domain Bacteria; kingdom Bacillati; phylum Actinomycetota; class Actinomycetes; order Micrococcales; family Micrococcaceae; genus Nesterenkonia; species Nesterenkonia lacusekhoensis. Next base: position 2,333,545 of record NZ_JAGINX010000001.1, on the reverse strand, counting down.
AGGCGCAGAAGGTCACTACGAAGTAGACCAGCAGGGGAGCGGCGATCCGCGCGACGTCGCCGGGCTGGCTGAGCACCTGGTCACCCTGCAGCGCGAAGAGCACCACGATGGTGAACAGCAGGCCGTAGAGCGCCCACGGGCCGATCTTCGGCAGGACGCGAGACTCGTAGGTGCTGCGGCCCAGGCGACGTTCGCCCACGGTGCGGGTCAGGAAGCCGGCGGTCAACGGGATGCCGAGGAAGACCAGCACAGAGATCGTGATCGCTGCGATGGAGAATTCCGCGGAGGTGGTCTCCAGGCCCAGCCAGCCGGGCAGGACCTGCAGGTAGAACCAGCCGAGCACGCCGAACATGATGACTTGGAAGATGGAGTTGATGGCCACCAGGACAGCGGCCGCCTCACGGTCACCGCAGGCCAGGTCGTTCCAGATCAGGACCATGGCGATGCATCGGGCCAGGCCCACGATGATCAGACCGGTCCGAAATTCGGGAAGGTCCGGCAGGAAGATCCACGCCAGGGCGAACATGAACGCCGGGGCCAGCAGCCAGTTGATCACCAGGGAGGTGATGATCAGGCGGCGGTCGCCGAGCACGGAGCCGGTCTCGGAGTAGCGGACTTTGGCCAGGACGGGGTACATCATCACCAGCAGTCCCACCGCGATGGGCACCGAGACCCCCGCGATCTCCACGGACTCCAGGGCGGTGCCGAAGCCCGGGGCGACGGCGCCCAGCAGCAGCCCGAGCGCCATGGCCGCGAGGATCCACACCGGCAGGAAGCGGTCCAGCGTGCTCAGCCGGTTCAGTACGGGGGCTGTGTCGGCAGAGCTGGCCGCAGGGTTGGCGGCAGGGCTGGCGGCGTCGGGAGTGCGGGGCACGGCGTTCCTCTCGAGTCATCGACAAACTTCGATAACCGCAGTATTCTCGGTGTCATCGAAGGATGTCAATATCACCAGATGTCGGAGGCGTGATGACTGCTCAGAGTGACACAGCCTGCTGTGCCGCAGGCCCCGCCCATCCCAGCCTGGAGCCGGAGGCTGCGGCGGACCTCGCCGTGCGCTTCAAGGCACTCGGCGATCCGAACCGCCTCACGCTGCTCTCCCTCATTGCGGCCTCCGAGGGCGGCGAAGCCTGCGTCTGTGATCTGACCGAGCCTGTCGGCCTGGGGCAGCCAACGGTCTCCCATCACCTGAAGATCCTGGTCGACGCCGGCTTCCTCACCCGGGAGCGCCGGGGCAGCTGGACCTATTACTCCACGGTCCCCGGCACGCTGCGGGGGCTCTGCGAAGATCTCTGCGCGGACACTGCGCTGAATCGCATGCTCGACGGCGCGGAGTCCAAGGGCGGTTCGGCCCAGTGTGCCGCGTCCTGCTGCTGAGCTGCGCATCAGCCGCCCTGCGACAGGCGATTCGAGCGGGGTTTCGGCCCTTATGAAGTGATTTTCGGGGCCATAAGGGCCAAAACCCCGCTCGAATCCGGAATGGGGCCGCTCCTGGGCGAAATAGACTGGTCCCGATGTCTGCCTTTTCCCCTCTGGCCCCGCTGCCCGCCGAAGTCCGCCCCCGCGTGATCGGATGGTTCGAGGAGCAGGCCCGTGATCTGCCCTGGCGGCGCCCCGAATGCACCCCCTGGGGCGTGATGGTCAGCGAGGTGATGCTCCAGCAGACTCCGGTCAGCCGAGTCCTGCCCCGCTGGGAGGAATGGATGCGCCGCTGGCCCACCCCGACGGCGACGGCGGACGCGCCGGCCTCCGAGATCCTCACGGTCTGGGATCGGCTCGGCTACCCACGCCGGGCGCTGCGGCTGCAGGCCGCGGCCCAGGCGATGGTGGAACGGCACGCCGATGAGGTGCCCACAACGGTTGAGCAGCTGCGTGCCCTGCCCGGCGTGGGGGAGTACACCGCGGCCGCAGTGGCAAGCTTCGCCTTCGGTCAGCCCGAAGTGGTGGTGGACACGAATATCCGGCGGGTGCACGCTCGGGTGTTCTCCGGCGCCGCGCTGCCGGGCAAGACCTACACCGCCGCCCAGCGGAAGCTGGCCCATGAGCTGATGCCGGAGACCGCCCATGACCAGGGTCGCGAAGCCTGTGCGTGGAACGCGTCCGTCATGGAGTTGGGGGCTCTGATCTGCACGGCGAAGTCGCCGCAGTGTGCCATCTGTCCGGTGGCAGATCTCTGTGCCTGGGTGGCCGCCGGCTCACCGCCGCCCACTGAGGAGCAGCAGACCAAGGGCCAGGCCTGGGCTGGCACCGACCGTCAGGTGCGTGGCGCGATCATGGCCGAGCTGCGCAGAGGTGAGCCGGTTCCACGTGGAACGCTGCTGGAGAGCCTGCCTCTGTCGGAGGCCTCCTCGGAACAGCGTCTACGCTGCCTGGAGTCCTTGCTCAGGGATCACCTCGCCGAGGAGTATGACGGCAGGGTGGCTCTGCCGGGTGTGCTCTGACCAGCCGGCGTGCTCTGACGAGCAGAATCGTGTACCGGAATGACCGCTCTGAGCGGATCGGGTGCCCGATTCTCGACAACGGGGTACGCAATTCAGTGCTCCTCACTCCTCCTTCGGCGGACCGCCGTCGAGCACCAGATTCAATGCCTCGGGCAGGGAGCCGACCTCCTTGACCCGCATTCCCTCAGGAATGCTGTCAGTGCCGTCTGGGTTGCGCGGAATGATGGCGTGGGTGAAGCCCAGACGCTGTGCCTCCTGGAGTCGGCGCTGCAGGCCCGGCACCGGCCGGACTTCTCCCGCCAATCCGACTTCGCCGAAGGCCACGAACCTGTTGGGAAGAGGTTTCTCCAGCGCAGCAGAGGCCACGGCCAGAGCGATGGAGAGATCCGCCGCCGGCTCAGTGATCTTCACTCCGCCCACTGTGGCCACGTAGGCCTCTGACTTCATCAGGGTGGCCAACCGCGCGCGGCGCTGCAGCACCGCCAGCAGCATGGAGACCCGTGGCGAATCCAGTCCGGAGACGGCCCGCCGCGGCTGCGAGGCCTGCGACTCGGCCACCAGTGCCTGGACCTCTGCAGTCAGCGGCCGTCGGCCCTCCAGCGTGATGGTGATGCAGGTTCCCGGCACGCGGTCGGTCAGCGCGGAGACGAACAGCCCGGAGGGATCGGCCAGGGAGGTCAGGCCGTCCTCGTTCAGATCGAAGCAGCCGACGTCGTCGGTGGGGCCGTAGCGGTTCTTCACCGCGCGCAGCAGCCGCAGGCGGGAGTGGCGGTCGCCCTCGAACTGGCAGACCACGTCCACCAGGTGCTCCAGCATCCGGGGGCCGGCGATGTTGCCGTCCTTGGTCACGTGGCCCACCAGGATCGTGGTCATGTTCTTGCGCTTGGCGGCCTCGATCATCGAGGCGGTCACCTCGCGGATCTGTGTGACCCCGCCGGCGGCGCCGTCCACCGCCGCCGAGGAGAAGGTCTGCACCGAGTCCATGATGGTCAGCTGCGGGCCGCCGGCCTCTGCCCCGGTCTCCTCCACCTGTCCGAGGGCCTGGCCCAGGTCCGACTCGGCGGCCAGATAGAGCCCGTCGGTGATCGCGCCGATGCGTTCGGCACGCTTCTTCACCTGGGCGGCCGATTCCTCGCCGGTCAGATAGAGCACCGGCTGCTCGGGGTGGGCTCTGGCCACGGAGGAGGCCACCTGCAGCAGCAGGGTGGATTTCCCGACGCCGGGCTCACCAGCCATGAGGATCACTGCGCCGGGGACCAGCCCGCCGCCGAGCACCCGGTCCAGCTCGCCGATGGAGGTGGCGCGGAAGGAGGCGACCGAGGAGTCGACGTCGTGGATGGCCTCTGCCGGCTGAGCGAGGTTGGAGGCCGCCGTCGTGCGGGCGGTGACCTGCCCCTTCTCCTCGACCGTGCCCCAGGCCTGGCATTCCGGGCAGCGGCCGACCCATTTGACGGTCTGCCAGCCACATTCGGTGCACTCGAAGCTCGGCGCGCCCTTCTTCTTCGCCACTCGTGATCCCCTCTCTGATCTCTGAACTCACCCTATCCGGGGGTTCTGACATGTTTCTGCGCGAGTTTCCACGGAGTTCCGGCAGGGGGCTGTCACGGGCATCAGATTTCAGCGCCGTAAATTGTATGGAACGGCTGTTCCAAAGGAGCGATCTGGATAGAAACAGTCGTTTCTCTCTCGCTAGCGTGAAGGCGATCCGCACCTCCAGGGTGCACCAGAAGTTCCCGATCGGAGACGCCTTTCATGACTGAGACCACCGTCGCGTCCAGCGCGCAGCCGCGGCCGGCTACGTCGCAGTCCAACCTGCCGCAGCCCGCTCTGCCGCAGTCCGCCGGGCAGGCGCCGGCACCGGGACTCCACAACGAGGACCTGGCTCCGGTGCCCGAACATAAGCGCAAATGGGGCGCCTTCGAGATCTTCAACGTCTGGACCAACGATGTGCAGTCCCTGGCCGGATACACCCTGGCCGCCTCGCTGTTCATCGGCGCCGGCATCAGCGGGTGGTACGTCTTCGCCGCGATCATCCTGGCCGGCTTCTTCGTGAACTGGCTGGTCAACCTCTCCGGGGCCCCGAGCGTGAAGCACGGCGTTCCCTACGCGGTCCTGGCCCGGCCTTCCATGGGCGTGCTCGGAGCCAAGTTCCCGGCTCTGGTCCGCGGCGTGGTCGCGATCTTCTGGTACGGCGCCCAGACCTACTTCGCCTCCACCGCAGTGGCACTGGCCTTCAACGCCGCGCTGAGCCACCCCGGTGGAGGCACCTTCATGGGTCTGGACGCCATCGGCTGGATCTCCTACGTGATCGTGGCTGTGCTGCAGGTGCTCATCTTCACCCGCGGCATCGACATGATCACCCGATTCCTGAACTTCGCCGGGCCCGCCGTCTACGTGGTCATGGTGGTCCTGCTGGTCATGATCTGGGTCCGCGCCGGCGACGAGATGATCCCCGCTGTGGGCTCCATCTTCACCTCCGAGGATGTCACCGGGTGGGCCGCGGTCAGCGCGTTCTTCGGCGTGGTCGGCACGATGGTCGCCTACTTCGCCGCGGTCATCATCAACTTCGGCGACTTCTCCCGATTCTCGACCTCCGAGCGTTCGATGAAGCTGGGGAACTTCACCGGCCTGCCGCTCTCCCTGGCCTTCTTCACGTTCCTGTCCCTGTTCATCACGGCCGGGGCCTATGTGGTCTTCCAGGACGTTGGGGACACACCCATGGCCAACCCCACGGACATCGTCGAGCAGACCGAATCCGTGCTGCTCGCCGTGGTCGCCGCGATCACCTTCCTGCTGGCCACGGTGGGCATCAACCTGGTGGCCAACTTCATCCCGCCGGCCTACGACCTCGCCAACCTGGCGCCCCAGAAGATCAGCTTCACCGCCGGCGGCTGGATCACCGCCGGCGTCGGGTTCGTGATCGGTGCCTTCTGGGTGGCCTTCATCGATGAGGTCGGCCTGCCGGCGTTCGTCGACACCCTGGGCGCTCTGCTGGCACCGCTCTACGGTGTGCTGGTCGTCGACTACTACGTGATCCGCAGGTGCCGGGTCCGCACTGAGGACATGTTCACCCTGGACCCGAACGGCCCCTACTACTACCGCAACGGGTGGAACCGGCGTGCCTTGGTCGCCGTCGCGCTGGCCGCCGTCTTCGCCGTGGCAACGGTCTGGGTCGAGCAGCTGGAGAAACTCGAGGGCTTCGCCTGGATCATCGGCGCACTGCTGGGCGGTGTCTTCTACTACGCGGTGATGCGCTCCCAGCGCGCCGCACCGGCGTCGGCGTCGGAGGTCGCGGAGCGCGAGCCGACCGCCTGACCGGACCCGACCTGCCCCGCGCCGCAACCGTCCCCACTCTGTTCTCTTATCCCCAGGAAGTTTCGCGGGGATAAGAGAACAGGGTGGGGACAATTTCTGTCAGCGGCGGCCAAGACCAGTCCCGACGCCGACGCCGCACTGTACCGCCCACGTTCAGCGCCGACGCCGCCCTGTACTGCTCTCACGCAGCCCGGCGTCAGCGCGCGAGCGGCCCTCGCTCTCCGCGTCAGCTCGCGAGCGGCACCCCCGCGCGGCGCAGGCGCCGGATCAGCCGCTGCGGGTGGGCGAGATCGGCCCATGTCCACCGGATGACGATCACGCCCAGGGCGCGCAGCCGGTCCTCCCGGACCTTCTCCCGCACCACCACGTCTTCGGCGGCTTCGCCGGTGGGCCCGGAGTCGCTGCGGTATTTGACGAGTCCGTCGAATTCGCCGACCACCGCAACGCCTTCCCACCAGAAGTCGACCCGGGCCGTTCCGCCGTCGGGCAGCTGGAACTCCTTCTGCAGCTGCGGGGCCTGCAGGCCCCACTCATGGAAGATCACGCGCGACCATGACTCCCCGGGAGACTCTGCGGCCGGGTCGCTGAGCTGCCACAGATGCTCGAATGCGCGCTGCCTCCGCCGGCTGTGCAGCAGATGCTCGTGGGCCTTGACGTCCTCCGTGGTGAGTGCCTGCCCGCTGAGCGGCCCTTGCCCGTGCCGGGCGGCGTCGAGGACGGCCACCCCGTCGGCCGCAGACATCTGCGGAACATAGGTGAGCACAGCGTGGGGGAGGGGGTGCACCTGGAGTCCTGCGGGCGGCGTCGGGAGCCATTCCTTCGGTCCTTGGGCCAGTGCCGTGCGTGGGATCTGCTCTTCTCCGCTGCGCAGTGCGGCCCGGTGGGCATCCCGTCGCTGTCCGCGTGCCGGGGGCGGTTCGACGCGTCTGAGCGGGAACGGCAGCTGGTCCCGGGGTAGGGGAGCGGCTCGTCCCGTCGAGAGGGCGGGGCGGCGTGTCCCGGCGCGGTTCCGTGTGCGGCAGAAGACGGAGATCGAGCGCGGGACCTGCAGAAGCGGCAGGCCGTGTGCTGCCAGGGCCGACTCCGCGGCGAAGACGTCGCCGGGACGAGCCGTGGCATGGGCGGTCAGTGCCATCAGGTACTGCTGCCAGCGCGCCGCCGCGGTCCAGGTGTCCCGCGGCAGGTAGATGCCTCGCTCGATCCGCAGCAGCTCGCCTCGGTTGACGGCCCGGGAGAGCCTGGTGGAGGAGTGGGTGCCGTCGTGCCGGCGCTCGGCCACGAGGAACTCGAAGGGGGCTGGGGTCCTGGTGCGGCTCATCGCTTCAGCCTGACGGAAACCTGCGCGCTCTGCTGGGGCTCAGGCCGAACCTGTGGATAACCGTGCGCCGCACCGGCCGACGTGCACTGCGGCGCAGAGCCGAGTCGCGCAGCCTGGTCGCAATTGTCCCCACTGTGTTCTCTTATCCCCAGGAAGTTTCGCGGGGACAAGAGAACAGGGTGGGGACAATTTCTGTCAGCGCCGGCCCCCACCCGCCCCAGCACCGACGGCGCGGGCGGTTCGGCTGAAGCAGGTGTCCAGTCGCAGTCGATATCCTTGGGCCTATGAGTTCTCAGGGGTCTCGGAGGCAGTCCGATGCGGTGTACCGGCGCCGGCGGATCGCCGTCGGCGTCCTCGCGGTTCTGGCTCTGCTGGGTCTCTGGTGGCTCATCTCCAGCATCGTCGGCCTGTTCACCGACGATGAGCCCCAGGACGCCGTCTTGGACCAGCAGACAGAGTCCGGAGACGACGCCGACGCCGGCTCCGCCCAGAGCGGCTCCGCCCAGAGCGGCGACGCCGACTCCGGCGAGCAGGACGCGCAGCAAGATTCGCAGCAGGACGCTGACCAGGACGCTGAGCAGCAGGGCCCGGACGGCAGCTGCGCCCCCGATGACGTCACGCTCACCGCCGACACCGGTGACGACTCCTACGCCTCGGACGAGGCGCCGCTGCTGATCTTCGAGGTCGAGAACACCGGCAGTGAGGGCTGCACGCTGGATGTGGGCACCGCGCAGCAGACCTTCGTGGTGGCCTCCGACGGCCGCGAGATCTTCAACACCGCCCAGTGCGGCGCGGGCGCACAGGACGAAGAAGCTCAGGACGAAGAAGCTCAAGACGAAGAAGCCCAGGGCGAAGAAGCTCAAGATGAAGAAGCCCAAGACGGCGCCGAAGCCCAGAACAACGACGGCGCCTCCCTGGAGATGGACTTCGAGCCCGGTCAGACGGAGCGGGCTCACCTGACCTGGCCGCGGTCGGACTCCGCCGCGGACTGCGGCGAGCCGGCAGACCTTGAGCCCGGCACCTATGAGCTGACCGTCAGCCTGGGCGGGATCACCTCCGAGCCCCACGAGTTCACCTTGGCAGAGGCATGATGGGACCTGACGACACCTCCGCCCGCAGCAGCTCTCGGCGCAGCCGCGCCGTGGGCCGGGTCGGCGCCCGCCTGCGTGAGGGCCGCCGGTTTCTGGTCAATCGACTGTCGGCCGGGCTGGTCCGTGCCCGGCGCTCCATCCTTCCCGCACTGCAGATGACGGTGGCCGGCGTGGGCGCCTATGCCTTCGCCGAACGGATCCTGGGTCATGAGGCTCCCATCTTCGCCGCCGTCGCTGCGCTGGTCGCCCTGGGCTTCTCCAAGGAGCCCCAGCTGCGGCGCACGGTGGAGATCGCTCTGGGCTGCACGCTGGGCATCCTCATCGGGGACACCACGCTCTACTTCTTCGGCACCGGTCTGGGGACTGCGCTCGCCGTCGTCTTCTTCTCCATCATGTTGGCCCGCATCCTGGATCCGGGTGCCACGTTCACCATGCAGATGGGCCTGCAGGCCATGCTGGTGGTGCTGCTGCCTGCCCCGGACGGCGGTCCGCTGATCCGCAGCATGGACGCTGTGATCGGTGGTCTGGTGGCCATCCTCATCAGCGCGGTCACCCCGAAGGATCTGCGCCGCGAGCCGGTCCGCGAGCTGAAGTCGGTGGCTGAGGAGCTGATCAAGGCCCTGCGCGAGACCGGCGCCGCCGTGCGCGCCACCGATTCGCGGCAGGCCTGGCATGCGCTGATCCGTTGCCGCGGGCTGCAGAGCCAGATCGAGGACGTGGCCACGTCGGTGCGTTCGGCGCGCGAACTGACACGGTATTCGTTGGCTTCCCGCCATCAGCGTCACGATGTCCGCTCGATGGATCGGGTGGCCTCCCAGCTGGATCTGGCGGTGCGCAGCATGCGGGTGGTCTCGCGCCGCACGGTCAGCATGCTGGATCACACGGGGCTGAGCGACGACGGTGCGGAGCGGCTCGGCACCGTCTTCGAGGAGTTGGCCGAGGGCACGCTGCTGCTCTCCCGGACCGTGTCGGAGACCAGCTCCGGGGACAGCCCTCGGATGAGTGTGGCCCGCGACGCCTACGCCCAGGTGGCCCGGCGGCTCCACCCCGCGCGGCTCAGCGTGGACACCTTGGAGGGAGAGACGGTGGTCCTGCTGCTGCGCACCATGGTGGTCGACCTGCTGGAGGCCACTGGGTTGGACCACGACGACGCCGTCGCTCACCTCCCAGCCCTGGACTGACCCCTCGCTGAGCCTGCCAGGAGCAGGCCCGCCGCCTCGGCTCAGAGGTGCAGGATCATCCGCGTATTGCCCAGAGTGTTCGGCTTGACCCGTGCCAGGTCCAGGAACTCCGCCACACCTTCGTCGGGGGAGCGCAGCAGCTCGGCGTAGACCTCTGGGTCCACTGCGCTCTGATCCTCCATGACTTCGAAGCCGTGCCGGGTGAAGAACTCCACCTCGAAGGTCAGGCAGAACACCCGCTGCACGCCGAGGGCTCGGGCGCGCTCCACCAGGCGCCGCAGCAGGGCAGAGCCGACTCCGCGGCCCCGCCAGTCGTCGTGGGAGGCCAGCGTGCGCACCTCTGCCAGGTCCTCCCACATCACGTGCAGGGCTCCGAAGCCCGCCATCTCACCGGTGCCCTCGACCTCGGCCACCAGGAACTCCTGGATGGACTCGTAGTAGGAGACGGTCTCCTTGGGCACCAGCGCCCGTCGCTCCACCAGCGGCTGCGTCATCTCGACGATCTGCGTGACATCAGCGGTGCGTGCGGGGCGGATGTGGAAGCTTCCCGAAGTCATCGCCCCAGCTTAGACGTCAGTCACGGTGCCACGCCGTTCACCAAGGGTTCACCTGTGCGTACTGCCTGCGTCACCTTAAGCGGCATTGATGGTCACCTCAGGTTCTTACTGTGACACTCGGCCAACCGGGTACTGTGCAGCTCTGCGTGCAGCCATGTCCCTGCCTCAGTCGCCTTCCCCGGCTGGCCCGAATGACTCAGATGATGGCGCGGAACCGCGCCACAGCACCCTCAGAGAGGTTCAAACGTGAAGGTAGAACGCTTCGGCCGCGCTGCGGCCCTTCTGTCCGTGGCATCCTTCGCCCTGGTCGCCTGCGGCGAAGCCAACAACCCCGGTGACAACGGCGGTGACGGCGGAGGCGATACAGAGACCAGCGACGTCCAGGGCACTCTGTCCGGCGGCGGCGCCTCCTCCCAGGAAGCTGCCATGACCGCATGGACCAACGGGTTCACCTCCGTGGCGCCGGAGGCACAGGTCAACTACGCCTCGGTGGGCTCCGGCGCAGGCCGCGAGGGCTTCCTCGGCGGCGAGTACGACTGGGCAGGCTCCGACGCCGCCATGGACGACGAGGAGTGGGAGTCCTCCCAGGAGATCTGCGGACCCGACGGCGCCTTCCACATCCCCTCCTACATCTCCCCGATCGCGGTGGCCTACAACGTCGAGGGCGTGGACGAGACCATCAACCTGGACCCGGACACCCTGGCCAGCATCTTCGCCGGCGAGATCACCTCGTGGGATGACGAGGCCATCGCCGAGCAGAACGAGGGCGTGGACCTGCCGGACACCACCATCACGGTGGTCCACCGCGCCGATGACTCCGGCACCACCGAGAACTTCACCGAGTACCTCGAGGCCGCCGCTGACACCTGGGAGCACGAGGCTCACGAGACCTGGCCGGCCGAGCTCTCTGCTGAGTCCGCTCAGCAGACCTCCGGTGTGGTGGACCTGACCTCCCAGACCGACGGCGCCATCACCTACGCCGACGCTTCCCAGATCGGTGACCTGAACTCTGTGGCCGTCGGGGTCGGCGAGGAGTACGTGGAGTACTCCCCGGAGGCTGCCTCCACTGCTGTGGAGACCGCTGAGCAGGTCGAGGGCCAGGCCCCCAACAACATGTCGGTGGAGCTGGACCGTGAGACGCAGGAGGAGGGTGTCTACCCGATCGTGATGGTCGCCTACAACATCTTCTGCAGCGAGTACTCGGATGCTGAGACCGCCGAGCTGGCTCAGGCCTTCGGCGAGTACGTGGTCTCTGAGGACGGCCAGAGCACTGCTGAGGAGGCGGCCGGCAACGCTCCGATGTCTGAGGAGCTGCGCGAGGAGGCCCTCTCGGCCCTCTCGGAGATCTCTGCTGCTGAGTGATCGGCCTGGGCATCTCCAGCCGATCTCCACGGTGTGAATGATGGCGTCGGGGTGCGGATGTCGGAGCTGAGCGTTCCGCCCGCGCCCCGGCGCCTGTTCCCTTGGGACACCGGAGCATCGACACTGCATATGAAGCATCTCGAAAGGCAGACCCCGTGAGCAGTCCTGGCGACTCACCCTCTCCGACCGCCGCACAGGCGGAGCCCGCCGCCGCGAAGAAGCACAGCTTGGCCGAGGGCGACAGCCGAGGAGTCTTCGGCGACCGCGTCTTCTCCACGCTGGCGCTGCTGGCCGGCGTGCTCATCCTCGCCACCTTGGCGTTCGTGGCGCTGTTCCTGACGGTGAACTCCACTGGCGCGATCTACCAGGATGAGGAGGGGCTCATCCTCGGGGCCTTCCTCGAGTACGCCTACCCGCTGGTGGTGGGCACCCTCATCGCCTCGCTGATCGCACTGATCCTGGCCACCCCGGTGGCCGTCGGTGTCGCGCTCTACATCTCACACTTCGCCCCGCCGCGGCTGAGCAAGACCATCGGTTATCTGATCGACCTGCTGGCCGCCATCCCGTCGGTGGTCTACGGCGCCTGGGGCATGAGCTTCCTGGGCCCGGCCCTGGTGCCGGTCTACGGCTGGCTGCACGAGAACCTCGGGTTCATCCCGCTCTTCGCCGGAAGCCCCTCACAGACAGGCCGCACCATCCTGACCGCAGGTGTGGTGCTGGGTGTGATGATCCTGCCGATCATCACCTCCGTCTGCCGCGAGATCTTCATCCAGACCCCCAAGCTCCATGAGGAGGCAGCCCTGGCACTGGGCGCCACCCGCTGGGAGATGATCAGGATGTCGGTGTTCCCGTTCGCGCGGGCCGGCATCATCTCCGGAATCATGCTGGGTCTGGGCCGTGCGCTCGGCGAGACCATGGCCGTCGCCCTGGTCCTCTCCCCGGGTCTGCTCACCGCCTCACTGATCTCCTCCGGCAACAGCACCATCCCCGCCGAGATCGCGTTGGGCTTCCCGGAGGCCCCGCCCGGATCCGAACGGCAGGCCCAGCTGATCGCCATCGGCCTGGTGCTCTTCATCATCACTCTGATCGTGAACATGACGGCCCGGTGGATCGTCAGCCGGCATAAGGAATTCTCGGGAGCCAACTGATGAGTCCTACAGAACCCAAGACCCCGACGCCGGCCTCGGTCGAGGGCCCGGCGGGCCCCGCCGGCCAGCGTGACCCGCAGCGCACTCGAGGCCGCGCCGCCTCGCTGGTCCAGAACACGATGCCCTGGTGGATCGGACTCGTGGTCCTGGCCGCCGCCGCTGTCCTGGGTGCGGCGCTGAGCTCCCTGATCACGTTCAATCTGGCCCTGTGGTTCATCTTCACCGCAGTGCTGTACGTGGTGATCAGCTACATCGTCACCCGGCTGCGGGTGAACCGGCGCAAGGCCACCGACGGCTTCTGGCGCAACCTGGTCTACCTCGCGTTCATCATCGCTCTGCTGCCGTTGGTCTCAGTGATCTGGTCGGTGACCTCGGTGGGTCTGCCCGGCCTGCTGGAGCCCGGCTTCTTCGCCTCGGACATGCAGGGCATCGACGGCAGCATCGATCAGCAGAGCCAGGAGGAGGGCGCCCCCGTGCTGGGCGGCATCCGTCATGCTCTGATCGGTTCGCTGCTGATCACCATCGCCGCCACGCTGATCTCGGTGCCCATCGGTCTGCTGACCTCCATCTACCTGGTGGAGTACTCCCGCGGGGGCACACTGGCTCGGGCCATCACCTTCTTCGTGGACGTGATGACCGGCATCCCCTCGATCGTCGCAGGCCTCTTCGGCGGTGCGGCGATGGCCTGGTTCCTCAGCGTGGGCAACTCCATGGGGCTGCCGCTGCCCAGCCGCTCCACGATGGGCATCACCGCGGCCATCGCGCTCTCTGTGCTGATGATCCCTGTGGTGGTCCGGACCACGGAGGAGATGCTCCGTGTGGTCCCCAACGAACTGCGTGAGGCCAGCTACGCACTGGGTGTGCGCAAGTGGCGGACCATCCTGAAGGTGGTCATCCCGACGGCGATCTCCGGCATCGCAGCAGGTGTCACCCTGTCCATCGCCCGAGTGATCGGTGAGACTGCGCCGATCCTGGTCACCGCCGGCTTCGTGGTCAGCACCAACTGGAACCTGATGCAGGGGTGGATGACCGCCCTGCCGGTCTACATCTTCCGGCAGTTCCAGAACCCGACCTCTCCGAACTTCTCGGATCCCTCCCATCAGCGGGCTTGGGCGGCGGCTCTGGTGCTCATCCTCATCGTCATGCTGCTGAACCTGACTGCCCGGATCATCGCCAAGGTCTTCGCGCCCAAGAAGACCGGGCGTTAGTACAGAAAGAAGTATCGAACACTATGTCTAAGCGCATCGAGACCAAGGACCTCAACGTCTACTACGGCGACTTCCTCGCCGTGGAAGGTGTGAACATCAACATCGCGGCCCGTTCGGTGACGGCATTCATCGGGCCCTCCGGCTGCGGCAAGACCACCTTCATGCGCACGCTGAACCGCATGCATGAGGTGCTTCCCGGGGCTCGGGTCGAGGGCGAGCTGCTGCTCGACGGTGAGAACATCTACGGACCCGGCGTGGACCCGGTGACGGTCCGCTCCATGGTGGGCATGGTCTTCCAGCGGCCCAACCCGTTCCCCACGATGAGCATCCGGGAGAACGTCCTGGCCGGCTATAAGCTCAATGGGGCGCGGATGTCGAAGTCCCAGTCCGACGACATCGTGGAGGAGGCTCTGCGCGGAGCCAACCTCTGGAACGAGGTCAAGGAGCGTCTGGACAAGCCGGGCTCCGGCCTCTCCGGCGGTCAGCAGCAGCGCCTGTGCATCGCCCGGACCATCGCGGTGAAGCCGGACGTGATCCTGATGGATGAGCCCTGCTCGGCGCTGGACCCGATCTCCACCTTGGCCATCGAGGATCTGATCCACGAGCTCAAGCAGGAGTACACGGTGGTCATCGTGACGCACAATATGCAGCAGGCGGCACGCGTCTCGGAGAAGACCGCGTTCTTCAACATCGCCGGAACGGGTAAGCCCGGCAAGATGATCGAGTACGACGAGACGGCCACGATCTTCAACAACCCGAGCAACGAGCAGACCGAGCGCTACGTCTCCGGCAAGTTCGGATGATCTGCACGCCGGGCCGGCCCCGCTAGAGCAGCAGCGGACTCATCGCCAGGGTGAGCACGGCTGTCACGATTCCTGTGGCCAGCGGAGTGGCCGCCCAATAGAGGAACATGCGGATGAACTGACGCCAGTTCACCGTGGCGAAGCGCTGGTTGGACCCGGCGCCGATGATCGATGAGGCCGCCACCAGCGAGGTCGACAGCGGCAGCGCCAGGCCGATGGAGCCGATGAACAGCAGGCCGGCGTTCGAGGTGGCCGCAACCATGCCGCGCAACGGATCGACGGCCACCAGCCGATGGCCCAGGACGTGGCCGATCCGCCACCCGCCGGTCAGGCAGCCTGCGCCGATCATCACGGCGAAGACGAGATAGGCCAGGGGCATCCAGCGGGCGGGCTCCGGCACATCGGCGGCGTGCAGCGCGATCAGCAGCAGGAAGGAGAACCGCTGCCCCTGCTGCAGGCCGGTGCCCAGGCTGGTGACACCCACGGAGATGGACTGCACGCCGCGGGCGACCCTGTTGACCTCATCCGGGTCCTCTCCTCTGGCGAAGGGGACCGTGGCGAAGACCAGCAGATAGGCGAAGCCGAAGGCGACCAGCGGAGAGACCAGCAGCGTCATCAGAGGTGCGAACCAGGGCAGGCCCAGCACGACGTCGCTGTCGATGCCCTCCAGCGTGAGGATGGCCAGGCAGCCGCCCAGGACCCCGGCGATCAGCCCGTGCGTGATGGAGATCGGCATGCCTTTGAAATAGGCGAACGTCCCCCAGGCGGCGACCGAGAGCAGAACTGCCAGGATCATGCCCAGGCTCAGCTCCGGATCCATCTCCGGGAACTCGAACCAGGCGAACAGCCAGACGCCCAGCGGCAGGGCCGCCAGAACTCCGATGCCATGGAAGACGGCCGAGACCCGCGTAGCCACGGGGGCGGTCAGTGCGCGGGTCCGCACCGGGATGGCGATGGAGTTGGCCACGTCCTGCATGCCGGCGACATACAGTGCCGGGAGCATGGCCGCTCCCACAAGGATCAGCAGAATCAGCAGTATCGGATCCACGGCTGCCCCGTCAGGATTCGCGCACGATGATGGACCCGGCCGTGATCGCCACAGTGCGCTGGGCCTCCACAGCGCTGAGCAGCGCCTCCGCCACCTGGGTCTGCTGCAGAGCGATGTTGGGCTGGAAGGCGCCGTCGGTGGAGATGATCCACTCGCGGTGCGTCCTGTTGCCCTGTTTGGCCAGGCGCTGCATCTGGATCCAGTAGTCCTCGAGCTGGTCGAAGTCATCCAGCCGGGAGAGCGCGCCGATGGTCAGATCGACCTGGCGCGTCAGAGTCTCCACCTGCTCGGAGCTCTGCGGGGCCAGTTTGAGGTGCTCGCGGGCGAGCAGGAAGTCCCCGGCGGCCACCACGTGCTCCATCGTGCGGTTCAGCTGCTGGGAGAGGGTGTAGATGTCCTGCCGAGGGAGCGGAGTCAGGAAGACGCTGCGCATATGGGTCATCAGGTTGAAGTGCAGGTCCATCGCATTGCCTTCGAGAGCCAGCAGCTCGTCACGCAGAGCCGCGCGCTCGGATTCGGGGGTCCCCAGCAGCTGCCCCAGCAGCTGGACGCCGGAGCGCACCTCCCGTGCGATCTTCGTCAGCAGCTCTGCGGCCTGTGAACGGCCTCGGCGTGCGATCATGCGATGCGTGTCCCTGTCCCACAGATGAACGAGTCTTGTCTTACAGGTGGGAAGTGTATAGCGCCCACGTTAACTGGTCGGCGCAGGAGGACTCGCAGAGCACGCGATGATGAGAGGGGGCGTGCCGGGCTGGGAACGCCTCACGGCGCGTGGCCGCTCGTAGCGGCTGATGGTTGGAGCCCGGGGGTTACCTGCAGCCCGGCACGTACTTAAGTGTGCTCCCCAGGAGGGGCTGTGGTCAACGCACCGGCCTCTGACGTGAGGTATCTCAAGGAACGCGCGGCTCAGCGCTCGCGTCCGCGGCTGTTGTCGGACACCCACTCGAGGTAGCCGGGGCTGCCTGCGATGATCGGCTGGACGATGATCTCCGGCTCCTCATAGGGGTGCAGCTCCTGGAGCAGCTGTTGGAGGGCAGGTGCCGCTGAGGCAGTGGTCTTGAAGGTCACCGACTGCTCGGGCTCGTGATGGACCTCACCTTTCCAGCGGTAGAAGCTGCGGATCTCTGAGACCTGCGCGCAGGCCGCCAGCTGAGCATCGACGACGGCGGCGGCCAGCTTCTCGGCGGCCTCAGCCGAGTCCGCCGTGGTCTGGACGGTGACGTGACGCAGGCTCTGCGGTGTGGGTGCGGCGTCGTGATTCTCCGGCATGGTCTTCAAAGTGCTCTCTGTCTGGAAGGGATCCGCTGTGTCCAACCTAACAAGGGTGGGGAAGGTCGCGCGGCCGGACCGTGACGTGCGGGACGGGGCGGATCTAGGCTGAGCTCATGAAGGCCAGCGCCTATGTCGTGGAAGAGACCGACGCCCCCTTCATGCTCGAAGAGCTGGAGATCGAGGACCCCACCGAGGGGAGGTGCTGGTCCGTGTAGTGGGCACCGGGATCTGCCATACCGACCTGATCGCCCGGTCCGGGGACATGCCTCTGCCCCTTCCCGGGGTGATGGGTCATGAAGGCTCCGGAGTGGTGGAGAAGGTGGGACCCGGCGTCGAGGACGTGGCCGTGGGAGACCGGGTCATCATGGGATGACCGTACTGTGGAAAGTGCCGGAACTGTCGGCAGGGCCAGCACCGCTACTGCGCCGAGCTGGGCTCGGCTGTGCTCAGCGGCAGGCGGTTCTCCGGGCCGAAGTCCGGGCAGAGCGGGTACAGCAGGCCCGACGGCGGCGAGGTCTCCGGGCACTTCTTCGGCCAGTCCTCCTTCGCCACCTACGCGCTGACCACGGCGAACTCCGTGGTGCGGATCGACGACGACGTCGACCTGACCAGCGCCGGTGTGCTCGCCTGCGGCATCACCACCGGAGCCGGTGCGATCCTCAACTCCGCCCAGCCCAAGCCCGGGGGAGTCTCTGGTGATCTTCGGCGTCGGGGCGGTGGGGCTGTCTGCGGTCATGGCCGCCAAGAACACGCCCGCCACCACGATCATCGCGGTGGACGTCCATGACTCGCGCCTGGAGCTCGCAGCCAGATACGGCGCCACGCACACCATCAACTCCAAGGACGAGAGCGCGAAGGACCGGATCCGGCAGATCGTCGGCGGCGAGGTGGACCATGCCGTGGACTGCACCGGGGTGATCGCTGTGATCGAGGATGCTGCCGAGGTGGTGGGCATGCTGGGTCAGCTGATCCTGGTGGGCGACGCCCCGGCCGGTGCCACCTTCAGCCTGGACCACATGAGCATCCTGTGGGGCCGACGCGTGGTGGGAACTTTGGGCGGGGGCGGAACCGCCCACGACCTGATCCCCGCACTGCTGCAGCTTAACAAGCAGGGACGCTTCCCGTTCGACGAGCTGGTCCGGGTCTACGAGTTCGACCAGATCGATCAGGCCATCGCGGACAGTGCCTCCGGCGAGACGATCAAGCCGGTGCTGCACGTCGGGGAGTGACTCGGGTCCGGGCGACGCCGCGCCCATCGTCCCCGGCCGATCCGCGGTATCCTGAGCCCCATGATTCGCACGGATGAGGACCAGCGCAGCAGCCGGCGTCGTGCTGCCCTGCTGATCTCCATCCCGGTGATCATGCTGGCCATGTTTGTGGTTCCCTACACGCTGCTGCGTGAGGTGGACGCCTGGTACGGCAGCGCGCTGTTCTGGACGGTGGCCACCGGCGTGGTCATCGCGCTGAATGTGATCCTCTCCGCCGACTGGGAGGACTGAGCCGATGCCGGCTGAATGGGTATGGACAGGTGTGGCCGCCTACGTGGTGGTCGCGCTGGCCGCCGCGCTGCTCTCCCGGCCCGGCCGCTCCGAGGACATGTCCGCCTACTTCCTGGGCGGCCGCCGGATGGGCGGATTCGTCTCGGCGATGAGCTACAGCGCCACCACCTACAGCGCCTTCATGATGATCGGCCTGGCCGGGCTGACCTACGCCGGAGGTGTGGGTGCGCTCGGGTTCGAGCTGCTCTACCTGTGTGGCGTCACCCTGGTGCTGGTCTTCGGCCCACGATTCTGGCGGGTGGGCAAGCGGTTCGGCTACATCACCCCCTCAGAGATGATCGGCCACCGCTACGGCAGTCGATCGGCAGGCGCGACGACGGCGCTGGCCAGCTGCATCTTTCTGGTCCCCTATGCCGCGGTCCAGCTGGCCGGCGTCGGGTACCTGCTCTCCGGGATGACCGGGGCGGCCATCAGCTTCACTCAGGGCACGCTGCTGGCCATGGCACTGGCCATCGTCTTCGCCATGGTGGCGGGGCTGCGCTCGGTGGCCTGGACCGATTCGCTGCAGTCGGTGCTGATGATCCTCGGAGCCACTCTGGTGGTCATCGTGGTGATCTGGCAGTTCGGCGGCCTGGGTGCCTTCTTCGACGGGCTGGCTGAGCAGCCCGGTGCGATGAGCGTGCCGGGGGAGGGGTACTTCAGCTTCAGCACGTTCCTGGCCCTGACTCTGCCGTGGGTCTTCTTCTCCATCTCCAATCCGCAGGTCAGTCAGCGGCTCTTCACCCCCGGGTCGATGAAGGACCTGCGGCGGATGCTGCTGGGCTTCCTGATCTTCGGCTTCGTCTACACGTTCGTCTCCGTGTTCTGGGGCTTCGCGGCCCGGCTGCACTTCCCTGACCTGGAGTCCAGCGATATGGCCACCCCTACGCTGCTCGGCTCGGACCTGGTGCCTACGCCGCTGGCGCTGATCGTGATGATCGGCACCCTGGCGGCCTGCGTCTCCACGATCGACTCCATCATGCTGACCCTGTCCTCCACGCTGAGCCGTGACGTCTACGCTGCGGTGCGCCCGCAGTCCTCCGAGCGGGGCCAGCTGCGGCTGGGCAAGGCGGCGCTGCCGGTGATCGCCGGGCTGGCGTATTGGTTCGCGCATCTGGAGCTGGATCTGGTGGCGGTGCTCTCGGTGTCGGCGTCGGCGGGTCTGCTGGTCCTGGTGCCGCCCACCGTGGGCGCCTTCTTCTGGAGGCGGGGAACTGCGGCCGGGGTCATCGTCTCCGTGGTGGTGGCCGGCGGGCTGGTCTTCGCCCTGGAGGCCACGGGCACCCTGTTCCTGGGTCAGGGCAGCGGAGTCTGGGGGCTTCTGGTCTCGGTGGTGCTCTTCGTCGGGGTGAGCCTGTTGACGGCGCCTCCGCGGGATCGGGCGGAGGAGTTCATCGCCGCCTCCCGGCGCGGCCGGCGGGAGACAGCCGACGACGACGCCGCCCTCGCCGCTCAGCGCTGATGCCCGGAGTGGATTGCGTCCCTGCCCTGAGTGGGTTGCGTACCTGAATGTGGTGAATGCGGGGATTGTGGCCCCGATTGTCGACAACGGGGTACGCGATTCTCAGACGGTGAGGTCCTAGGCTGGGGTGATGAGCGAGAACGCAGACCAGCCAGACCAGGCGATCAGAATGTTCGGCGCCGACTGGTGCCGAGACTGCCGGCGGACCAAAGCTCAGCTGGACGAGCTGGGCGTGGCCTACACCTACATCGACCTCGAGGCAGAGCCGGAGGCCGCCGAGGTGGCTCGGGACATCTCCGGGCGGACGAATATCCCGGTCGTGCTCTACCCGGATGCCTCGCACCAGGTGGAGCCGAGCAACGCCGACGTGGACGCCAAGCTGCGCGAACTCCACCTGGTCTGAAACTCCTGTCCTGACCCGGTGATTGCGTTCCTGAATGTGGGAATTACGGGGATCGTGGTTTCCATTCACAACTATGAACTACGCGATCTCCGGCCCCGGTCAGGGCTGGGTGCGGGCGGTCGACACACTCGATGCCGGCACCTCCTCCGGAGCCGCTTCGGGTAGCGTTATGCAGAGCAGCGCTGACGAACAGCGGACGAATGTGACAGCCTTTGGGAGCGATCATGGCCGAGATCATTGTGGTGGGCGTGGACGAGAGCGACACCGCCAGGAAGGCAGCGCAGAAGGCGGCGTCCCTCGCTGCGGCCTTCGGTGCGGAGCTGCATGTGGCGACTGCCTTCAACACGCATAAGGCAGAGACCCTGCAGTCGATCCACACGCAGAGCGAATCGGACGCTGTCAGCAAGGCGTACCGTACGCTCGTGGCCCAGTACGCCGCAGAAGCAGAGGCCACAGCGTCAAAGATCGCCGAGGAGCTGCGCAGCAGCCACCCAGGCCTGACGGTGATTCCGAAGGCTGTCGAAGGCAAGCCCGGTGCTGCGCTCAGCGACGAGGCCGCCAGGGTGAACGCAGATCTCATCGTGGTGGGCAATAAGCGCGTCCAGGGGATCACCCGAGTCCTCGGCAGCGTGGCGCGGACCCTGGCCGGCGAGACGAAGTGCGATCTCTACATCGTCCATACGCATCAGCACTGAGTGACGTCTGGCCCCAGGCCGTCCTGCCCACTGGCGCTCGCATCTGAGGCGGAATTGCGTACCTCATCGGGGACTCTGAGCGGATCGTGTTCCTGATTCTCGAGAATGGGGTACGCAATTCGACCGGCGAGTGATCCCCGCCACTGCCGCGGCCGGAATGGTCCGGGTGAGCAGGGGCGTTGTGCACCCTTGTGACCGTTGATGAGCCCGCGCGGCCGATGATCGCGCTCCACGGAGTGTCCAAGGCGTATCCGGCCCGCGACGAGAGTCGCACCGTCCGTGCGCTGCATGAGATCACCCTGAGCATCCGGGCGGGCGAGATCCTCGGCGTCGTCGGGCAGTCCGGCTCCGGAAAGTGGCTCATCGCAGATGAGGGTGTAGTAGGGGTCTGAATCCTCCGGTGTCCAGCATGGCTCGGGTGATGTAGTTGGTCAGGTTCCTGAATCCCAGGGCGGTGCCGCGCAGGTGCTCGAGCCGGCCGTTGATCGCTTCGGTGGGGCCGTTTGATGTGCCGGGTCGGTCGAAGTAGGCCAGAATGTCGGCGGCGCGCTTGTTCAGGGTTCGGCCCAGTTTCTTGACCTCTATCAGCTTCGCGGGGATTCCGCGGCGCAGCGAGGTGATGACCTCTTGAAGGAGGTGCTCGCCGTCCTTCTTGGAGGGGTGTCGGTAGGCGGCGACGATCTTCTGGTACACGCTCCAGGTCGCTTCGACTTCGACGTGCTCATCAGCGGCGAACACTCTGGTCAGCTTCCTCTCCTGGGGTTGGGTGAGCAGGTCAGCCCCGGTGCGCAGAGTCTTACGAGCCCCGTAGAGCGGGTCGCCAGAACGTCCCCGGTGGCCGGTGGTCTCACGTTGAACTCGTTGCCTCGTCTGGTCCAACGCGTCGCCGGCCAGAGCAACGACGTGGAAAGGGTCCATGACTGCGGTAGCTTCTGGGAGCTCTTCGGCGGTGGCGGTCTTGAACCCGGAGAACCCGTCCATGGCCACTACCTCGATCTCCTCCCGGAAGTCCCTGCTTTGGGCCTCCAGCCAGGTCTTGAACACGGCCTTAGAGCGGCCGGGGACCATGTCCAGCAGCCGGGCAGGCCCAGTGCCCGCACGCACTGGGGTCAAATCGATGACCACGGTGACGTAGTGGGATCCGCGGCCGGTATGGCGCCAGCAGTGCTCATCGACCCCGATGACCCTGGGTTGCCCCCGGAAGTAGGTCCACGCGTTATGCGGGCCGCGGTTTCTTCAATGGGTACAGATTTCAGCATACTCAGCCGGGCTGCGGTACCCGAGCGCTGAGTGGCGCCGGATGGTGTTGTATTCCTTCTTCCAATCCGTGATGATCACCCGAGCATGGGTCAAAGACCAGAAGCTGGTGATGTTCAGGCACTCATCCCGGATCCTGCTGTTGAAGGACTCCACGTACCCATTGCGCCACGGCGCACCCGGCGGGATGTAGTGGATCCCCGTGACCTCCCCGGCCCAGTCGGCCATCGCGTGGCAGATCAGCTCCGGGCCGTTGTCACACCGTAGGACCTCTGGAAGCCCCCGGTCAGCGGCGATAGCGTCGAGGTGGGCGGTGAGGTCATCACCGGTGATGCTGCGGGCCACGATCCCGCCCAGGCATTCGCGAGTGTGCTCATCGACGATCGAGGCGATCTTGATCGCCCGGCCCGTCTCATCGGCGTCGAATTGGAAGTCCACCGCCCACACCACATTCGGCGCGTCCGCCTGCGGGGCTTCCGCGGTGGAGGACCCCACGCGTTTGCGTCGACGTCTCACCGGAACCCGCAGGCCCTCTTCACGCCAGAGCCGCTGGACCTTCTTATGGTTGACCGCCCAGCCCTCGGCTCGGGCATCATGATAGGCCCGCCGGTAGCCCCAGCGCGGGTGGTCCTTTGCATAAGCCCGTAGCCAGGCCCGCAGCCCAGCATCAGGATCACCAGCGTTCTCAGACTTCAGTGCCCGGCGGAAGGCGGATCGGGCAAGCCCGGCCAGCGCGGTGGCTCTGCGTTCACTGATGCCCATGGTGGCCATCAGGTGTCGCGCAGCTGCTCGGCGCCGGTCCGGGCTTAGAAGTTTCCCTCCGCCAGCTCCTTCAGCGCGGCCTTCTCCAGCTCCGCCTCGGCCAGGAGCTTCTTGAGCCGGTCGTTTTGCTTCTGAAGTTCCTTCAGCCGTTTGGCGTCTTCGGCTTTGAGCCCGCCGTATTGGTTCTTCCACCGGTAGTAGGTGGCCTCGGTGACTCCCAGTTCGCGGGCGGTGGCGGCGACGTCGTGGCCTTCTGCCTGGAGCTTCTCAGCGTCTTGGAGCTTCCGGATGATCTGTTCCGGGGTATGGCGTCTTCTCTTGCTTGTCATGGTCACACCAGTTTTCCTGCCCGGAGCGTCGGGCGCTAGTGCGACTCTCATAACTCGTGGACCGAAATTAGGGGGTCATGCCAACCCTCACGCCGTCGAGCCGCGCGGGGTCCTCGATGAGCAGTTGCCTGCCAGCAGTAAGGACAGCGTCGTTGACGGTGTGCCACGAGGATGCCAGTGCGGCAGCGACCCTAGCAATCGACATCCGGTCGATCACCACTGATTTCAGCGCCCACAGCACCGCATGTCTGCTGAGCTTCGCCCGCGGTTCGGCGGCTGCAGTGGTGTCCTGCCGCCAGACCCGTGCGCAGTCGGCGCACCGGTACCGGCGGACCCTCACCCACAAGGTGGTGGGCCGCCACCCCAGTGGCAGATGCGCAAGCTTCCGCACCACCGTGCCCGTGGGACGCCTTGGCCGCCACAGTTCCGGCACCACCGATCATCCTCGGTGAGACGGCATTCCAGGACTGCTCGGTCGCGCCGGGTCTGCTGGCCAGTGACCGTGAGTCCGAGGGAGTCGAGGAGGCAGAAGCTGTTGAGGTCAGGACAGGTGAAAGTAGGCTTAGGCACGTCGAGGTCTTTCAGATGGGCAGTGTAGGAACTCCCATCTTCGGAAGACCTCGACCTCTATCCACCCACCGCCACGCCGACCCCGCCACTCGTCCCTGCTTCTACACCCTCAAACGCGAAGAGCCGTCGAGGTCCTCCTGAGGCATGGTGATGTGCTCGCCGTCGCCGGCCACGGTGCCGGGGGCGGTCTTCATCATGATCTCTGCGGTGCCGTCGCCGTCGAAGTCATAGACCAGGAACTGGGTGTAGTGCGCTCCGGCGCGGATGTTGGGACCCAGCTCGATGCGGTTCAGCAGCTCGCCGTCCAAGGTGTAGGTGTCCACGTACACCTCGCCCGTGTAGCCCACCTGAGAGACGTCCTTGGAGTTGCTGGGGTCCCACTTGACGACGAACTCGTACTGTCCGTCACCGGTGACGTCGCCGACTGAGACGTCATTGGCGTGATAGTCGTACTCTTCGCCCGCCGGGGTGGTGCCGGGCTCCGGCTTCTGCAGGGGCAGGTCATAGTGGCCGTCGGCCCAGACCTCAGCTTCGCCGTCCGGGCCGTTGTGCGCAGCGTTGCCCACCGGGGTGACGGTGTAGGTCGCGTCCGCGCCGCCGTCGGGGTCGTGGAAGTTGGTCGAGTCGTTGACTGTGGCGATGCGCTCGCCGTCGCGCAGCACATGGAAGTTCGGGCCGTTCATGCCGTGACCGGTGGCGCCGGAGACTTCGTCGCCGAGTAGGCGCCAGCTGAGGTGCACACCGTCCTCGGTCCCGACGGCGACCAGGCCGCGGTCCAGGGCCTCCAGCTGGTGGCCGGTCTGATCGTTCTGTGCGGCGACCTGTGATGTGGCGACCGGGCCGGCTGACACCGATCCTGCGGTCAGGCTCAGCACGGCGGCGCAGCCGACGGCGGCCGCGGCGGTACGAGCTGAACGGGTGGTGCGGACGGTGCGAGTAGTACTGGTGGTGCGGGCGGCGGATGGTCCTCGGCTCGGCGCGGTATCGATCCCTCTGGTCAGTGGTGAGCAGTTCTTGGGCATGTAACGTGGCTCACACTAAGTGGATAGCGCATTCCCAGGCAACAGTGATGCCGAGAGCGCATGAGGCATGAGGGCACGAGTCCGGTCGGGCCTGGCAGCGGGCTGCCCCTGCGAAACTGACTCGGCCGCGGAGCTACCCGTCGGGCTAAAGCTGCAGCTGAGGTTGGAGGGAGCGGAACTCGAGAGACGGCGCAGCGTCCGGTGTGAGCGTGAGCAGCGCGTAGCCTTCACCTCCGGCCTCGCCCGCCTTGTGGGTGTGGACGCTGCCCGGGTAGGCGATCAGGGGGGCCTCGGAGAGAACCATGGGTTGGTGAACGTGGCCGAGGACCCAGGCGTCGTACTGGACTTCCTGCAACGCTCGGACAGTTGTCGGGGCGCAGGCCCGGTTGCTCCATTCACCGGTCAGGCTGGTGTGGAGGAGTCCGATGTTGATCATGCCTGAGACCGGGGTGGGGTACCCGCTGCCGAGGTCTCGCAGCTCATCCCTGTCCCGGACCCCCTGGCCGTGCACAGCAATGTTCATCTCGTGCCACAGCACAGTGTCGGAACCATCTCGACCGAGTGGCCCTCTGCCGACCCACCGGGCGGACCCGGGGAGATGCAGCTGTTCGGTGAGCGGAGATTCGACGTCGTGATTTCCACCGATCACCAGTGTGGGCAGGCCGGCTTCGTGGAATGAGGCGAAGAGGTCCTCGGCACGTGCCAGGGCGCGTTCACTGGCGTCGTGGCGGTCGAAGACATCACCGGCACAGAGGACCGCCTCAGCTTCGGAGCAGAGCAGCTGCTCCTGCAGCTGATCGATCGCTGAATACGCGTCCTCTGTGGCCTGGGCTTTCGGGATACCGGTGCCTTTGACGGGTGCTCCGATGTGGAGGTCTGAGATCAGGGCGATGGTGTTCAGGGTTCGTCATCCTCTCGGGGTGAGGTATCTGCGGCGGAGAGAGTCGACGATCACCAGCACGGCGGTGGAGCCGAGGATGCCGATGACGGTCATGGCCATAGCCTCTGCGCGGAAGCCCTGATCGAATTCGCTCATGATCCAGGGTGAGAGCAGAGGGTACGATCCGGGGCGGAGCAGGGAGGAGATCACCACTTCGCGGAAGGCCAGCAGCAGACCCAGGAGCCAACCTGCGACGATGCCAGGCATCAGCAGGGGCAGCATGACTCGCAGGAACGTCTGGGCGGCTGTCGCGCCGGAGGCATTCGCCGCCTCCAGGTAGCGCTCATCGACGGTGCTGCGTGCGGTCTTGACGTTCTGGACGACCATGGGCAGCAGAACCAGGGTGTAGCCCAGCACCAGCATCCACGAAGAGTTGTAGGGGCTGGCCGGAAGCCAGGGCGAGTTCCAGAGGAAGATCAGGCCGATCGCCATGACGATGGTCGGCACAGTGTCTGAGCCCACGGCCAACAGGTCCACTCCGCGGCCGATCGGATGCCGCTTCAGGCGGGCCGAGGTCAAGGTGCTCGCCACCGCGATGACCGTTGCGATGGTCGCTGCGATGAGCGCGAGGGACGCGCTGTTCTGGAGCGCCTGCTGACCGCTGCTGGAACGCAGCACGATGCCGAAGAAGTCGAAGGTGAGGTTCTCCGCGGAGAGAGGCTGTGACCGCAGCACCGTCATCGCGCCGATGAAGATCCCCACATAGGGAATGATGACCGAGACCAGGGCGACGGCGGAGAGCCAGAACCACCCCAAGGCTTCAGCCCAGCGGCTGAGCGTCACTCCGGCCCGGCGTCGGGCACGTCCGCCGAAGGGCTGTTCGCGGCGACCGATCCACTGTTGAAGGACCCACGCGGCACAGCCCAGCCAGAGCAGTACGCTGGACAGGGCCGCGGCGGTGGGGAAGTCCAACGGGTTGATGGTCACCGAGCGGTAGATCTCGGAGACGAGGACCGGAAAGCCGATCTGGTTGCCGAGCGTGACCGGTGTGCCGAACTCCCCGGAGGCGCGGATGAAGACGATCAGCGCACCGAAGGAATACGCAGGGGTGCAGAGCGGGAGAAGGATGCGGGTGAAGCGCTCTCGGGGCGAAGCCCCAGAGACTGCCGCGGCCTCATCGACGCTTCCGGGGACCGCGTCCAGGTAGTTGCGGAGGATCAGGTAGAGGAACGTGAAAACCTCGCTGGCCATCACCAGCGCCATGCCGAAGGGGCTCAGGATGATGGTCCGGACGAGATCGCCGCCGCCCTCGCCGAGGATCTGATCGGCGAGGCCGTTGAAGCGGGTCACGTCGATCCACGCCAGCGCTGAGACGTAGGGCGGTGTCATGAAGGGCAGCATGAGCAGGACGTCGATCCACCGGTGACGGCGCATCTTCGTCCAGGACATGAGGAACGCCAGCGGCGCGGCCATCGCTGTTGCGACTGCCACCACCAGGAGCCCCAGCATCACCGTGTTTCCGAGGGTGCGCAGGTGGCGGGGGTCAGTGAGTTCGGGCAGCGCGGAAGGCTGGTCTCCATACCCGATGACAGCACGGATGAGCACCATGGACAGAGGCGCG
Organism: Nesterenkonia lacusekhoensis; assembly: GCF_017876395.1. NCBI lineage: Bacteria > Bacillati > Actinomycetota > Actinomycetes > Micrococcales > Micrococcaceae > Nesterenkonia > Nesterenkonia lacusekhoensis. Next base: position 2,306,265 of record NZ_JAGINX010000001.1, on the reverse strand, counting down.
GCGACGCCTATGATCAGCAGGATCAGCAGCGGCGTCGCCGCGTTCCGTGTTCGGCGCTCCTGAGCGGTGAGCGGCATGGAGGGGATGAACCTCAGCTCAGGTAGCGGGAGACGAACTCGTCGAGGATGTCCTCGCCGTCAGCCTCGATGGCATCGAGGTCGTAGTCGAGCAGGTCCACGTCCTCGTAGTCGACGTGTTCCGCCGGAACAGAGGGCTGGGCGGGGATCATGTTGTTCCCTGCGGATGCTTCCTGTCCCTGCTGAGAGAGGAAGAAGTCCACGAGGGCCTCTGCGTTCTCCGGGTTGGGCGCCTCGTCGAGGATGAAGAAGGGGCGTGGGGAGACCATCGTGCCGGAATCTGCGAAGACGACTTCAAGCGCTTCGCCGGAGTCGATGGCGGAGTAGGCGGAGTAGTCGACGCCGCCGAGGACTGCGGCATAGGAGCCTGCGGTGACGGCGTCGAGTGCAGGTCCGTTGGCGCCCTGGACGTCCATACCGTTCTCAAAGAGGGCGTCGAAGAGTTCCCAGGTCTCGTCTTCGCCCCATGTTGAGACCATCGCGGCGATCAGGTCGCGGGCGGTGCCCGACTCCCGCGGATCCGGCATGAGTACGAGGTCCTCAAACTCATCGCCGGCGAGGTCCTCCCAGTCGCTGGGCGTGGAGGGGGCGGCGTTGGTGTTCACCGTGAGTGCCAGTGCGGAGCCGTCCCGCCCGTAGAAGCCGTCCCCGATCCAGTCTTCGTGGATCTGATCGGAGGACTCCGGGGTGTAATCCGCCACATGTCCTTCTGAGGCGTAGGCGGAGGCCGGGCCCCAGGAGGCCAGGTAGACGACATCGGCCTGGGGGTTCTCCCACTCGGCGTCGAGGCGGGCAGTGATGGAACCGGTGGTGTCTCCGTAGATCTCCACGTCGACGCCGGTGAGTTCGGTGAACTCCTCGGCCAGTTCTTCGTTGAGCCCCTGGGGGTTGGCGGCGTAGAGGGTCACGGAACCTTCCAGGTCCTCCGGCGCTTCCCACGCGATCTCGGAGTCGGCCGCGGCGGCGTCGTCCCTGTCTTCGGAGTCGGCCTCGGCCTTTTCGGCGCTGCCGCAGGCGCTCAGCGCCAGGACGGAGAGCAGACCGAAGGCACTCAGGGTTCGGAGGGGGTGGTCAGACAGGTTCTTAGGTGCACTCATCGTGTTCCTTCGGGTGTTGTCGATGTGATGAAAGGTCAGGCGGGCTGGCGCATGCCTGGTGCTCGGATCGGTTCTGGTGCTGAGCCCAGGGTGAGCACGTGTTCGGGGGATACGGAGAGACGCAGCAGGCTGTCGAGTTCCACGCGAGTGGAGGACTCCACTGCCCAGTGCTCCTCAACGCCTTCGACCTGGCAGCGGACGAGGTAGCGGCCGCCTGTGTAGGTGCAGGCCAGCGGGGTGGCTTCCAGCAGGATTGCGTCCGGATCCGACGGCGCGGCCGGGTCAGACAGTGCGGCCGAGTCCACGGCGGTGACGTTCTCCGGGCGCACTCCTTCAGTTCTCCCGTTGCGTCGGAACGCTGGAGGGAGTTTGTTGAACGTCCCGACGAACTCAGCCACGAATTCATGAGAAGGATGTCGGTAGAGGGTCTCCGGGGCGTCGAACTGGAGGATCTGCCCGGCGTGCATCACCACGATGCGCTGGGACATCGCCATGGCCTCTTCCTGGTCATGGGTGACATAGAGCGTGGTGAGGCCGAGGCGGCGCGTGAGTTCGACGAGCTCCATGCGCAGCTGGGCGCGAAGGGTCGCGTCGAGTGCGGAGAAGGGCTCATCCATCAGCAGCACGTCAGGGGCGGCCACCACCGCGCGGGCGATGGCGACCCGTTGCTGCTGGCCTCCTGAGAGCTGATGCGGCATCTTGTCCGTGAACTTCTCCATCCCGACGAGGGCGAGTGCTTCTTCAGCCTGAGCCTTGACTTCGCCGCGCTGTGAGTTCCCGCCGCGGCGCGCGGACACCTGGAGAGGGAAGGCTGCGTTCCCAAGGACGGACAGGTGGGGCCAGAGGGCAAGGTCCTGGAAGACCATCCCGATCCGGCGTCGGTTCGCTGGGGTGTCCTTCACCGTGGGTCCCGTGACGACTCGGTCGCCGAATCTCACGGTGCCCTGGTCAGGAGACTCCAAGCCGGCCAGGCAGCGCAGGAGAGTGGACTTCCCACAGCCGGAAGGGCCCAGGATGCTGACGAACTCGCCAGCGCGGATCTTCAGATCCGTGGGATGGAGCCCGGTGCCGTCGCTGAAGATGCGAGAGAGCCCTTCGATCTCAATGCTGATGCTCGCGTTCTTCGTCGTCTGTTCCACAGCGAAGCAACCTACGGGCTCCCAGTGAATCTCCAGAGTACGTTCGGTGTATTTGGAGTGAGCGTAGGGTGAAAGTAACCGGATCCCGTTGAATGTTGCGTCAACGCTGGGGCGTGGAGGCTGGGTTGTCACCGAACGTGCTGTGGTGCGGTCATGAAACTCGGGCACGGGCAGAATGGTGGTGATGCTGCACCGTGCCCGCCTCGAGGATGCCCAGGCCCTGCATGCGCTGCGGGAAGAGCTGGCGCAGTGGCAAGAGGGCATCGGGATCACCCAATGGTCTCCTGGCGAGACCAAGCCCTCCGATTTCCTGGAGCAGATCTCTCGCCAGGAATGGCACCTCGTAAGGGACGGCGACCACGTGGCCGCTGCTGTCCGGATCCTCGACGGCGATCCGGACATCTGGCCCGATTCAGGCATCGCGCCGGCAGGTTATGTCCATGGCCTCATGGTTTCCCGCACTCACGCCGGCCAGGGGCTCGGGCGCCGAGTGCTCAGTGCTGCCGAATCGATGATCTCCGCCCGCGGACATCGGTTGGCGCGGCTGGACTGCGTCACCTCGAACGACGCGCTGCGCAGCTACTACGGAGCCCGGGGCTACACCGAAGTGGGATCGCACAGATTCCCGCCCGAGCGGGGTTGGCGTCCTGTGACGCTCTTCGAGAAGCGCCTTGCTGATTGAGGGTGAGGGACGCGGCTGCAGGTATCGGCCTGTGCCGGGCAATGATCTGGTGGGCCCTGTGGGGATCGAACCCGCGACCAACGGATTATAGGTTCCGCACCCCATCCCGGGTCCGCAGAAGAGCAAGAAGTGCTGGCAGTACGGCTGCTCCACTCGCCCAGTCACTCGAGCAATGCTGCTGACCTGAGGGCCCGGAACTTCCATGTGCGGGGGCAGAGGATGTAGCTCATGATGCGCAGAGAATGTAGCGTAAGAAATGCAGAGAATGTAGCGTAGGAGCATGTCCTACTCGCCTCGCAGCGTCGACGCTCTCCTAGATCACCTGGTGCAGGAAGCCCCCGCTGTCGCACTCGATGGACCTAAGGGTGTCGGGAAGACTGCGACCGCGTCCCGCCGCGCTCAGCATGTCTGGAACATGGAGATCCCTGAGCATCGCGAGCACGTGATGGCCGATCGAACGCTGGGGAACCTTCCATCGGGGACCTTGTTCCTCGATGAGTGGCAGAACTATCCCGATTCCTGGAATGCGGTGCGCCGTGCCGTGGACAACGGCGCAGATCCGGGACGATTCGTTCTGGCTGGAAGCGCCACTCCTCGGCCGGGCAGTGGAACCCACAGCGGTGCTGGCCGGATCCTTTCGGTACGCATGCGCCCCATGGGCCTGCACGAGCGAGGACTCGCAGACCCGAGCGTAAGTCTCGGCGACATGCTTTCTGGAGCGGGCTCCGACATTGCGGGATCGGCCGACTTTTCTATCAGTGATTACTACGACGCGATCGTCTCCAGCGGCTTCCCTGCAATACACAACAAATCCCCGCGATTGCAGAAGAGCTACCTCGATTCCTATCTGCAGAGGATCATCGACCGGGACCTGCCAGAACAGGGCCATTCAGTCCGCCGTCCTGGCACTCTGATGCGGTGGCTGAAGGCGTATGCCGCTGCATCCTCCACCACCTCAACTCAGCAGAAGATTCTCGACGTAGCTGGCGAAGACGGTGAGCGACCAGCCCGGACTACAGTGAACACTTACCGAGAGTTTCTGACCAAGCTGTGGCTGCTTGACCCCATTGAGGCGTGGAGCAACGAATCCAACCCCTTCAAGCAGCTCCAGACGGTGCAGAAGCACCAGCTTGCTGACCCAGCGCTGGCCGCAAGACTGATGGGCCTGACCTCCGGCCGCCTTGCAACCCCTGCGGCAGCAGACAAGGCTGGGAAACTCTTCGAATCCCTTGCCGCACTGACTGTCAGAGTGATCGCCGAGGCTCACAGCGCCTCGGTGGGGCACCTTCGCTCGTATGACAACAGGGAGGAGGTTGACCTCATCGTCGAGGGTGATGAGGGCCAGATCATCGGCATTGAGGTGAAACTGTCGCCTGACTTCAGGGACCAGGACCTCAGGCATCTGAAATGGCTCCGTGAACGTATGCCTGATGACGTGGTCGACCTCATGGTCATTTCGACAGGCGAGAAGGCCTACCGTCGCGCAGACGGCATCGCCGTAGTACCCCTGGCGCTCCTCGGGCCTTGAGCGAATGCCACACCATGGATAACCGTGCTGAACGTGGAACGGGTAGTCAATTCTGCACTTGCCGCGGGACAACCGATTCGGGCTTCGATCCTGCTGGAAGCTGGCGTATTCAGGGGTGGGCCCTGTGGGGATCGAGCCCACGACCAGCGGTTTAAAGGCTCATCGCAGATGAGGGTGTAGCAACGGTCTGAAGCCTCCAGTGTCTAGCAGCGATCTCGCGATGTAGTGGGCGAGATTTCTGAACCCCAGTGCAGTGCCGCGCAGGTGCTCGAGCCTGCCGTTGATCGCTTCTGTAGGCCCGTTAGAAGTGCCAGGCCTCTCGAAGTAAGCCAGGATGTCCGCAGCCCGGCGATTGAAGGTCCTCCCCAGGCTGATCAACTCCTGCAATCGGCGGGGCACCGCCAGGCGCAGTGAAGCGATGACAGCCTCGAGCTGTTTCTTGCCCTCGCTCTTCGAAGGGTTGCGGTAAGCGGCCACGATCTTCTGATAGATCCTCCAGGTCGCCTCGACCTCGACGTGCTCATCCACAGCGAAGACTCCGGCCAGTCGACTGTGTTGCTTGCCGGTGAGCAGGTCAGCGCCGGTCCGAAGCGTCCTCCGGGTTCCGTAGAGAGGATCACCAGAGCGTCCCCGGTGTCCCAGGGTGTCTTGTTGGACCCGCTGCCGGCACCGATCGAGTGCATCCCCGGCCAGGGCGACGACGTGGAAGGGGTCCATCACCGCGGTCGCCTGCGGGAGTTCCTCGGCGGCGGCGGTCTTGAACCCGGTGAACCCGTCCATGGCCACCACCTCGATCCCGTCCCGGAACTGCTTGTTCTGGGCGTCGAGCCAGGTCTTGAACACCTGCTTCGAACGCCCGTCGACCGGGTCTGCTGAAGGTTCGGTTGACTTCAAGACTGCTTAGAAAGCAGGAAGGATGGAAGTCATGCCGAAAGTCGTCTACACCGAGGAGTTTCGCCGGACCGCCGTGGAGCTGGTTGCTGGCGGGATGAGCCAGAAGCAGGTCTGCGCGGATATGGGCTGCTCGAAATCTGCGCTGCAGTCCTGGGTCCGGGCCGCGAAGCTCGAAGAGCACGGGATCGAGCCGGCTAAGGATGCTGAGGAGTCTCGGGAACAGGCGAAGATGCTGCGCCGGATCCGTGAGCTGGAGCAGGAGAACAAGGTCCTGCGCGAAGCTGCGGCGTATCTCTCCCAGGCGAATTTGAAGCTGGGTGGGGCCTCCCCAAAATGATGTTCCCGCTGGTCCGTGACCTTGCCGCCGCCGGGGTGCCGGTGGCGGTGACCTGCCGGGTTCTGGGTTTCACCAAGCAAGCGTTCTACAAATGGGCAGCAGCCCCGATTTCTCAGCGGGATTGGGAGGATGCCCACCTGCTCAACGCCGCAATCGATGTTCATGCTGATGACCCGGAGTTCGGGCACCGGTTCATCGCCGATGAGCTCGCCGCCGCCGGGTACCGGGCCTCTGAGCGGCGGGTGTGGCGGCTGTGCTCACAGCAGCAGATCTTCTCCGCCACTCAGCGCAAGGGCAGGAAGAATCACAAGAAGCCAGGCCCGCCAGTCTGTGATGACCTGCTGGCCCGGGATTTCACCGCCACCAGGTCGAATCAGAAATGGCTGGTGGACATCACCGAGCACCGTACCGGTGAGGGCAAGCTCTACCTATGTGCGATCAAGGATGTCTTCAGCAACCGGATCGTAGGCTATGCGATCGATTCCAGGATGAAATCACGGCTGGCTGTGGCCGCCCTGCATGATGCGGTTTCCCGCCGCGGAGGACCCTCAGAAGTGGCCGGATGCATTGTCCATTCGGATAGAGGGTCGCAATTTCGTTCACGGAAATTCCAGCGGGCGCTGAAGGGATACAAGCTGGCTGGGTCCATGGGACGGGTCGGGGCTGCTGGGGATAACGCGGCGATGGAGAGCTTCTTCTCGACGTTGCAGAAGAACGTGCTCAACAGGCAGTCCTGGGCCACCAGGGATCAGTTGCGAGCCCGGATCATTCACTGGATCGAAGCGACCTATCATCGCCGCCGCCGACAGCGGAGGCTGGGTAAGCTGACTCCGGTCGAATACGAGACCGTTCACAAGGATGCCGTCGCCCTGGCGGCATAAGCCCGACGGTCAACCGAACCTTCAGCAGACCCACCATGTCCAGCAGCCGGGCCGGCCCGGTGCCGTTGCGCACCGGGGTCAGATCGATGATGACCGTGACGAAGTGACTGCCGCGGCCGGTGTGGCGCCAGCAGTGCTCATCAACGCCTAAGACCCTGACCCCGTCGAATCGGGCTGGGTCATTGATCAACAGTTTCGTTCCGGCGGTGAGCACGGCGTCATTGACCGTGTGCCAGGCGGCGCCGAGGCCGGCCGCGATCCGGGTGACTGACATGCGGTCGATCACCAATGATTTCAGCGCCCAGAGCACCGCGTGGCGGCTGAGTTTCGCTCGTGGTGCCGCGGTGCAGCTGGTGTCTTGGCGCCAGACTCGGGCGCAGTCAGCGCACCGGTATCGGCGCACTCGAACCACGAGTGTGGTGGGACGCCAGCCCAAGGGCACGTGCGCCAACTGGCGCACGACGGTGCCGATGGAGACGCCCTCGGCGCCGCAGTGCCGGCACCATGGGTCGTCTTCGCGGACGCGGCATTCCAACACGGCTCGGTGTTCTTCGAGGCGTTGGCCGGTGATGGTGAGTCCGAGCTGGTCGACCAGGCAGAAACTATCGATGTCAGGGGTGGTGAAAGTAGGCTTGGCCACGTCGAGGTCTTTCTAGATGGGCAGTGTGAGAACTTCCATCTTCGGAAGGCCTCGACGTCTATCCACCCACCGCCACGCCGACCCCGCCACTCGTCCCTGCTTCTACACCCTCAAACGCGAAGAGCCGGCATAGGTCTCTCCCGTGGGCTCATTGAGCTGCGTCATAACCTTGCCTCGATCGTTAACTACATCTTCTTCCCGACCTTGGCTGTCTGCGTGATGTACCTACTCCGGGACATGCCCCTTGGAGACACTGATTACTCTCTGGGCCAGTACGCAGTGCCTGGAATCATCTCCATGAACATCCTGTTCACGGGGCTGATGGGAATAGCATCCACGCTGATGCTTGAGCGCGAGGACGGGACCCTGCATCGGGCCCGGGCAATACCTCACGGTGCGATCGGATATTTCCTCGGGAAACTTATCAGCCAAGCGCTTCTGTGCCTGGTCACTTTCACCGTAGTTCTGGCTCTATCGATGATTCTGTTCGATGGGTTCGCGCTGCACAGGGCCAACTCGTTGCTCACTCTGAGCTGGGTGCTCCCTCTGGGAATCGTCGCTATGCTTCCCATCGGCGTGGTCCTCGGTTCCGCGTTGCGGCATCCCCGTCAGCTGAGCTTCGTCTCCCTGCTGCTGATGTGCCTCACTGCCGTGTCAGGCGTCTTCTATCCGTTGTCCCTCCAGTCGCCCATGCTGCAGCTCATTGGCCAGGCGTTTCCTCTCTACTGGCTAGGCCTCGGAGTGCGGGGGGCTATGCTCCCTGATGCGTTTGCGGCGGATGAGCTGGGGGAATCATGGCGTCTACTCGAGACCGCCGGCGTGCTGAGTCTCTGGGCAGTGGTCGGCAGCGCCTTGGCCGTCTACGTCCTGCGAAAGTCGTCGCGACGTGCTGTGGGAAGTCGTATGAAAGAGAGCAGCCCCTGACAGGAGAGCACTACCCGCGGGGCGGCCCCCTTAGCCAGGAATTTTCGGCCTCCCCGAGCTGCTCCGCGAAGGTAGGATCGTTCTGATGGGAACGCTCAGAGAGCCGGACTTCCCTCCATCTCAGGGACCGCGGAACGCCCGCCAAAGCGCCGAAGAGGGCACTGGCTGGCCGGCGACACGTGTTCGGCTGATCGATGCGCTCATCGTGGTGGTCGTCTTCGTCTACAACCTGCCCATCCAGTTCGCTTCCGTCCCTGGCGAGCTCTGGAGCGGAACCGGCGTGGTTCTTTCTCTGGCACTGTGCCTGCCTTACCTGTGGAGACTTCACCTCCCAGTGACAGTCTTCATCCTGACCTTCGCCGCAGCGCTCACACAGCTGGTGCTGGGAGTGGAGCTGTTGGTGGCGGACGTGATGCTGCTGCTGACCCTGTACAACGTGGCCTCGCGTACCAGGTGGACGGTCGCGGTCCCCTCGACTCTTGCGCTGATCGTGTGGTCGCTGATGGCCAGTGTCCCGCTGATCTCGAAGGGCTACCTCAGCATCGGTGAGTTGGGGGGTTCTCCTTCTCGCCGTCGTGTGGATCTGCACATGGGGTCTGCTGGTGGGCACACGCAGGAAGTACATGGAAGTGCTCCGGTCCCGGGCCGAGCAGCTGGAGCGTGAACGCGATGCTGAGGCCCGTGCTGCCGCCGCGAAGGAACGGGCGCGGATCGCCCGGGAGATCCATGATGTGGTCTCTCATAACGTCGGTGCGGTAGGGATCCTGGCAGACGGAGCAGCGACGAAAGTCGAGAGTGACCCGGAACAGGCGAGAACTGCGATGCTTCGGGTCCGGGACACCAGCCGCAAAGCTCTGGCTGAGATGCGCACGATGCTGGGGGTGCTGCGCAACGGCGAGGGCCCGGAGGAGGTTCCGCAGCCTGGTCTGGACCAGCTCGATGCTCTTGTGGCTGAGTTCCGTTCTTTGGGCGTTCCCGTTGAGCTCACGATCCTTGGCGAACGACCCGCGGAGATCACCTCAGGTGTCCAGCTCGCGGTCTACCGGGTGGTCCAGGAGTCCCTGACCAACGTCGGCAAGCACGCCGGCGAGGTCTCCCATGCAGAGGTGAGGATCACGTTCACACCGGATGAGGCGGAGATAGGGGTTGACGACGACGGCCGGGGATACGCGGATCATGCCGGACCAGGGGTCTCCGGCGGGCACGGGCTGGTCGGAATGCGTGAGCGAGTCCATGCCTACGGCGGCCGATTCGAGGCGGGGATGAGACCGGCAGGCGGATACCAGGTCAGAGCGTGGTTGCCTCTGGTGAGCAGAGAGGAGGAGCAGGTGTGAGCATCCGAGTGGTCCTGGTCGATGATCAGGAAATGGTCCGCACCGGATTCCGCATGGTGCTGGAGGACCAGGACGGCCTGGAGATCGTCGGGGAAGCCGAGGACGGGAAGGCCGCCGTGGAATTGGCGGCGCAGACACGGCCTGACGTGCTGCTCATGGATGTGCGGATGCCTCTGATGGACGGCGTGGAGGCGACACGTCGCATCTGCGGGACTGGAGAAAGGCCCCGGGTGCTGATCCTGACGACCTTCGACCTGGACGAGTACGTCTATGAAGGGCTGAAGGCTGGTGCCAGCGGGTTCCTGCTGAAGGATAGCCCGGTGGAGGAGATCGTCGCCGCGATCCGGCACATCCATGAAGGCGATGCCGTGGTGGCTCCACGCATCACACGTCGGCTGCTCCATCACTTCACCGCGGAGCCTTCATCCACTGCTGGGCCCCCGGACACTGGTTTCTTCGACCAGCTGACCCCGCGGGAGCACGAGGTGCTGCAGCTGGTCGCCAGGGGGCTCTCCAACGCTGAGATCGCCCAAGAACTGGTGCTCTCCGAGGGCACGGTGAAGATCCACGTGGGACGCATCCTGACCAAGCTCGACCTCCGGGACCGTGTCCAAGCGGTGGTGCTTGCCTATCAGAGCGGGTTCATCGCAGCTGCCTCGCCTCCTGAGTGAACCGTCCGACGGCACGTCCATCGTCTGAAGGCTCATGTATGCCTTGAGGCATACGGCGAAGATACGCCTGCGGCCAGACGTGCTGGTCAGTGTCCCGGCGCGACAGTGGAGGCATGAGCTTCGTCGTCTCCACTGATCACCTGAGCAAGCGCTACGGCGGCACCACCGTGGTCAACGACCTGAATCTGCGCATCCCGGAAGGATGCGTGTACGGGTTCCTGGGGCCCAACGGCTCCGGGAAGTCCACCACCATGAAGATGTTGCTCTCGCTGATCCGGCCCAGCAGCGGGACCATCGAAGTCTTCGGGGAACCGATGAGCCGGCACAGCCGACGCAGGCTGCTGGGCGGCATCGGCTCTCTGATCGAGTCCCCGCCAGGCTACGGGCACCTCACTGGCGCGGAGAACATGCGCGTGGTGCAGCGACTCCTGGGCCTCTCCGACCAGCAGATCTCCTTCGCAGTGGACACCGTGCGCCTCGGCGAGCAGATGAACAAGAAGGTCCGCAACTACTCGCTGGGCATGAAGCAGCGGCTCGGCATCGCCATGGCGCTGGCACGCCAGCCCCGGCTGCTGATCCTGGATGAGCCCACCAACGGCCTGGATCCTGCCGGCATCGACGAGATCAGGCATCTGCTGCGACGCCTTGCCGACGGAGGGGTCACCGTCATGGTCTCCAGCCACCTCCTCGGAGAGATCGACAAGACCGCCAACGTGTTGGGGATCCTCTCCGGCGGGCAGATGCTCTTCCAGGGAACCCGCGAAGAGCTCTTCACCGCCTCGATGCCGGATTTGAGGCTGAGCACTGCAGACCCTCGGCACACTCGTTCTCTGCTCAACAGCGCTACTGATGCTCACCTCGAGGGCGGCACCGTGAGGGTCTCCAGTCTGGACCATGCTGGTGCCTCACAGCTGATCAGGGACCTGGTAAACGCAGGCGATGAGATCTACGAGGCCCGGCGTGAAGAGCAGTCTCTGGAGGACGTGTTCATGCACCTCACCACAGGAGGCGGGCTGTGAAGACCTCCGCCCTGGCCACCGAGTTCGCCAAGACCAGACGGCTGCGTATGGGGCTGATCGCTGTCACCCTAGCGGTGGCTGTAACCGGCCTGACCATCGCCAGCGCAGCCACCAGTCCGGCATTCTCCACACCCCAGGACAGCTGGAGCGCTCTGCTGGCCGGGATGGGCCTGGCCTTCCCGATCGGTTCTCCGCTGCTGCTGGCTGTGCTGGCCAGCCGACAGGTCGACATCGAGCACCAGTCCAATGGGTGGATCCTCGCCCAGACCTCCGGTATCACCCCCGGAGCCCTGTGTCGGCTGAAACTGCTGACCACTGGCACCGGGGTCGTGCTGGCGACTGTCGCAGCAAGTCTCCTGGTGCTGGCTTTCGGCTTGTTGGTAGGCGGCGGAGGTGCACCGCCATGGGGGCTGTGGGCTGGTAACACGCTGTGCGTTGTCGTGGTGAATCTGGTGGTGCTGGGCCTGCACATTCTGCTGGCAGCCCAGATCCAGAATCAGCTGGTTGGTCTCGGGATCGGAGTGCTGGGCACGCTCCTCGGCGTCTTCGCCTCGGCGATGCCCTCGACTATCGCCCATGCGACTCCTTGGGGGTACTACTCCCTGGCGACCGTCGCCGAGTACCAGGGAGAAGAACTGATGCTCGGTCCCCCAGCAGGCTTCAGTATCGCTGCCCTGGCTGTGCTGGCCGCTGTCGCCTTCACCGCTGTCACTGCGTTCTTCGACCATAAGGAGGCATGATCATGCAGGCCCTCCGAGCTGAGCTCATCAAGCTCAAACGCTCCTTGAGCTGGACAGTGGTGACCCTGCTGCCGCTGATCATGGTGCTCTCCGGAGCAGTGAACACGCTCATGGCAGGCGAACAGCCAGACGATGGCTGGCACACCATGTGGCTGCGCTCAGCGGTCTTCTACGGGCTCTTCCCCCTGGCTGTCGGCATCGGGATCCTCGCCTCACTGGTCTGGCGCAGCGAGCATCAGGGCGGCAACTGGAACGCTCTGATGAGCGGTCCCACCTCGACCTGGCGCATCGTCACGGCAAAGGCCGCCTCCCTGGGCCTGCTCACCGCAGGAATGCAGGTCCTTCTGCTGGGCTCGGTCGTCGCCGTCGGGAAACTCGTCTTCGGGCTTCCCGGGATGCCGCCGGCGGAATACCTCGGCATCACTGCGTTGATCGCCGTGGCGTGCCTGCCGGTAGCAGTGCTGCAGTCCGGGCTATCGATGCTCTTCCGCTCATTCGCAGTTCCGATCGCAGTGGCCTTCACCGGAGCCGGGCTCGCGGTGGTCCTGCTGCTGGCCGAAATTCCCGGGGTTGTCTGGGTGTTCCCCTACGCGCTCATCGGACGGTCCACCCAGCTGGGCACCGGGACCTTCGCGGACTCCGGGGACATCAGCGCAGTCGATGTGCTCACCGTGTTGGGGGCATCAGGCCTGCTCACCTTCGCCCTGCTGGCCGTCTCTGTGGCTTGGTTGGAGCGAAAGGACCTCTGAGGCCAGGTGATGACCAGTGGATGAACGCAACGCAGAGACCGAGCGGGAGATCGCCGTCTTCCCACGCTGGAAGAGGACACCTCGAAGGCGGTTCAGAAGAGCGGCGCTGCCCGCCCTGATCCTCGCCGTCGTGTCGTTGGCTGTTCTTCCCTGCTACCTAAACGACTCCAGGTGGGCTCTGGTGGCGCTGTTACTGGCCGGCACCGGATTCGGACTCGTCGCCTGGTGCATCCACTCCTCCAGCGATGCCACAGGCATGGAAGTCCTCGCGCTGCTGGGCTCCATCGCCGTGCTCGGTCTGTACGCCGGCCTGGCAACTCTGACCTATCTCCCATGAGGGATATACCTCCCGCCCGTGTTCACAACGAAAGGTGGCCCGGATGCACCAACAGCTCGTGAGCTCGGTATTCATCGGACTGCTGCTCTCCGCAGTCCTCTTCCTGCCCCTGACCGCCTGGCACTATCGACGCTTCGGCCGCTTCGACGGCCTGAGACTCATCTGGTCCTGTGCTGGCTTCACCTACCTCACAGGGCTCATAGCTTTCACGATCTTCCCCCTGCCCAGCAGCGAACAGTGCACAGGTCAGATGACGCGACTGGTGCTCTCACCATGGCGTGTTCTCCAAGAAATCCAACAGATCCTCGCCTCCGAGGGTGTCATGGCGGCGCTGGCAAGCTGGACGCTGTGGGAGGCGGTGCTCAACGTCATTCTCTTCGTGCCCTTCGGGCTGATCGCCTGCAGAGTCTTCGAGGCTCCGCGCCCTGCAGTCTTCGTTGCCGCAGTGACCGCTTCGCTGGCGATTGAAGCAACGCAGTACACCGGGAACTGGGGGCTCGCGCCGTGCCCTTACCGAGTTGCCGACATCACCGACCTGCTGACCAACTCCTCCGGCGCGGCCCTGGGCATCCTGCTTGAACGAATCACCCCACGGCTGCTCAGCTCGAAGGAGCACCTTCTCGCGCACAGAGACAGAGCTCGCCCTGTGAACAGGGGCCGCCGACTTCTCGGGATGGTCCTCGACATGGTCTATATCGGCCTCGGTACGGCCGTAGGAGGAAGCTTCGGCGCAGTCGGGTACATGGCGCTCGAGTTCACTCCCGGCCATGCGCTGGTCCCCGAGCAGATGCTTCACCTCCAAGAGAGCATCACGGCGGGAGCTTGGACTGCATCCCTTCTGGTGATCATCCTCCCGGCGATGATGGGTAACGGGGCATCGCTCGGACAGCGCACCGTCTACCTCGCACCTGCTGATCTGAGAAGGAGGAAGCATGTTCTCCGTGCCTTCAACGTCCAGGGGGTACTGGTGTGCGCGTTATTCAACGGACTCCCCACAGTCCTGCTCGTGCCGTTCGGCATTGTGGCGGCATTCACGGCCGCGCTGATCATACCACGAGGCCTCAGCTACACGATCGCGGCCACGCCCATCTGCGACTCGAGGGCCGTAGACGCTGCTTCCCAGAGCTCAGCTGATCGTGAGATGACGGGGATCGGGCCAGGGGAGGCCGCGTCATGACTACGGTTGCCTCCCAGAACGGGGAGCCGGGCCCGACGTTGAGGCAGAAACAGTCCTTCTCCGCTCTCACTGCCCGGTCGGGGGCCTTTCACGCGCCCTTCGGTCCCTGGGCCTATGACTGCATGAAGCTGGTGGTCGTTCGCTCCGGAGCGGCCATCATCACTACCGAACTGGGTCCGGACTTGGTTCACGCGGGTGACTGTCTGCTCCTGAGCCCCGATGTCCTGTTCGGGGGCGAGCCAGAAGGGCTCTTCACCGCGACGACGATCTACGTAGATACCGACTACCTCGCCGATCAGGTGTTCTGGCAGTACTCCAACATCGTCAACGACCGGCTCGACGCGCTGGGGATGGCTGAGACTCTCTATGCAGAGCCGGTGCAGATCTTGAAGCTGGGCCCCGAAAGGGCAGGAGCCATGATGCCGTGGTTGGACGAACTGACGGTCCTCAGTGGCTCCGGGGGATTCCCGGAACACTTCCACCGGATGCAGGCGCTCTGGTCATCGATCATGGACGTTATAGCTCCACTCGTCAGCGTCAGTTCGGTGCGCCGCACGCCCACCCAAAGAGCTCGTTCCAGGCCCGTACTGCCGCGAGACAGAGTCCTCGCCCCGTCCAGGGACGAGGCTGTGAAAGTCCGGGAGATGCTCAGAGAGAACCCGCAGGAGCAGTGGACGCTGTGCAAGTTGGCAGAAACCATTCATCTCTCGCCGAAGCAGTTGTCCCGTATTTTCGCAGCGACCTATGGGAAGACTCCGTTGGCCTACCTGACGATGGTCAGGGTTGAAGAGATGGCGCGGCTTCTCCGGCAGAGGAACCTGCCTGTCGGAGAAGCCGGGAAACAAGTGGGGTGGAACAGTCGGAGCCGCGCCTGCCAGGCTTTTCGCGAGTGTACTGGGATGACTCCACAGCAGTACAGGAAGACTTGGTGCGTCAGAGTTTGATGGCCACTTCCCGGATTTAATATCCCGCATCCTTGGTTGGTCTACTGATAATCCGAGCAAGGGGATTCCATCATGTCAGAACAGTCCCGGAAGCTTTCGGCCGGTGGTCGTCGGAAGCGGTTGGCCCCGTCGGTGAAGTACGAGGTGTTCACCTTGGTGCTGACCAATCAGGCCACCCAGGCAGAGATCGCTGCCAAGTATGGTGTGGACCGGTCCACGATCAAGAAGATCTGCACCACTGCCAAGCAAGGAGCCATCGAAGCACTGGCAGGCAGCTCACGGGCTGCTGGAAGCGGAACGAGCAGCGATCATCGCCCTGGCCATCGCGGGGGAGCAGGTGGATCTGACTCACCGGAAGCTGGCCCACCGCGGCTCACGGCTGGGCACGGTGTATGTCTCTGAGTCCAGTGTCCTTTTTCGGCCTGCTCTTGGAAAAGCTGACATTGCGAACTCCAAGGACTACCGCATCCACGACCTCCGGCATGCCTTCGCCTCCGTGAACGCGAAGAACGGCATCGCGCCCAAGGAGCTTCAGAAGGTTCTCGGTCATAAGACTCTTGCCATCACCACTGACACGTACATGCACCCTTGCCAGGAGGACTTCGGTGGCTGACGAGCGTCTCTCGGCAAGGTGATGCGCCCCCTCCAGGAGGAGTAACCCGTACGCCGCTCCCTGCAGCTCGGGTGTACCCGGGGTGTACCGGAGACACCCGAGCACAAGAAAACCCCAGACTAGAAATTCTCTGACCTGGGGTTTCAGGGGTGGGCCCTGTGGGGATCGAACCCACGACCAGCGGATTAAAAGATCCCCTGAGTGGGTTCTGCTGGAATCGGCCGGTATCGATGGGTGTCGACTGACCTGGGATTTTACAGTTTCGCATGTCGGCGAGCGTCGGTCGGAAGCGGTGGATGTGGAGCAAAATGGCCACCACAATGGCCACCACAATGAGCGGCTCAGGGGTCCTTTGGGGAGCCACCTCCGAGGCTTTTGAATATGGGCACTAGGGTCGAGGGGCCTGGGGCAAGTCATCTTCAGGAACTAAACCAGGGGGGTCGAGCAGCAGCGCAAACCTCTTCAAGCTCAGACTCGCGACTGCCAACCAGCGGACCTCAGAATCAGGCACGCGTGCAACCGATGAGTCCCGTGGCACACAGGGCCATCCTTAGTAGCCTAGATGTAGGAGGGCAGGACGTTGGTGACGCGCCCCGGGACGAGGCTGGCAGGAGCTTGACCGTCTGCAGCTGAGTGGGGGCGGTGATGATTGTAGTGCTGAACCCAGACTTTCATCGCTTCTCCTCGGGCCGACTCGGAGTCGTAGGTCCTCGCATAGAGGCATTCCTCGGCCAGAATCCGCTGATATCGCTCGACCTTGCCGTTATGCCGCGGCGTGTAGGGCCTGATCCGCTGATGGATCCCGCCGAGGTTGTTCACCGCCTGCGTGAAGTCGCCGGCAGCGAAGTTCACCCCGTTATCGGTGACCACCCGGCCCAGCCGGGTGATGCCTTCGGCGGCGAAGAATGCTCTGGCCTTGTTCAAGAACTCCACCGCGGTGGCGGCCTTCTCGTCTTGCATCACCTCGGTGTAGGCAAGGCGGGTGTATCCATCGACTGCCGAGTACAGGTAGGTGTAGCCGCCGATCTTGTGCCCCTGCTTCTTCGCGGCGCTCTTCGACCGGCTGGCGGCGCGAGCGGCCTCGGAGTCTCGGCCGTGGGCGAACCAGCCACCGCCCTCGGGGATCCGGCCGGCCTTCTTCACATCCAGGTGCACCATCGCCCCAGGTGCGGTGGCGGTGATCGTGCCGGGCTGCCGGTTGGACTCACCGCCCGGGTCGAGGTGGCGACGCTTATTGATGCCCAGGTGCTTGAACCAGCGGCCCACGGTGCGTGGGTGGATGCCGAAGCCGTGCTCGTGCTCAAGCTCGACGGCGATGCGGGAGGCCGCCCACTTATGCTCCCGGCGCCAGGTCTCGATCAGCTCCACCACCCAGTCCGGGGTGGTATCCGGCGATGCCTGCGGCCGCGACGAGCGATCGTGGAGGCCGTCCTCGCCCTGGTGCTGGTAGCGCTGGTGCCATTTCGACAGGCAGGCTCTCGAGACTCCGGCTTCAGCCGCGACATGGGCCAACGGTCGTCCGTTTTGGATACGGCCGATGAGGCGGAGGCGTCCTTGCGGGGTCAGTGGCGCGTTATCGTGGGACATCGAGGAGCAGGTTCTCTTTCGCTGATGACGGTTGTTTCGCGATTACCCATCATGCCGCGAGAAGGACCTGCTCCTCTTCTATGCCTGGCCCCGGGGAGGTGTAAACAACGTCAGGCCCCGCAACACCTAGAACCATGTTTCGAATGCCGTCCCGGCGCGGTGGACGACGGGCCGCCGAGGGCCATCCACACGACTCACCCACGCCCGTCAGCTCGCCCGAACCGAACCCGGACCACGCATGGAAGACACTCGCATTGATGAACGAGTGGATTCGCCACTCGGATGCAAAGGCCGGCGTAACGCTGGCCTTCACTGGGGTGATGGCAACGACGACGTTCAACCTCGCAAAGGACTTTACTCCTCGGACTGCGCTGTTCGACACTCTCGTTGTCATCGCCTGCTTCTTGCTTCTCATCACCGGCGCTATGTGCGGATGGACGCTAACACCGAGAGTGAAGGACAAGGATGCAGATCGGGGCACGATCAACAGGCTTTTCTTCGCCAGCATCGATCGAAATTTCAGGGGCAAGCGACAGGAGTACAGCGAGGCGCTCCATACACTGACCTCTGATCCTGTTGAGCTGACGAAAGATCTCGCTGACCAGATACATGTCAATGCTCGGATTGCCACGGTAAAAGCAACCGCTGCAAAGTGGGCCATCCGGTGCGCTCTCGCCGCAGGAGCCGCGATCGCAGTCCTGGCCCTCGTTGTCGGCACCACGAACAGCTAGGACGCAAATGGACGGCAACTACAGACCATATGACTGGACGGCCAGCTCGGCCCGGATCAAAGCGATCCTGGATCAGCCGGCGGGAGCGTACGAAGAGGTAGACGGGCTCCCTGACCGGGACAAGCTCACGTTCTCCAACGGCTTCTACGGCATGTGCTCGGCGATCTTCATTGACATCCGAGACTCGTCCGGCCTGACGTCGAAGCACAAAAGGCCCGTCCTTGCGAAGATCTACCGGTCGTTCATCTCGGAAATGGTCGCAGTCCTAAATTCCGACTCCAATGTGCGCGAGGTGAATATCGTCGGCGACTGCGTGTGGGCCTCCTACAAGACGACGCAGGTCAACCACATCGACGATGTGTTCGCTACCGCAGCGCAGGCCAATACCCTCCTGAAGCTCCTCAACCACCACTACGAGAAGGAAGGGATCACCCAACTCAGCATCGGCATAGGCGTCGAGTACGGGCGGGTCCTCATGATCAAGGCGGGGTACAACGGCAGCACGATCAACGACGTCGTGTACATGGGCGACGTCGTCAACAGGGCAGCCCATCTGGCGCACCTGGCGGGGCGCGGTTGGGGATCGAGCCCGATCGTCGTCGGCGACGTCTTCTACTCGAACCTGAACGAGAACAACCAAGGCCTACTTCGACCGCAGCGGACGTCCCGCATCGGAACCGTGTACCAGGGAAATCCCATCATCCCGCCGATGGACGAGTGGATCAGCTCCCTCAGTTGACATCCGGCGTTAGACCGACCACCAGAACGTCGACCCGTAGATCTGATAGCCCATGTCAGAGGTCCCCAGGTCAGTCCACATGTTCCGCTTCGGATCGCCCCCGAGCTTCGAGGTCTCATTCAGCCTGCTGTAGACGTCGGCGGTGATGTAGGTCGGGTAACGAGGATCGAGCGCGGCCAGCTTCGCCGCATTGTTTGCCGCTTTCCCAACCCACACCAAGTCATTGCTGCCTCTGGCATGACCCCCTAATTTCGGTCCACGAGTTATGAGAGTCGCACTAGCGCCCGACGCTCCGGGCAGGAAAACTGGTGTGACCATGACAAGCAAGAGAAGACGCCATACCCCGGAACAGATCATCCGGAAGCTCCAAGACGCTGAGAAGCTCCAGGCAGAAGGCCACGACGTCGCCGCCACCGCCCGCGAACTGGGAGTCACCGAGGCCACCTACTACCGGTGGAAGAACCAATACGGCGGGCTCAAAGCCGAAGACGCCAAACGGCTGAAGGAACTTCAGAAGCAAAACGACCGGCTCAAGAAGCTCCTGGCCGAGGCGGAGCTGGAGAAGGCCGCGCTGAAGGAGCTGGCGGAGGGAAACTTCTAAGCCCGGACCGGCGCCGAGCAGCTGCGCGACACCTGATGGCCACCATGGGCATCAGTGAACGCAGAGCCACCGCGCTGGCCGGGCTTGCCCGATCCGCCTTCCGCCGGGCACTGAAGTCTGAGAACGCTGGTGATCCTGATGCTGGGCTGCGGGCCTGGCTACGGGCTTATGCAAAGGACCACCCGCGCTGGGGCTACCGGCGGGCCTATCATGATGCCCGAGCCGAGGGCTGGGCGGTCAACCATAAGAAGGTCCAGCGGCTCTGGCGTGAAGAGGGCCTGCGGGTTCCGGTGAGACGTCGACGCAAACGCGTGGGGTCCTCCACCGCGGAAGCCCCGCAGGCGGACGCGCCGAATGTGGTGTGGGCGGTGGACTTCCAATTCGACGCCGATGAGACGGGCCGGGCGATCAAGATCGCCTCGATCGTCGATGAGCACACTCGCGAATGCCTGGGCGGGATCGTGGCCCGCAGCATCACCGGTGATGACCTCACCGCCCACCTCGACGCTATCGCCGCTGACCGGGGGCTTCCAGAGGTCCTACGGTGTGACAACGGCCCGGAGCTGATCTGCCACGCGATGGCCGACTGGGCCGGGGAGGTCACGGGGATCCACTACATCCCGCCGGGTGCGCCGTGGCGCAATGGGTACGTGGAGTCCTTCAACAGCAGGATCCGGGATGAGTGCCTGAACATCACCAGCTTCTGGTCTTTGACCCATGCTCGGGTGATCATCACGGATTGGAAGAAGGAATACAACACCATCCGGCGCCACTCAGCGCTCGGGTACCGCAGCCCGGCTGAGTATGCTGAAATCTGTACCCATTGAAGAAACCGCGGCCCGCATAACGCGTGGACCTACTTCCGGGGGCAACCCACCTCGAATGCCTGTTCGGGCGACGAAAAGCTTCGAGGTATCGATGCCAACCCGCTGCTTGAGCACGAAGGTGCTCTTCGGGTACTTCTCGGCGATCTTCGCTGCCACAATTTTCTTCGATGCCCAGTTGATCTGCAGCCCACACTTCGCGGCGTCGGTGTTCTTCGAGTCCCCGATGAACACACCCATGACACGGTCCCCGTCGTAGGCCGTGATGATGCCGCCCCGCGCTCGAATGATCTTCGCTGCACAGTAGAGATAGCTCTTGTAGACCTCCGCAGCGAACCAGTCCTTATGTCCCTTGACCATCTTCGTCGACGACGCAAGATCCGCGTAGAGGACGGTTGCGTCGAGCTCGACAGCAAGGTTCTTCAGCGGAAGGTCATCGGCGTCGGGCACTTTCTGGCCTGCGCGACGCTCCCACTGCTCGTCGACGGTTTTCTGGACGTACGCATTCAGATCATCTTTCAGACTCATATCACGGCATCTCCTCTGCGCGCCCATTCGTTGGCATGGTCAACCTGGCTACTGCACTGTAAGGAAGTCTTAATAATGCCAGGGTTTTCATGTAACCAGTGTTGCTGTCACCCCCTCCCGAGCCGTAGGTTGCTTCAGTTGGGAATTATGTTCCAGAACCTTTCGTGGTGCCAGTCTGCTGGGAACCCCATCGCTTGTTGAGGGACAGCTGTGACTTTTGAGTTTAAATGGCGGGGTTCTTCAGACGCTTCGTGGCGGGCCGGGGTCAGGTGACGCCGATGACCAGGGTGCTTTGGGCGGCTTCGATGACGTCGTTGGTGATGGTGTCGAGTTCGTTGATCTTCAGCACGCGCTGGATCTGGGGGATGAGGCGTTCGAACAGTCGGAAGTTGCCGCGGGTGACACGCGCGATGGCGGCGATGGCTTGGGCGTCGGTGAAGTCTTCGGGGTCGAGGGTCTTGCCGAGGGAGCGCCAGTGTCGTTGCAGGACGAACAACAGTTCGTCTTGGCCCAGGGGTCGGTATTGATGGGCGAACCCGACCCGGCTGTAGAACTGGGGGTAGTGGCTGAACTGCTTCTCCAGTCCGGGCATGCCGATCAGGATCAGTGCGATGTCGTCTCGGTCGTAGCGGTCGCGCAGCAGTTCCAGGGCGGCGGGGCGAAGCCGTTCGGCCTCGTCGACGATGATCAGCTCGACGTAGTTCCTGCTGCGGCGCCATCCCCAGGTCTCGGGCGTGACGTCGCCGTGCGGCGCGAGGTGCTGTTCGATGCAGATGTTGGTGCGGGTGATGGCCTGGTTGAGCTCATCCTTCAGGGTCCGCGGGGTGGTCAGCACGCTGGGGGTGTAGAGCACGGTGCGGCTCCGGTTCAGGGCGGCGTAGATCTTGGCGTCATCGTCGGAGCGCGGCCCCCAGTAGGTCAGCAGATCGTGGGCCTTGTCCCAGTGCGCGTAGCGGCGCGCCGAGAGCGTCTTGCCCACTCCGGCCGGTCCGAAACACAGGCCGATGGTGTGGCCGCGGCGCACGGCGTCGGCGAACTCGGTGAAGCGGCGGTGTTCTTTGGTGACGATGAAGCGCTGGCTCACCTCAGGTCCTCCTTGTAGACCTTCAACTTCCGTTTCGGCGTCTGCGCCGCCGCTGGGTCCTCCGCGGGAGGTGGTGTCTCGGTGGTGTGTGCGGCCACGCCAGCGATGCGTTCGTTGATGCCGGCCCGTAGTGCCCGGCGTCTCGCGTTGCGAGCGGCCTGGATCTCTTTGAGGCTGACCTTCTGGTCGTGGTGCTCCTGGTTGACGGCCTTGCAGAGGAACTCGTCGTGGTCGAAGACGCGGATCTCGGTGATGTCGCGAGGGTCGTAACGGATCACGACCGACTGTCCGACGTAGCCGGCCAGGGTCGGGGAGACGTAGCGCAGGCCCTGGAATCGGATGCCATCGCGGCGCACGACGCGGGTCTTGGCCACGGTCAGCAACAGTCCGTCGAGAGCTTCCAGGCTCTCGGGCATGCGGGGCAGCCAGCCCTCGGCGATCCACGCGCTGCGCGGGGAGGTGCCGATCTCGCTGTGCGTGCGGTCGTTGTAGGTGGCCACGAACCTTTCGACGGCGGTGTCGAGCTCGGCCAGGGACAGTGTCGGTGTTGGCCAGGGCTGGCCTTCGCCGATGTATCCGGGCAGGTCGGCCAGCAGCTCGGTGTTGACGGTGCCGAAGAACCGCTCGATCTTGCCCCGGCCCTGGGGGCGGGCGACGGTGGAATGGATCAGCCGGATGTGGAGGTCGACGGCGGTGCCGGCGAGCTGGTGGCTGATGAAGTCGCTGCCGTGATCGACGTAGAGCACGTCCGGTAGGCCGCACATCGGCCAGGCCGGGTCGGCCTTGTGCCAGATCGCCTGCCGCAGCGCCAGCGCGGTGTTCATCGCCGACGGTGCGCCCAGGAAGACGGTATAGCCGCAGATCGCTCGGGAGCAGTCATCGAGGATGGTCGTCAACCACGGCCGGGCAGGCTTGCCATCGGTGCCGACTACCAGGATGTCGAGCATCGTGTGATCGGACTGCCACATCGCGTTGGGCCACTCCGCCTGCCGGCGCAGCACCAGCTCGTGCTTGTCGCGGTAGGACGCCGCGCCTTCCAGGGCGAGGGTGACCATGCCCGGGTCCAGGGCGCGCACGATCTCCCACACCACCGAATAGGACGGGACCGGCCACCCGTGGATGCCGCAGATGCCGGTGACCTTGCGATGGATCGTGGCGATAGCCGGCCGCGGCTTGCTCAGCGCCAGACCCTCGATCACGTGGACGAGATCGGTCGGCAAGCGGTGGGTGCCGGCGTCCATTCGCGGGGCCGTCTCCAGGCCCGCGTAGCCGTCGGTCCGGTAGCGGGCGTGCCAGCGCTCCAGGGTCCGCAGCCCGACGCCGGACTCGCGGGCCAGACGCGCGAGCGGAACCTCGTCCTCCACGTGGAGCCGGAGAATGCGCCACCGCGCCGCAGCGTCCATCGCCGCGCACCTACTGCACGACGCTCTCGCGGCCACGCTGCGCGCGCTCCAGGGCACGGTAGACCGTGGAGCGGCCGACGCTGAACAGCTCGGCCAGCTCGCCGACGGTGTGCTCCTTGGCGGCATGCAGTTGGACGAGGTGAGCCTCCTGGCGGGGATTGAGTTTCGGAGACTTCCCTCGCAGTCGGCCCTTGGCCTTGGCGACCTTCATCCCCTCGCGGGTGCGGGCACGGATGAGGTCAGCTTCGAACTCGGCGACCATTGCCAGCACGTTGAACAACAGCTTGCCCATCGGGTCCGTCGGGTCATACACCGACCCGGCGATGCTGAGTTTCACCTCGCGGGACGCGAGGTCATCGGCAATCTCGTGAGCATCCCGTACGGAACGTGCCAACCGGTCGAGCTTGGTGACCACGAAGGTATCGCCATCCCGGCACGCCGCTAGCGCCTGCCGCAGACCGCCACGGTCGGCGTTGCGTCCCGTGAGCCCGTGATCGACATAGATGCGCTTGGGATCGACCCCGAGGTCAGCGAGACCGTCGCGCTGCGCAGTGAGGTCCTGCTCGTCGGTGGAGACCCGGGCATAACCGATCTTCATCGGAGACATGCTCCCCAGTGTGTCATATAAGGACCCGTCACCGAACAGTTCACCGGACGGGTCTTACGGGACACCCCGCCAGGCATGCTGCCGGGCTCCCATGTCGGGAGTGGGTGTGTCCGGTCGAGGTTGGCTCACCGGACACCCGAGAGCTCTGTTTAGGGAGGCCTCTCTGCACATCCTGGCAGTGGGCCCAAGCGAGACTAGGCCGCGCGCCGCGACAGAGTGCATGCCCAGCTTATCTTCAGTTTTTGATCAGTTTATATGTGACTGATATAACAATTGTGTTAACTCTCTGTTGAGCTGGTGACAGGAATCTACGGCGTTAGTAGCATCCAACAGACAAGGAGATTCCTTGTGAGTGATTATTGATTTAATTAATTATAAGTAGTTCTGGGGGTTCTCAGAGATGAGTATCAAAAGAAGATTCGCAACTATCCTTGCCATGACTGGTTTGCTGGCCACTTCTACGCTGGCCGTTGCGCCAGCAGCAACAGCCAATGCGGAGCCGCTAGACGAAATCGACGATATCTCTGTCGTCGCTGAGGAGGTTATCGAGCAGGCTCAAGCTGAAGACCCCGAAGGTTTTGAGAATAGAACTGACTTGGTTTTGAACACTGAATCCTTCCAAAGTCTCCCCGGAGAGGCATCTCTGAACGATCGCGCTGCAGATGCCGAAGTCCTTGCCGCCACTGTGGAGGATGAGCAAGTTCTTACCGGCCTGATGGAGATGCTGGACGCCGGAGTTATCACTCCTGAAACAACCGAGGACGGGGAAGACTACTGGCACGTCCACGAGGACAAAGTGGAAGAGCTCCAAGTCGGCACAGACGGAGCCACGACAGCCTCGATGCCTCAGTGCCCAGCAGCTTGGACCGCCGCACTGAGCTGGATCAGCATTAACGGAGGAAAGTGTGCCCTGTTCGGACCTAAGGCAGCTGTTGCCTGCGCGATTGGCTACGGCATTGCCGGTGAAATCATTGACTACAACCGCGCTTGCAACTAATCACTAGAGGAGCTGACCCGCAATGAAGCACAAGATCCTCGTCTTCGGATCAGCTGGGCTGTGCCTGTTCACGCTGGGGCTCTTGGATAATCCTTGGAACTACGGCATCGCCGTGGTGTTCGGAGCGCTGTTCTACTTAGGTATAGAAATGACCGTCAAACAGGAGGGCGATGAAGCAATCAACGACGACAAGTCAAGGTACGCGCTGATCGGAGTCATTGCTATCTCTTTCATGGTTATACCGTGGTTCGATTGGTCAGGAGAAATGGTCCTTGCGCTGGCCGTCATCTCCCTAGCTTTTGCATCTCTGTCACTGTGGGCAATTTCCCCATCGCGGAATGTTGTCCCTCAGGGATAGAGTCTTCGCACTCCTAAAACTGAATCCACTGATGGGTCTTCTTCCGGGTGGCTGAACTATTGAACTGCGGGTAGTGAGCTACGGGTAGTGCCCCGGCCACGCTCTGGTCTGTTCCACTTGGAGTTTCCGGGTTTCCTTTGATCCCGGTCTGAGCGTCCTTTAGGGCTGGATGATGAGCATCTAATCACCGCCTGTGGTGGACACAGGGCGGCTGCCCAGAGCCTGCCGAAGGCTTCGGCCCGTATCCATTCCGTGGGCAGGTGCAGGATCAGTCGCCGTGCTCGGTGACCGATGGGCTTACGGGACATGGAAGCATCGCGTTGACCCGTGGGAGTCGGGGTGTGCTCGTGAAACGATGTGCTTATCGGCGGAACTCCGTAGCCGTGTGGTTAGACCTCAAAGTGTATGGAGGCGGAATGCAGATTGTTGGCACACGATCCGAGAACATGGATTTGGAAGAGTTCTTGACCAGGCCCTTGTTCGCCCACCTCGCCACGTCTTCCGAGGAGGGGGCGCGTGACGTTCCCCTGTGGTTCCTGTGGGAGAGCGATGCGCTATGGTTCATCGTCGTGGTTTCCGAGAACACCTTCCAACAGCGTGTGCAACAGGACGCCCGAACTGCTGTGGGAATCGTTGACTTCGACGTGGAAAATGGCCTGGTCCAACATGTCAGCTTCAGAGGCCGAGCAACAGTGGAGCCATGGGATTTCGAGAGGGCAAAGCGGGTCCTTGCGAAGTATCTGGGCAACGATATGGCGAAGTGGGACCAGGAGAGGTTCGTTGACGGACTGAACCAGCCGGACGACTGGCTATTCGTCCGGTTTGAGCCCGAGACCGCAATGATACGGGACCAATCATATTTTCCTTCGTGAACGCAGTCCGGTTTACCGATCCCGAACTGGCAGCCTGGAAGCGTTGGTTCATTCGCTCTTGAGGGTGGTGAGGATTGATGCCACGCTGGGCGGTTTCTGGTCGAAGAGGGCTTGGAGCTGGTAGCCATCGGCTGTGGCGGCCAAGTGGGAGGCACGTTTAGCGGGGAAGTGCTCTAACAGCTTGTTGCGCAGGGCACCTACTGTGTGGGCGCTGATCTGTTGGAAGTCGGGGTCACGCAGTCCCAGTAGGTAGAGCTCGTAGGAGACCACTGTCAGGGATCGACCGGTAGTGATCTGATGGTGAATCAGTTCAGCGAGCTGTTCCAACAGGGCATCGCCGCCGGTGTCTTGATAGTCCCAGTCGGCGATCTGGGCAGTTCGCCGGCCCAGCAGCTGTTGGCTGGCTTGGAGCAGCAAACCCTTCACCGAGTCGAAGTAGTAGGAGACTGACCCGACCGGCACCTCAGCTCGGGTAGCGACTGAGCGGGCGGTCACCGAGGCGATTCCGGTCTCCTTCAGCAGCTCCATGGTGACTGCCAGGATTCGTTGACGGCGCTGTGGGTCGTTCGGTGTGTTTCTAGGCCGGGCCATGCTCGGTGTCTTTCTGCGGGGTTTGTCGTCGGGTGTTGATCATCGTCACACCACAGATCACCAGCAGCACTCCCAGCCAGGACCACAGTGTCATGGTCTCGTCGAAGATCCACACGCTGAACAGCACCACCCCGGTGGTGCCTGCCCCGGTCCAGATGATGTAGACCAGGCTCATCGGCAGCACCTTCAGCGCCAGAGAGAGCACGAGAATCGTCAGCACATAGCAGGCCACGGCGATCACAGCAGGCACCGGGAGGGTGAAGCCCTCTGAGGCGCGCAGCGCCAGGGTGCCTACCACTTCCAGGGCGACGGTGGCCCATACATAGGCCCAGCCTCGCCACAGGTCGCGGATGCTCAGCTGCCTGGTCATGACAGTGCGGTCCCCAGCATTGCCACACCGATCAAGGTCACCAGCATCCCGGTCCGCTGAAACCATGTGGTGGAGACCTTGTAGGCCCATGTGTCGATGGCCAGCAGGATCACTGCCGCACTTCCGGTCCAGACCGCATAGACCACGCCCATGGGAAGATGCAGCACCAGCTGGGCCAGCAGCACGGTGGCTATGCCGTAGGCCCCGACTGCGCCGAGTGTGTAGCCCCACCGGCGCAGCCCCTGCGAAGCTCGGGTGCACAGTGTGCCGGTCACCCCGGAAGCAATCGCGGCCACGAGCATCAGAAGAGCCATACTCTTAATCTATGGACAGATGTACATAGTAGTCAAGGCGTGCAGATCGAAGGAACATCAGCCAGGGGGTTCCTCCTCCACCGTCGGAAAAGTCAGCTGCCCCGTAAGCCGATCGCTCAACGGGCGCCGTCTCCGAGGAGGAACTCCCACTCCCGTCGCAGGAGCCCATTGCGGACATCGAACACGTCAACCGAGACGTTCCCGTGGTTGTCGATCAGCTCTGTGACGATCAAACCCGCGTCGTTGCGAAGTGAACGGCGAAGCGTGAACTCTGCATCAGGAGCAGACTCGTAGGTCGCCTCGAGGCGGTTCATGTAAGCATCTCGTCCGTGAACGACGGACGTCGTCCCGGATCCAATCAGTGTCCATTCGACCTCGGGGTGGAGAAGCGCACGAAATGTTGTCCAGTCGCGCGCGTTCTCGGCGGCAAACAGTTCATCGAGTACGTCATTCATAGCGCCCAGTCTGCATCTTTTTCTGGAGGGCTCACTGGATAGGCCCGTACATCCTGTGGAGGGATCGTTTATCGGAACAGCAGCAGGTGGTCTGGGTCGCCCACGCTCTGATTACCGCAGGAAGGGGAAGTTCCCTTCGAGCAGCCCCGTCCGACAGCACGCTTTGGTTATGACGACGAATCGAGTTCTGTCGGGGTAGCGACCATGTAGCAGGATAGACACATGACCGAGATACGGCCCGCAAGGGCTACTGACGCTGAGGATATGGCCGAGGTGCAGAACGCGATCTATCGCGCAGGCCTGCGGGCGAGCCCGGTCGACGTCGCGCTGGTTCGCGAGCGTTACCTCGACATGGAGTATGGGGTCGCGTGCACCGTCGCCGAGCAGCAGGGCCAGGTTGTCGGTTTCCAGTCGCTCAAGCGGGCGTGGCCAGGGAACCCATACGACGTGGCTGAGGGGTGGGGGATCATCGGCACGCACATCCACCCTGACGCTGGTCGAAGCGGATTAGGTCGCCGCCTCTTTGCCGCGTCTCTGACAGCGGCAAAGGCCGCCGGGCTGAAGCATATCGACGCGAGCATCGGCGTCGACAACTCGCCTGCCCTGGCCTACTACTCGGCCATCGGCTTCAGGCCGTACCGGGAGGGCACCGACACCATCCCACACCGCTTCGACGTCTAACAGCTGATCGCCGGGAAACCACGACGATCGAACCATCACAGCCCGTGGAAGAGCCCCTAGCGTCATCCCGCTGAACGATCCCCAACTGGCACAGCCTCGGTGCCCACATGACCGTCGAGGGCACTCTTCGGAGGGGCACCGTAAGCCGTTCCCCAACTGGCACGGCCTCCAGCGTTAGGGTGTGCGGTGACGTGCTGTGAGAAGTGTCGGGATGATGATGACCAGTTGCATGGAGATGACGGCCACGATCAGCGGCAGAACACCGGGCACTTCCCACGGACCCAGTTGCACAAGCATCAAGATCAGCACCGTGGCTGCGAATACCCAGGACACCAGCCGGTACGCTGTGGCGTAGATCGTCCCGCGAATCTGATTTTGTCGCTCATCAAGGACAGCTGGGGAGAGCTCTTCTATCCCCCTGGTGGAGGATTTAAGGGCTCCAAGGATGATGACCAGCCCGACCACCAGTCCTGCGAGGATGGCCCAGAACGCCGCGGTTGGGAGGAATCCGGCGGCCGCGAGGGTGAAGGTGACCGCCTCTAGTGCCAGGATTCCAAGCAGCGCGGCAGACAACAGAGCTCGCCGCTGTGGTGTTCGCAGTCCTTCAAAAGTGGGGTCATCCAGAGTGGCGGCTCGTCGTTGCTGGCGGGTGAGGCTCTGGGTCATCGATGTTTCCTCCTCAGTCACATGTCCTACGGGGTAAAGCTGCGCCGGTACTTCTGATCAGTTCTTGTAGATCTGGTCTGCCATGCTGGCGAAAGGGCGCAGTGAAAAGACCGCATTGATGGGAACTTTCAGCACCTCAGCGATACGAAGAGCAAGCACAAGGCTGGGACTGTACTCGCCTCGCTCCAGGGAGCCGATGGTTTGATAATGCACCCCGACGGCCTCAGCCAGCTGCTTGCGGCTGAGGCCCCGTTCAGTTCGCACCACGGGAACACGAGAGTAAAACTGCGGCACACCAGACTCTTTACCCTGCTCCATGTAGTAAATATACAACGATAAGTAGTCACAGAGCAAAATTGTGTCGCTCTTATGACATCCCTTCGCTGCTCTTGGGGTCAAGGCGCTGTCCGCGTAAGCCGTCGTTCCGTAAAGCGATCAGCCACCGGGACGCCGCCGCTGCTCTGACACTGTGGTATCGAACTCGTGGGGATGATTAGACTCGAAGTCGATGACCGAGAACGAGCATAAGCACCGCACAGATGCGGTCGACGAGGACAATGAAGTAGACGAGGATAAGGAACGGGTTCGCCGTCAATCTTCCGGCGACATGGGGACCGTCTGGTGGTTTATCGCGGCGACCTTTGCCTTCATCCTGCCGGAGAACTTCGGTGCAGGTGAGACCATTCAGAGTATCGGCTGGTGGAGCGGCATCGTCTTAATGCTGATCGGTGCAGTGTTTTTCGTCAGGGACTTGAGACGGAAACGGTGAGCCACGGCTGGTCCACCCGTGCTCCGTTATGGGGCCATGACCGGTCAAGGGTCTGCCACCTCCGAATATGAACCAAGGAGATACAGTGAAGCAGTTCTCACTACACCACAACGGCATGGAACTGTTGGTGGAGTTCGACGAGGCAGCAGTGTTCTGGCATCGGGTGCGGCTGATCGTCAATCACGAGGTTGCTGACCAACGTAGTCTCTTTCTGGGTACGACACGGCTGCGGGCCACGCATCCGCGTCCTTTGGCGGTTGATGCCAGGGTGGGTCTCTTCGGGCCAAAGAGCGTTCTACTTCGCGACAGGGCGGAAACAAGTGTCTTCACCAAAGAGAAATAAGACCTTGGCCCTGGAAGCTGCTGACGACATCAGAGTGCCAGTTAGGGATCGGCAATCGGACTCGATCTTGCCGCGTTGACCTTCGGTGGAGCAGGCTGGGTGTATGGATGAGGATCTGCAGGCCATGACGCGAGACGAGCTGCTGGCTGAGGTGGTGAAGCTTCGCACCGCGGTGCGTGAGCATCGCGACAGTTCTGGGCATGACTTGTGCTGGCATCATCCCGATCTTTGGGGGACCCTGCCCGAACAGGTCGATCCAGACATTGCCGTCCCGCCCTGGCCGAAGTTCATGCGCGGATGCGTTGCGTACCGGCAGTCGCTCGATGAGCAAGCTGCCGAGGTTAGGATCCACGATGCCGAGTTCGACGAAAGGAGGTGAAACCATGCCGCTGATCACCCATCGAGGGGCGACGCCTCAGGTTCACCCCGATGCCTACATTGCGCCGAACGCGGTGGTGTGCGGGGACGTCCACATCGGCGCTGAGGCCCGCGTGTTGTTCGGTGCCGTCGTCACGGCTGAGGACGGCCGCGTCACCATTGGCCACCGGTGCGTGATCAGGGAGAACGCGCTGATACGCGGACGCGGCATCCACCCGGTCGAGATCGGCGACAATGTGCTGATCGGTCCGCACGCCCACGTCAACGGCGCCAATATCGGTGAAGAGTGCTTTCTGGCCACCGGTTGCTCGCTGTTCCCAGGGAGCCGGCTCGCTGCTCGGGTCGAGGTCCGCATCAACGGCGTCGTGCACGCCAACACGGCACTGCCCGCCGATGCCACGGTGCCGATCGCCTGGGTCGCCGTTGGCGACCCAGCCCAGGTTCTATCTCCGGACCAGCACGAGAAGATCTGGGCGATCCAGCGCGACCTCGACTTCGAAGGCACGGTCTACGGCGCAACCGACGACACCTCATTCGCCGACGTTATGGCTCAGCAAGCCCAATGGTACGGCCGCCATCGCGGCGACCAGGTCGCCGACGAGCGTTTGAGATAAGTGGTCGCGCGAGTGTGATTATCGCGTCCCGCAAACGGACCCCCTTGTGGTCCTGCGAAGCTCATCCGGTTCCGTCACTCGCGGCAATGTGCCGCCACGGAGCATCTGAAGAACCCCGCCATATTGCGGACGAAGTCACAGGACAGCCTGGTAGTCCGAAACCAGGTCATAGAGACGTTGTGACCACGTGGGGTCTGAGGCGGTGGTCAGTAACAGTGATTGGATGGCGGAAAGTCCTGGATATATGCGGATGGGACCGTGCCGGGGGTCGGTGATCTTCCATTGAGATCGCGGCCAAGGAACGGACTTGCTCTTTGGAGCCGTGGGTGCGACGCCGAGAACTACGTTCCATAAGCGGCCATGGTGGGCGCCGATGTTTCGGAACCGCAGAAAAGTCCTCAACCACGATGTCAACACTGGTCCGGGGGTGCCGAGCTGGCGGGCGATGCGGTTCGAGTCTTCACGCTGCTGGAGGTTGTCATAGAGCGACTTCACCTGTCCGAAGGTGAGCCCCTCCATCATGATCCATGAGGGAGGGAAGTCCGGTTCGCCATATGTGACCAAGTAATGCTCTAAGGCAGACCGGTAATTGTGTACGTCGCCGGGGTCTTCAGGCCGGCCTTCGAGCTGACGTCGGCTACGTTCACTTACCTGATCCAGAAATTCAGAGTGCCGAGCCAAATCTCGGAAATACGACGGTTCGGTGTACCAGAAGGCGTTCTGATGCTTCAGTGACATTTCGTCAGTCACGGCGGCCCGCAACCTGACCTCAATGTGCTCCAGCGCATCCAGGACGAGGAGCCGGAGCTGGCGGTCAAACGAGTAGAGGCTCATCACATCTTCGAATGTTGCCCCTGGCTTGAAGTCATGATTATCACGACCACGTTGGAATGGGACCATGTAGGCGGAGAGGCGGTAATAGCCGATGTTGCTGATCTGCTGGGCTGCCTGAGCTTCGTCTGTGATGGCAAGTCCACGGCTTCTGAGCAGATCCACTAACGCAGATGAGCTCAGGGGCGGCTTCTCGAAGCGTCTGCTTCCGCGGGCACGGGGCATTCGTCGCTTCGCCATGTCCTGAGTCTAGTCAGGCGGGAAAGAAAAATCCCCCAAGTTGCGCTTCTCCGAGAGGCGTGGAGGATATGATGACTCTATTCTACATGAGATCCAGCTGGCCGCTCGAACCGCGCTGATTTGAGCGGCCAACCTGATGCGGTGGGCCCTGAGGGGCTCGAACCCTCGACCTGCGGATTAACTTCCCACTTCGACTTTCGCCGCCGCCCCGGAGGGCGTTCGTGGTCTGGACTGTCCCTTCACCGTAGCTTGCGCCGTAGGTGCCACCCGTCCAGTCTCTACACCTTCCGAGACGTGGTCTCGGCTTGGCTCGGGATTGCCATCTAGATTTTTCTAGGAAGGGTTCCCCGACTTTGAGTGGTGTCATCCCCAGCGTTTCCACCGAGGCGCTCCTATTTGAAGTCCGATGCTCTACCAACTGAGCTAAAGGCCCATGCAGCGCGCTGCGCTGCCTCCTCAATATTCAGTTTTGTTGTCTTCCAGGCTCAGGGGGCCGGAAGCCCTTTCTGCCCAGAACAGCATCCTCTATCATAGCCCATCTGACTCTTGTCGTTCACTTCGTTGCTGAAGATCTCCTCTCCGTGCTTGCGGGTTGAGGCATCGCGGGTGCTGTAGTTGGTCCGGCTTGTGAGGCACAAGGTCAGCTGCGCTTACTGGGATCTCTGATGGCACGGTGGACCTCTTCTGCGGAGACAGGCCGGAAGTCCCACTGATCGACACCGACGTTGACCTGTGCGGTGCCCTGGGGTGAGAGGCTGGTCTTCCAGTCGGTGTGAACATGACCGCACACTAGGTGTACTTCCCCGTGAGGTTGTGAACGCGGGCTGAGGGAACCAGGCCTCCGATAGCGGTGTGGGTTCGGTGGTGATTGTATTCGTGGAGGAAGGCCTCGTAGGAGGCTTCACGGGCTGACTCGCTGGAGTAGGCACGGGCGTATGCCCATTCCTTCATCAGAGTGCGGTTGAATCGCTCCACTTTGCCGTTGGTCTGGGGCCGCCGTGGCCTTGTGTGCTTGTGCTTCACTCCGTCGCCGAGAGCGTTGGGTCTGCTGAAGGTTCGGTTGACCGTCGGGCTTATGCCGCCAGGGCGACGGCATCCTTGTGAACGGTCTCGTATTCGACCGGAGTCAGCTTACCCAGCCTCCGCTGTCGGCGGCGGCGATGATAGGTCGCTTCGATCCAGTGAATGATCCGGGCTCGCAACTGATCCCTGGTGGCCCAGGACTGCCTGTTGAGCACGTTCTTCTGCAACGTCGAGAAGAAGCTCTCCATCGCCGCGTTATCCCCAGCAGCCCCGACCCGTCCCATGGACCCAGCCAGCTTGTATCCCTTCAGCGCCCGCTGGAATTTCCGTGAACGAAATTGCGACCCTCTATCCGAATGGACAATGCATCCGGCCACTTCTGAGGGTCCTCCGCGGCGGGAAACCGCATCATGCAGGGCGGCCACAGCCAGCCGTGATTTCATCCTGGAATCGATCGCATAGCCTACGATCCGGTTGCTGAAGACATCCTTGATCGCACATAGGTAGAGCTTGCCCTCACCGGTACGGTGCTCGGTGATGTCCACCAGCCATTTCTGATTCGACCTGGTGGCGGTGAAATCCCGGGCCAGCAGGTCATCACAGACTGGCGGGCCTGGCTTCTTGTGATTCTTCCTGCCCTTGCGCTGAGTGGCGGAGAAGATCTGCTGCTGTGAGCACAGCCGCCACACCCGCCGCTCAGAGGCCCGGTACCCGGCGGCGGCGAGCTCATCGGCGATGAACCGGTGCCCGAACTCCGGGTCATCAGCATGAACATCGATTGCGGCGTTGAGCAGGTGGGCATCCTCCCAATCCCGCTGAGAAATCGGGGCTGCTGCCCATTTGTAGAACGCTTGCTTGGTGAAACCCAGAACCCGGCAGGTCACCGCCACCGGCACCCCGGCGGCGGCAAGGTCACGGACCAGCGGGAACATCATTTTGGGGAGGCCCCACCCAGCTTCAAATTCGCCTGGGAGAGATACGCCGCAGCTTCGCGCAGGACCTTGTTCTCCTGCTCCAGCTCACGGATCCGGCGCATCATCTTCGCCTGTTCCCGAGACTCCTCAGCATCCTTAGCCGGCTCGATCCCGTGCTCTTCGAGCTTCGCGGCCCGGACCCAGGACTGCAGCGCAGATTTCGAGCAGCCCATATCCGCGCAGACCTGCTTCTGGCTCATCCCGCCAGCAACCAGCTCCACGGCGGTCCGGCGAAACTCCTCGGTGTAGACGACTTTCGGCATGACTTCCATCCTTCCTGCTTTCTAAGCAGTCTTGAAGTCAACCGAACCTTCAGCAGACCCCAGCAAAGGACGCTGGAGGGCTGATGTCACCGTCGGGACTGACCCGATCAGCGGAAAGCGCATCCGCAAGCCGGTCTATGGCCGATCCCAGGCTCTCTGTGCGGCTGCCCGCCGCGACCTCATTCGTCAGGTGGAAGATGGCACCGTCACCATCGGTTCCGCTCCTACCCTTCAGGAGTGGCTGGATCACTGGCTGTACACCATTAAACAGGGATCCCTGAAAGACAGCACCCTGGAGGGCTACGAGGCCAAGATCGCCTGGCTGAAAGACACAAGACTGGCCCGAACCAAGCTAAACAAGCTCAAACCCGAGCACATCGAGACGTTCTACGCACGTAAGCGAGCTGAGGGCAAGGCCGTTGCTTCGGTGCTCCAACTTCACCGCATCCTCAACGGCGCATTCAAAGCAGCGGTGAAGCGCGGAAAACTGGGCTCCAATCCGCTGCTGAAGGTGGATGCCCCTTCGGGGCGCAGCGATGAGGCCTTTGAGCCGCCGGCCTTCACTCCTGAGGATGCTCGGAAGATCATCGCTCACGCAGAGACGCTGCCACCATCTGAGGCCACACGTTGGATGATGGCCCTCACCTATGGACCTCGGCAAGGCGAGGTCCTCGGGCTGGGGTGGGACGCGGTCGACCTCGATAACGGCCAAATTGACCTTCGCAGGACTATCTACCCCAAGAAATGGCGGCACGGATGCGATGACATCACCCACTGCCCCGCCAAACGACCA
Organism: Nesterenkonia lacusekhoensis; assembly: GCF_017876395.1. Classification (NCBI taxonomy): domain Bacteria; kingdom Bacillati; phylum Actinomycetota; class Actinomycetes; order Micrococcales; family Micrococcaceae; genus Nesterenkonia; species Nesterenkonia lacusekhoensis. The sequence goes on along the minus strand of NZ_JAGINX010000001.1, from coordinate 2,270,846 downwards.
CATCTCTGCCCATCCAGGTACGGTGGCGGACTCTTCTTCGGAACCCCGAAGTCCCTGGCCGGTCGGCGTAGCCTCCCTGTGCCCGAGCAGGTTCTGAAGCACCTCAAGAAACTGCACGCAGAACACCTCGCGCTGAACGAAGCTGAAGGTAAACGGCGCAAGCCCTACACCGATGCGAACGGGGTCACCGTGGATCTGGTCTTCTGTCAGCTCAACGGTCGTCCCCATCGCCCCGAAAGTGACTGGAAGCGCTGGAAGGCACTCCTGGAGGAGTGCGGAGTTGACCATGTCCGGCTTCATGATGCCCGGCACGTCTCGGCCACGATGATGCTGATGCTCGGTGTCCCGCGTCAAGTAGTTGGCAGGATTTCCTTGGTTTTGAATGTCGGGGTGGTGGGGTCGGCCAGGCCCAGGTGCACCTCCTTGGGCCGGTTCCATGAGATGGCCTCGTGGGGCCGGAGCTCGTTGTACTCGATCCGGTAGTCCTCGGCCCGCTCGGCGAGCACGATCGCGTCGTCGATCTCGTCCAGGTAGAGCCGTTCGTACTTCAGCGTGCCGAAGCCGCGTTCACGGGACCCGTTCTGCCCCGGGGTCTTCACTCGGGTGCGCACGTGGTGTAGCTCGGGGTGGGCGGCGATGAAGGACTCGAAGCGGAAGGACCGGAACGGCCCGCCGTTGTCCGTCACGATGGTCACCACGGGCAACAGCTCACCGGTCTCGGGATCGACCGGGCAGGCCTCGACCAGCGGGTGACCGAACATGGCCTCGTAGTCGGCCAGGGCCAACTCGATCGCGTCGATCGCGTCGTGCTGGTTCCCGGTGGGCGAAACGTGGAAGGGGTGCTCGTACTTGGACCAGTAGTCCCGGCACCCGGCCAGCCGCCAGGTCCCTCCGGTGGTGGTCTCGAACTCGCTGAAGTCCAGCTGCCAGACTTGGTTCGGGCCTGAGGGCTCGGTGGCGAACGCGGCCTTGCGCCGCTCGGCCAGCTTCCGTCGCTCCCGTTGGTACTGCGCGGGCAGAATCAGCCCCTCGTCGCGCAGGATTCGCAGCACGGTCGCCTCGGAAACCACATGCCCGTCGTGGCGGACCATTGCCCAGATCTTCCGATGCCCCCACGCCGGATGGGCCAGCGCGTGCTTGACCACCAGTTCCCTGGCAGCCTGCCGTCCCGGTTGCGGCCACGGTCCCTTCACCGCCGTCCCGGTGCGGGCCTTGGCCTGCCAGCGGCGCCAGGTCCGCTCGGGCATGTCGAAGAGCTGGCAGAACCTCGCGGTCGACATGCCCGCTTCCACGCGGATCACCTCGAGGTCCTCGAAGGGCCCAGCCGGCCCTCCGCGGACTTCTTCCACACCCTGGCTTCCAGGTGTGCCTCGCCCAAGGCCTGGGTCAGCTCGGCGACCTCGGCCTCCAGCTGTTCCTCTCGGGAGGATGGTCCGGACCTGCCGGCCACCAGGGCGGTCTTGCCGGCTTCCAGGAACTCGGCCTTCCACCGTCCGATGGACTGCTCACTGACTTTCTCCTTGCGTGCCGCTTCGGCGATGGACATCTCGCCGGCCAGCACGCTCAGCACTATCCGGGTCTTCTTCTCCGCCGGAATCGAGGGTGGTCTACCCATGACTGACTCTCCTTCAGGACCTACATAACGGCCCTGCCACTAAGTCTGACGCGCGACACTCGGCATTGACGCCCGCGTGGTGATGGACCTCATGGGCTGGAGTCAGCGCACCATGGTGGACCGGTACCAGCATGTGCTCGACGACATGAAGCGTGACGTCGCGGCACAGGTCGGCGACGCGCTCTGGGCTGGACCAAAGTCGTCAGAAGACCCTGATCCGCAGCCAGAAGGGGGCCTCGAAGAGGAAGCCGCCGGTGATGCGATAGTCGTTGACTTTGACGAGTGGAAACAGCGCCGCGTCGGTTAACCCTGATTACGGACTCGGTTCGAGCGTTTGCAATCCATGACAGATGAGCTCGAGCACGGAACGGAACTCTCCGCCCTGCGCGGGCGAAGAGTTCGCGACGGCTTGGGGAGTGATGTCGTCCGCTGCCCCTGTGACGCCAAGAGCTTCGGCCTGGGTGCGCTGCTGCTCGTGGAAAGTGAAGCCCACCACAAAGTGCGTGACCGCCTCAGCTGCGGTGAGCACCAGGGGGTGCTGATCCTCGGGCTTCTGCTGGTCAATACCAAGCTTCGTGTGCACCGGCGAGACGACCAGGCCCAGGGCGAGCGAGCTTGAGACAAGCTCTGCACCGTCCCGGTAGGCCAGAAGGCAGTCTCTGAGCTGCACCCCAGTCCTCAGGGCTCGTTCATGGAGAGAATCACCTTCGACAGTCGCTGAATACATCGGGGCCAGAATTCGGCGGCTGACGTCTGCCAAGAGAGCCTGCTTGCTGTCGAAGTACCAATACAGCGCGCCTGGCCTGACACCTAGCGACTCAGCCAGTTGGCGCATGCTCAAGTTGGGCAAGCCTTGATCGTCAAGGATTCGAAGGGCTGCCTCGATCACGTCATCTCTGGAACGACGCGACCGTGGACGGGGTTGATTTCCTGGTTGTGGAACCATTCGACCAGGTTACTTGAACACTGTTCATTCAGCAGTCCCCGCGGGTCATCAATGGATAGCGTACTGCTGACCCCGGACGGAGTGATGAGGTGCCAAGCGGGATGCAGGCGGAACTGCGGGGCTAATGCGTCGCCTCTCTGTCGCGAAAGAGCGCCAGCAGGCCGATTTGAACAGCGTTCAACTGGGTGATTATGGTTACCTTATGACTATTGAACGCCGTTCAAGAAGCGTCCCCTTCTCACAGCTGGCGCAGCAGTCCCTTGTAGGGGGAGGACTCTCGGTCGAGGAAGCCCTGCAGGTTCTGCAAGCTCCGGAGACCAGGCGGATGGAGCTGGTGGCCGCGGCCTCTGAGGTCCGTCGCCACCACTTCGCCAACACGGTAAAGGTCAATTACTTGGTCAACCTGAAATCAGGGTTGTGTCCTGAGGACTGCAGCTACTGCTCTCAGCGGCTGGGATCCCAGGCTGAGATCCTTAAGTACTCGTGGCTGTCGACCGAGGAGGCGGCCAGTCAGGCTCGGGCAGGGCTGGCCGCAGGTGCTTCGCGGGTGTGCCTGGTCGCCTCCGGGCGAGGGCCTTCGAACCGGGACATCGCCCGGGTCATCGACATGGTCGGGGCTGTCCATGAGACCGCTCCCGGTGCAGAGGTCTGTGCCTGTCTGGGGATATTGAAGGATAGGCAGGCTGAGCGTCTGGCAGAAGCCGGTGTGGACGCCTATAACCACAACATCAATACTGCAGAGTCCCACCATGAGAACATCGTCTCCACGCATTCTTACGCGGACCGGGTCTCCACCGTGGACAAAGCCAAGTCAGCTGGCCTGTCTCCCTGTTCTGGACTCATCGTGGGAATGAAAGAGACCGACGAGCAGATCGTCGAGGCGCTGTTCGCGCTGCGGGAGATGGAGGCAGACTCCATCCCGATCAACTTCCTGATGCCGTTCGAGGGCACCCCCTTGGCCGGCACATGGGATCTCACTCCTCACCGGGCGCTGACGATCGTCTGTCTGGCCCGGCTGGTGTGCCCGGACAAGGAAGTCCGCATCGCAGGCGGACGCGAGCTGCATCTGCGGTCTCTGCAGCCGATGGCCCTGGAGGCCGCCAACTCTCTGTTCTTGGGCGACTATCTGACCAGCAATGGACAGGCCGCCGCGGAGGACCTTCGCATGCTTGCTGATCACGGTTTCGTCATCATGAAACCGGACGGATCCACACAGGACCCGGCTCACCTGTTGGAGGAGATCGAGGCGGCCACCCCACCTCCGAGTCTGCAGCACACCTCCTCGTGTGGCACATGTCCCATCGCTGGCGCAGCAGGTGGCGCGGGCTGCAACGGATGCTCAACAGCGACGACGGAGGAGCGCCACGCAGTGCCGCCGTTGGAGATCCGCCGGCGTGGTGCCGGCACGGAGCTGGCCCCCAATGCCTGATCTGCTCTCCGAGGACCAACGCCTTCTCTGGCACCCGTATTCTCCGGCAGGCGCTGAACAGTTCTTCTCCGTGATCGGAGCCGAGGGAGCCCACCTGCACCTCGTGGCAGACCGTGACCAACACGGCCGAGGAGCCGCCCCGCGCCGTGTGGTGGACGCGATGTCGTCCTGGTGGGCTGCTGTTCACGGGTATGCCCACCCTGAGCTCAACTCGGCGCTGAATCGCCAGGCGGAGAAGTTCGCACACGTCATGTTCGGTGGATTGACCCACTCGCCTGCTGTGGAGCTGGCAGAACAGTTGACAGCAGTGGCCCCAGAAGGGCTCTCCCGAGTCTTCCTCGCCGATTCCGGTTCGGTCTCTGTTGAAGTCGCACTGAAGATCGCATACCAGTACCAGGCAGCTGCCGGCCGGACCCAGCGCAACCGGGTGATAGCACTGCGCGGGGGCTACCATGGCGACACCATCGGTGCCATGGCCACCTGCGATCCGGTGGACGGGATGCACGCCGCTTTCGACGCCCTGGTTCCTAAGCATGTCTTCGCACCCCGGCCACCTGCAGCCCGGCGATGCCCAGAGACCGGTGAGTGGCAGACCGACACGGACCAATTCGCAGTCTGGGCTGCAGAGGTGCGGCGACTGGCCTCTGACCACCGGGACGAACTCACCGCGTTGATTGCCGAGCCGGTGCTTCAAGGCGCCGGCGGGATGCATATCTACCACCCAGAGGCGCTACAAGTGATGCGCCAGGTGTGCAACGAGTATGGACTGCTGCTTATCTTCGACGAGATTGCCACCGGGTTCGGCCGCACTGGGACTTTCTTCGCCGCAGAATGGGCAGGTGTCTCCCCTGATGTGATGTGCATCGGCAAGGCTCTCACGGGAGGGACTATGACAGCGGCTGCTGTTCTGGTCACAGACGACGTCGCTTCTACCGTGAGTACGCCCGGGGCCGGCATGCCGGGGGCCTTGCTGCATGGTCCGACCTTCATGGCCAACCCTCTGGCCTGCGCGGTCTCTCTGGCCTCTTTGAAGCTGCTGCACAACCCGCAGCACCCCTGGCCCCAGTCCGTCTCCACTCTTGAACGTTCCCTTCACCACGGGCTTTCCCCAGCGAGGCGGCTTCACAGTGTTGCCGATGTCAGAGTTCTCGGCGGAGTCGGGGTGGTCGAACTTCACGAGCCTGTGAATATTCCTGCGGTGACTCGCGCCGCGGTGGACAGAGGCGCCTGGGTGCGCCCGTTCCGCCGAGCGGTCTACACCATGCCGCCTTATATCTGTGATGAGGCAGAAGTCGCCACGATCACCGCGGCCATCTGCGGTGCTGTCGAGGAGGTGCACGGGTGAGCAAGACCGAGCAGAGGGCAGGAACCTGGCAGAGGTGGGTCGCTGAGCGCAACCGGGTCCGGCAACGCCGCCAGGTTCACCGAACTGATGCCATTGTTGACCCTTCTCTGGTGGATCTGGCCTCCAATGATTACCTCGGGCTCAGCAATCACCCGCGACTACGAGAGGCCGTGCGGTCCTGGGCGGAGAAGGGTCCGGTGGGTGCAGGCGCCTCACGAGTCGTCACCGGCACCTCAGAGGCGCACCACCACGCTGAGCAGCAGCTGTGCGCCCTGACCGGAGCCCAAGCTGCTGTGACCTTCTCCTCCGGCTACCTGGCAAACCTCGGTGCGCTCAGCGCAGTCGGTGGGCCACGCACTGCCTTCTTCCTGGATGATCACGTTCACGCCAGTCTCCACGACGCCGCGAAGATCGCCTCTTCTGCTCAGGTATCCACGTTCGCTCATCAGGACCTCGACTGTTTGGAGGGATTGCTGCAGGCTGCCTGGCAGAGGCAGCTGCGGGCTGCCGTCGTCGTCGAATCCGTGTACTCAGTGCTGGGCGACAGCACCGACCTTGCAGCTGCCGCAGAACTGTGCCGGAGGTACGAGGCCCTGTTGGTGGTCGATGAAGCACACAGTCTCGGCACACTGGGTGCCGGCAGTGCACTGGGGCAGGCTCAACTGCTCGACATCGTCTCCTCCGAGAGCCCGCCCATACTGATGACGGCCAGCCTGTCGAAGAGTCTTGGCGGCCAGGGCGGGGTGGTGCTCATTGCCGGCGCAGACGCACCGTCATGGCGAGCACACGTGATCAACACTGCACGTAGCTTCATCTTTGACACCGGCCTTTCACCGATTGTGGCCGCAGCTGCCGCTGAAGCCGCTCGCCTGATCCGCACCGAGAAGCCTCATCGCGGACTGGAAGCAGCTATGGGCACCGCAGATCGAGTGCTGACTCGGAACCCGATTCTGGCCCAGCATGTTGAGCCGATAGCCTCTCCCATCGTTTCCGTGCGAATGCCCGACGCCGCCAGTGCTGCCGCCGCGGCATCACAGCTACGAGACCTCGGCATCCTGGTGGGCTGCTTCCGCCCGCCCAGTGTCCCTGACGGCGTCTCCAGGCTGCGGATCACGCTGAAGTCTTATCTTCCCCCACAACAACTGACCCGGGTGCTGGGCCAGGTGGCTGCTGTGGCGGCCAAGGCATGGGGTGCACCGTCGGCATGTCCCTTTGCAGAGGACGACGCCCGACCAGCGGAGAAGAAGCCGGACCAGGTGCTTCTCCAGGATCCAGAGACGATTCGAGCTGTGCTGGGCGACCCCCCACGGTTCTCCGCCTCCAACGCGCTGACGGCAGTTCAACCGCTGACCGGGCAAGTCCGACGATACCTGGCCCGTGAAGGCTTACAACTGCCGGCCGTGCTCGCCTCTGCAGATGGTCCGCGGCACCGTGAGGTGCGCAAACTGGTCGCGCCCTTCTTCTCGCCGGGCAGAGTCAAGCAGATCACACCCCGCATGCAAGAGGTCGCTGCCGACCTCGCCGAGCAGTGCGCCCAGGATGCTGATCACGGCAGTGTGGATCTGGCTGATTCCTTGGCGGGGAAACTCCCGCCGCTGATTATGGCTGAGCTGACGGGCCTGCCTCTACCTGAGTTTAATCAGCTGAAGCGATGGAGCCAGGACTCCCTGGAACTATTCTGGGGCTGGCCGGACGCGCAGCGTCAGCGACGTCTGGCTGAGTCGGCCGTCGAATTCCATCACTGGCTTCGGGAACAGGTTCGTGAAACTGACGATCCTGAGACGCTCTTCGGGGCTCTTAAGACCCACGGCATCACCGAAGCGAAGATCATCTCCTTCGGCTATTTCCTCACCATCGCCGGTCAGGAGACCACCAGCATGCTGATCAGCACAGCCCTCTACCGGCTCTTTGGAGATCCAGGCCTACTGGAGTCCTGCGGCAACACCGACACTGGCGAAGCTGCTAGTCGTTCCGTGGTGCAGAAGTCTCTGGCTCACCAATCTTCAGTCCCGACCTGGCGACGCAAGGCAGAATATTCGACGGTACTGCCCTCAGCTGCAGGCGATATTGAAGTCGCGGCCGGCGATGACGTGTTGTTGCAGCTGAGCGGCATGCATCACTCTGACCCGTCCCTGGCCTTCGGCTACGGCGTGCACCGTTGCCTAGGCGCTGGATTGGCCGAAGAAGAAGCCACCGTTGCAGTACATACGGCAGCACAGGCCATGCCACACTCATGCCTCACCGGAGCTGAGCCAGTTTGGACCTCACTGCTGTCCTTCCAGGCGCCGGAACAGGTGCTCGTCACTTCCGGAGACGACTGCACTGACTCGAGAGAAAGACACCAGATATGAAGCTGCTGATCGGCGTCCTCGGCATAGATACTGAGATCGGCAAGACTGTCGCCACGACGGCACTGGCCCAGCATTACCTACAGAGTGGACATCGAGTCCATATCGACAAGCCGGTCCAGACTGGCGTAGAAGCTGACTCTCACGACCCAGCGGACATCGACACAGTGCATCGGCACCTCGGCACGCCGACCTTGCTCTCCACCTCTGAAGGCCAGCGCCTCGCGCCTACTATGGCACCCCGAGACGCATCCACTGTGACCGGTGAGCCCTTGAAAACTGCCGAGGAGCATATCGAGCGGTGGGCCAGCTACACGCGTTCCACGGATGTTCTCATCGCCGAAGGATCAGGCGGGCTGACTGTCCGATTAACTGAAGAGGGACTGACGCTCTGGGAACTCATTAAACGCGGAGGCAATGCCTTCGGGATCAAGCCCATGCTGATTCTGGTGACACACTCCGGGCTGGGCACACAGAACCACACTGAACTGGCACTGGACCACCTCGCCAGCAGAAACCAAACCCCCGAAGCGCTGATCATCAGCAACCCTCAGCCAGACCTCCAGCCGCAGCTACACGCGGCCAATGCAAGGTTCTTACACGACCTGGCGCTACAGCATGGGATCAGGAGTGCCTTGGAGCTGCCCCACGTCAGCGGGAATGAAGTACCTGCTATCCCCCACACAGGGAAGTACGCCCCAAGCCCGTCTTGATGCGGTGGCTTTGATGGCCTCACACGAGAAAATGGCCACCAAAATGGCCACCAGACGGCCATTGGGCACTCACTAAGAAAGCTGCCGGAGGGCCTGGCATCGTTGATATGACGGGGATCTAGCGGATCACTGAGAGGTTGGCCGATCACCTTGGCAAGCGGATTAAAAGTCCGATGCTCTACCTCTGAGCTAAAGGCCCTGGTCTGTTGTGGTGGCCGATGAGGCCGACTTCCGATGATATCGCACCCGGTGCGGCCGCTGAAGTCGGCGTCGTCAGCTCGCCTTACCCCGGGCTGCGACGCCGTTCAGACAGGCGAGAGGAGCGGCTCGGCGTCGGGCGGGGGTTGGTGCGCGGTCCCGCGTCAGCGGAATACAGTAGGGGCCCCGGACCCTGCAGTCCCCGGGAGAGGAGTCCCAGTATGAGCACGCAGCCGCATCGGCGACCTAAGTTCACCGAACCTGCCGTCTTCGACCAGCGGGAGGGCGGTGCCGACCCCGCCACGATCTCGCAGGCCGCGCATGACACCGCTCATGCCCTGGTCTTCCACGGCCGCGAGTCTGAGGACCCGGAGATCACCGAGCGCTTTGTGAAGCTGGCTGAGACTGAGGGCATCGAGGCGATCGCGGAGCTCTGGGCAGATTCTCCGCCGCGCTCTCTGGCCGGCAGCCTGTGGCGGATCTACGCCATCCGCGCGGCCACCCAGAAGAACGCGGAGAGGATGTCGGAGTACTACCGGCTGGGCCGCAGCGATGCTGTGCCCCATGCCGTCGCAGGGGTTCCTGAGCCGCCGACCGCCGAAGAGATGACCCGGCTGGCCGATATGGTCCTGGCCGGGATGTACACCGGGGACATCGATGTGGCCTTCGATCGTGCCGCGGCCTTCTGCCGTGTGGTCGCCCGCGGCCAGGCGCTCTGGGCCGGCCGGCATGAGGACGCCAGCCCAGAGGACGCACGCCGCTTGACATCCCGCGCGGACCAGCTGTTGGGCACTGCCGAGGATCTGGAAGGATCAGCCCGAGCCTTCCGTGCCGGAACCTTGGACTGAGTCGGACAGTCAGCGATGACCATTGCACGCATCCAGCTCTCCTTCTCCGGGCACTTCGCCGAGCTCAGCCGTGACGACCTCACCGAGACCGGGATGGTGCTGAGCACCGGCCCATCGCCGGATCAGATGGCCGAGCAGTCCCATGTGGAGGTGGAGGATCCCAGCTGGCTCCTCCATGACTACACCCACCGGATGAGCTCGGTGCTGCGGGCGGTGGCTCCGCGGCTGTGGGGCGAGCGGCCGGCGTCGGTCCTGCACCTCGGTGCTGGGGCACTGACCTTGCCGCGCTGGATCCAGGCGCAGTGGTCAGGCTCTGCCGACATCGCTCAGACTGTGGTGGACATCGAGCCGGAGCTGGTCGACTTCGTCCTGGAGCATCTGCCCATGCCCGTGACTCCGGAGAACGTCGTAGCCGATGCCGCCGAGGCCCTCGCTCCGGGCGGAGCGCTGGCCGGACGCAGCTTCGACGTGATCATCGTGGATCTGTTCAACAGCGCCGAAGCGCCGGCGTCGTTGGTCTCCTCGGAGTTCTTCGACCAGGTCTTGGCTGCGCTGAACCCGCAGGGGCTGATGCTGATGAACCTCGGCGATGACGCCGGCATGGCGTTCGCCCGGGAGCTCACCTCCACGCTGCTCACGGCAGTGGGGGAGCCTGAGAACTGTCTGCTCACCGGGCCCGACGCCGTCCTCTCGGCTCTTGAGGAGGGGAACCTGGCCTTCGCGGCAGTTCCGGGCGAGGGCTTCACGGACTTCGAGGGACAGCTCATCTGGGCCGCCGGGCCGCACCCCGGCGAGGTCCTCACCGGTGCCGAGCTGACCGACTGGGCGTCTTGACGCGTTAATGAGATTCGAGTGGGGTTTCGGCCCTTATCAACGCTGATCGCGTCTCAAAAGGGCCAAAACCCCGCTCGAATCGCAGTTGGCTGGTCAGACGGAGGGGGTCACACCTTCGTCGCCTGCTGGGACGGGTAGCGGATCGACTCCACCATCTCCTGGACCTCGTGGCTCGGCGGCCGGGTGAGGTTGGAGACGACGATCGTGACCGTGAAGTTCACCAGCGCACCGAGGGCTCCGATCCCCTCCGGCGAGATGCCGAGGATGTGATCGTTGGCGCCGGTGCCGAAGATCTCCAGGGTGTAGATCATGTAGCCGGCGCTGAACACCAGGCCGGTGAGCATGCCCGCGGCCGCGCCCTTGGCGTTGGCCTTCTTCCAGAAGATGCCCAATATGAGGATCGGGAAGAAGGTCGAGGCCGCGAGTCCGAAGGCGAACGCCACCACCTGGGCCACGAAGGCCGGCGGGTTCAGTCCGGCGAAGATCGCCACCAGCACCGCCGCGGTCATGGCCAGGCGCCCCACCATCATCTGAGTCTTCTCCGAAGCCTGCTCCTTGGAGATCATCCGGTAGTAGATGTCGTGGGAGGCAGCGGAGGAGATGACCAGCAGCAGACCGGCCGCAGTGGACAGTGCCGCGGCCATGCCACCGGCCGCCATCAGTCCGATGATCGGAGCCGGCAGGCCACCGATCTCCGGGGAGGCCAGGACCAGGATGTCGTTGGAGACGATCAGATCCGCCCCGGAGGCGGCGTCGTTCGAGACGGTGCTGATCAGGCCGTCCTCCGCATTCAGCGTCACGTAGCCGGCTTCTGCCCAGGGGTTGATCCAGGAGGGCAGGTCATCGGCCGTGGAGCCTTGGGCGCCCTGCAGCAGGTTCAGGTTGGTGAACGCACCGACGGCCGGCGCCGTCAGGTAGAGCAGGGAGATGAAGAACAGGGCCCAGAAGGCGGAGAATCGCGCACCGCGCACCGTCTTGGTGGTGTAGAAGCGGATGATCACATGCGGCAGACCAGCCGTGCCGAGCATCAGCGAGGCCGTCACCAGGAACACGTCCAGCTGGCCGCCGTCGCGTCCGGCGAACGCCTCGGTGAACTCATGCAGACCGAACTCGGTGCGCAGCGCATCCAGCTCGGAGAGGATGGTGCCGTAGGTGACCTGCGGGATCGGGAAGCCGCCGATCTGCTGGGAGACCGCCACTGCGGGGATCGCGTAGGCGATGATCAGCACGATGTACTGGGCCACCTGGGTGTAGGTGATGCCCTTCATCCCGCCCAGGACGGCGTAGAAGAAGATCACCGCGGCGGCCACCACCACGGCCCATTCGGCCGAGAGGCCCAGGAACCGGGCGAAGACCACGCCGCCGCCGGTCATCTGACCGACCACGTAGGTGAAGGAGACCACGATCGCGCTGATCGCGGCGATCACCCGGACGCTGTCGCTGTAGCGGTCGCCCACGAACTCCGGGACGGTGAACTTCCCCCATTTGCGCAGGTAGGGGGCCAGCAGCAGCGCCAGCAGCACGAAGCCGCCGGTCCAGCCCATCAGGTAGACCGCGCCGTCGGAGCCCATGAAGGTGATCATGCCGGCCATGCCGATGAAGGAGGCCGCGGACATCCAGTCGGCCGCCACCGCCATGCCGTTGGCCACTGTGGGCACGCCCTGAGAGGCGACGTAGAACTCCTTGGTCTCCTTCACGCGGGAGCGCCAGGCGATGTAGATGTAGAGCCCGAAGCTCAGCACCAGGAACAGGAAGGTCCAGAACTGCATCGAACTCATCAGGAGTCACCACCCTCTGCGCCCGCCGGACGCTCCTCGACGCCGAACTCCTTGTCGATCCGATCCATCCACAGTGCGTAGATGAGGATCAGGAGCACGAAGGTGTAGATGGCACCCTGCTGGGCAAACCACAGACCCAGGGGGAAGCCGAGGATCACGATGTTGTTCAGCGGCTCCACCAGCAACACGCCGAACCCGAGGGAGACGGTGGCCCAGACGGCCAGCAGCACCACCAGCAGGCGCACATTCTTCTTCCAGTAGCGACGACGCCAATCCTCGCTCGGAGGAGCGCCCCCTCCGTTCTCATATGTCACATCAGACATGTGAGGCTCCTTTGCTCAGTGCTTGCGCCCCCGCGCCGTACGCGCCAGGGATCTGAGTTCAGACAACTGTGATTCACCTCACAAGACAAGCCGACGTGCCCCAACGGCGCCGGTGATCTGTCGAGCGGCGCCCTGGGGTCCACCAGCGGTACCGGTGGCCAGCATGGACCGCTCGCGGCCCCTGTGCGACCGCTCGGCGGCGTAGCGGTGCCGTTCGGCGCAGGAAGTCCGGTTCCGCAGGTGACTGTGATGGCCGTCACCCTAGAATGGAGGGCATGACTCAGGTGAAGAGCGCGACTCAGATGAAGAGCGCAGCGGAGGACAAGGGTCTCTCCGGTGTGGCCGCCCGGCTGAAGGCCGGCCGGACCAACGGCTTCGGGATCTTCCACCCCGGCAGCTGGGCGATGATGATCGCCGGCATGATGATGATCTTCTCCGCCTTCCTGCCCTGGGTCTATGTGACGCTGACCCAGGAGATCGTCGGCGAGAGCTTTGTGCTCCGCGGCACCGACGGCCCCGGCGTGCTCACCCTGGCCGTGGGCTGCCTGGCCTTCGCCGGAGCCTTCATCCCGCGGCGCGGCCTGGCGATCGGCCATGCCGCAGTCCCCGGCGTGGTGGTGGCGGCCATCGTGTTGCTCCAGATCTGGAACATCATCGCCGCCTCGCTCGAGACGGCCTGGGGAAGCTTCCTGCCCGGAATGGGCCTGGTGCTCGCCGGAGGCGGAGCCGTCATCCTCATCTGCGCCGCGCTGAAGATGTACCGCGGCTGGGCGGCCCCTGCTGCCAAGCGCTGATCCGCTCCGTGCCGCGTGAGAGCTGAACCGGAGGTCCAGGACACTCCTGCCGAGGTCGACGCCGCCTTCCGGACCCTGCGGCGCGTGGCCGTCACCTATTTCATCGTCTTCCTCGCCGTGGTGGCCGCCTTCCCGGTGCTCACCATGACCGTGGACTGGTGGACCGAATCCCGGCTGCTGGGTGAGCTCAGCCCCGCCTTCCTGGCCGCCGCCGTCGGGCTCTACGTGGTCTTCGTCGTGATCGGGGTGGCCGCGGCCACGCTGAGCAGCTCAGTGGAAGCGCGGATGCTGGGCGGCACCGGCTCCGAGCAGGAGGAGCTGGAGCACTTCGGCGCAGATCCCGACGCCGACCCTTTCGCTTCCAGCAGCGCTGACTCCGACAGTGCTCACCCTGACAGCGTTGGCCCTGATAGTGCTGACCCTTATTGGACTGACCAGGACCCGGGGCGGCTGTGAGCTCGGCGGCCGTCATCACCCTGCTCGCCGTCTTCGTGGTGGTTCTGGGCGTCTCGCTGATCACCAGGCCGCGGAACTCCTCCACGGTGGACTTCTACCTGGCCGGTCAGCGCGTGGGGGTGATCACCAACTCCTGGGCCATCTGCGGGGACTATCTCTCGGCCGCCTCCTTCTTGGGGGTGGCCGCCGCGGTGTACGTCTCCGGACTGGACGGGGCCTGGTATGCCGTCGGGTTCGCCGCAGGGTTCGTGCCGGTGCTGCTGTTCGTGGCCGCCCCGCTGCGGCGCTTCGGCGAGTTCTCCCTGGCCGACTTTCTGGGCCGCCGACTGGAATCGGACCGGGTGCGCCTGACCTCCGTCGGCGTGGTTCAGGTGGTGATCCTCTGCTACCTGGTCCCGCAGTCGGTGGGCGGAGGCATCACCTGGGAGCTGCTGGTCGGCCACGGGCTCTTCGGGCTGAGCCCCTACGCGACCGGCGTCCTGATCTCCACTGCGGTGATCGCTGTGGTCGTGGCCTTCGGCGGGATGCGCGGGACCACCTGGAACCAAGCAGTGCAGTTCCTGCTCCTCTTCGCCGCACTGCTGTGGCTGGCCGTCATGGTCACCGCCGACGGCTTCCGCTACGGTGACGAGATCCCCGTCCACACTGAGGACCCGGTCATATTCGGTGAGCCCGGGGCCCGCTACGGACACCTGGGCCAGGTGGCTCTGGTGATCACCCTGGCCATGGGGACCGCCGGGCTGCCCCACGTGATGAACCGGTACTTCACCTCACCCACCGGCCGGGCTGCCCGGACCACCACACTCTGGGTGCTGATGCTGACCGGTGCCTTCTACGCCCTGGCCGTCATGATGGGCACCGCCGCCCGGGACGTCATCCCGCGCTCCGTGGCCGAGCACCCGTGGCTCGAGGAGCTGACCGTGGACGGAGTGCTGCGCGTGCCCGAACACGCTCTGCCGGTCCTGGGACGGATCTACGGAGAAGAAGCGGGGCTGGGTCTGGTGGCAGCGGCGGCGCTGATCGCAGCCATGTCCACCGTGGCCGGGCTGCTGCTGGCCTCTGCAGCAACCTGGGGTCACGACGTCTATGAGCGCCACATCAACCCCAAAGCCACTCAGAAGCAGGCGGTCCGCGCCGGGCGGCTGACCACTCTGATCGCCGCCGGGCTGGCCGCCGGGCTCGCGGTGCTGCTGCGTCCGGAGACGTTCACCCCGGCATCTCCATCATTGGTGGCCACGATGGTCACCTGGGCCTTCGCCGTGGCCGGCTCCGCACTGACGCCGGTGGTGGTGCTCTCCATCTGGTGGCACCGGACCACGGCCGCCGGCGCCCTGGCCGGGATGCTCACCGGGGGAGGAGCGGCGGTGGCCATGTTCGTCACCGCCGGTTTCATAGAGCCCTCCTCGCTGCGGGACCTGTTGGCCGCTCCCACACTGGTGGCGGCCCCGGCGGCAGTGCTGGTCACTGTGATGGTCTCGCGAAGAACCGCCGGGCCGCGGAGCACGCGTGAGGCGTGGGTGCGCATGCACGGCACGGCTGCGGATCGTCAGGCCGAACGGCTGGCGAGGATGATGGTCAGGAGGAAGGGGAAGTCATGACCACTGGCGGGATCCGCGGAAGCCTGACCCTGGCCGGCGTCGTGGTGCTCATCTGGTCGGTGCTGTACCTGATCACCCAGCTGCTGGTCAGCCCGGCGCTTCCGGTGCTGCCCACATTGGGGATCGGGGTGGCGCTCACTGTGGGCGTGGTGCTGGGCTACCCCTCGGCGCTCCGCGGCCCCCGCGGCGGGCGTTCGGCTCGCCTGGGCGGAGTACAGCGCAGCGGTGACCGCTGGGACGACCCCGAACGCAGCGTGCGCGACCTGGCCGCCGCCGGACGTTCCGTCCCGCTGCGCGCCGGACTGACGCCCGACGCCGCCCGCCGCACCTGCGAGCTCCTGCGCCCCATGCTCTCCGGGGACGCGGTCACCATCACGGACCGGGAGAACATCCTGGCCTTCGTGGGCCCCGGCTCCGAGCACCACCGTGACGGCGGTGCTCTGCAGACCCGTTCCGCTCAGCGAGCCATGGGCAAGGGCAGGACTGTGGTGGTCAACGACCCCGCCGGCGTGGGCTGCCGCGAGCCCGGATGTGAGATCCAGTCGGCGGTGATCGCGCCGCTGCGGATCGGGACGCGGGTGATCGGCTCGCTGGGGGTCTTCCAGGACGGGACCCGTATCCCGCCCAAGCGCCTGGTCGAGGACATGGCCAATATGCTCTCTCTGCACCTGGAGTTGGCGGAGCTGGACCGGGAGCGTCGGCTGGCGGCCAGCGCTCGGCTGGATGCGCTGCGGGCCCAGATCAATCCACATTTCCTGTTCAACATCCTCAACACCATCGCTTCCAAGGCGCGCACCCGCCCTGAGGAGGCCCGCGAGCTGCTGCTGCGGCTCAGTGAGTTCTTCCGCTACACGGTTCGGCAGGAGGGGCACTTCGCGGAGTTCGCCCAGGAGTACTTCTTCGTACGGACCTATCTGTCTCTGGAGCAGGCGCGGTTCGGCGACCGCTTGCAGATCCGCTATGACATCGACCCTCAGGTCCTCACCTCTCGAGTGCCCGTGCTGGTGCTCCAGCCGCTGGTGGAGAACGCGGTCAAGCACGGGGTGGCCCGGAAGAAGGAAGGCGGGACGGTGCGGCTGCGTGCCCGGCTGGATCCGCTGACCCGGATGGTCTCCCTGCGGGTCAGCGACGACGGCGTCGGGATGGACGCTGACGTGCTGAACCGGCTGATGGGGGAGGGCCAGCCCGCGGCCGAGGAGGCGCAGAGGCTGCCGGACTCCGCGGCCGAGGGTGATGCCGTGCTCGCCGGAGGCGGGGAGGACGGGAGCCACGCCGGCGTGGGGCTGAAGAACATCACCGAGCGGCTGGATGTGCTCTTCGGAGACCGGTATGACCTGAGCATCACGGCGCCGAAGGCCGGAGGCACAGTGGTCGACCTGAGCATCCCGCTGCGCTGACCCGGCCGCCTCCTGCGATTCGAGCGGGGTTTCGGCCCTTATGAAGCCGGAATTCCGGTCACAAGGGCCGAAACCCCGGCGCAATCCTGTGGCGGGGAGCACATATACTGGCCGCATGCAGCCCCGCGCCCTCATCGTCGACGACGAAGCTCCCGCCCGGGAGGAGCTTCGTTTCCTGATCGAAGGGCTGGGAGATCTCGACGGCGCCGGACCGGTTCAGGTGGTCGGTGAGGCCACCAACGGGGAGGAGGCGCTGCTGCTGCTGACGTCCTTGGACTACGACCTGGTCTTCCTGGACATCCGGATGCCGGGGCTGACCGGCCTGGACGTGGCCCGTGAGCTCAGGGATCAGGCCCGCCGCCCACAGATCATCTTCACCACCGCCTACCCGGACCACGCCGTGGACGCCTTCGACCTGGCAGCCACGGACTACCTGGTCAAACCCTTCGACGCCGAACGCTTCCGCCGTGCCGTCGAGCGAGCTCTCGGTTTCGGGCCAGACCGGCCGGCGGCTGAGGCCGCAGCCGATCAGGCCCAGGATCAGACCTCCGGGCAGGACGCGGGTGCACGGCCGGGCCAGCTGACCCGAGAGGCGCCGCCGCAGACCCCGCGACAGGCCGAACCGCAGCTGGTGCGCATCCCCGTGCAGAAGGACGGCCGCACAGTGCTGGTCCAGGGGGGCTCCATCGTCTACGCCGCGGCCTCCCGCGGCTACTCCTCGCTGAAGCTGGCCGATGAGCGGGTGCTGGTCTCCTTCTCGCTCAATGAGCTCGAACGGCGGCTCCAGGGCCACTTCTGCCGGGTCCACCGTTCGTATCTGGTGAACCTGCGCTATGTGCGCGAACTCGTGCCGGACTTCCGCGGGACGCTGGTGCTGGTGATGAACGACCGTCAGCGCAGCCGGGTGGAGGTCTCGCGCCGCCATTCCCGGGAGCTGAGGCGGCGCCTGGGCCTGCGCGATTAGGGCCGCGGCCGGCACCGTCCGGGTCTGGGAATGCGCTCGGGGGTGCGCCGGTTCGGAAGGAATGGGGCATCGGCATCGATGCCCCGCATCAGAACATCTGAGGAAAGGTCACCATGACTGCAGTACCTGAGATCACCCTCAACGACGGCACCACCATCCCGCAGCTGGGCTTCGGTGTGTGGCAGGTCCCGGCCGATGAGGCCCAGGACGTCGTGGCCGAGGCGCTGAAGGTGGGCTACCGCCACATCGACACCGCCGCCATCTACGGCAATGAGGAGGGCGTGGGCCGCGCGATCGCGGAGTCCGGCATCCCGCGCGAGGAGCTCTACATCACCACCAAGCTGTGGGTGAGCGACTTCAAGGCCGGCCAGACCAAGGAGGCTCTGCGCACCTCGCTGCAGAAGCTGGGCCTGGACTACGTGGACCTCTACCTCATCCACTGGCCCTCCCCGGAGGACGAGAAGTACCTCGAAGCCTGGAAGGCCCTGGAGGAGCTGCAGGCTGAGGGTCTGACCCGCAGCATCGGCGTCTCCAACTTCCTGCCTCACCACCTGGACCGGGTGGCCGAGGTGGGCACCAAGACCCCGGCGATCAACCAGATCGAGCTGCACCCCGCGCTGCAGCAGCGTCAGGTCCAGGAGGCCAACGAGTCCCGCGGCATCAAGACCCAGGCCTGGAGCCCGCTGGCTCAGGGCGCAGTCTTCGGCGATGAGCCCATCGTCAAGGCCGCCGAGGCCCACGGCGTCTCCCCGGCACAGGTCATCATCCGCTGGCACCTGCAGCAGGGCCGGATCCTGTTCCCCAAGTCGGTGACCCCGGAGCGCATCGCCTCGAACTTCGACGTCTTCGGCTTCGAGCTCTCCGACGCCGAGGTGGATGCCATCACCGCTCTGGAGCGTGACGGACGGACCGGCATGCACCCGGACAGCTTCAACCCCTGAGAGGCTGCCGCTCAGCCGTTCAGCTGAGCACCCGGCCCTGAGGGCGGCGGCGGATGCGTTCCGCTTCAGTCCCAGGGCATAGAAAAGTCCCGGCCGGTCGATGGCCAGCCGGGACTTTTCTATGGGTGCAGCTGAGGCTTACTTCTCAGTGCCCTCCTCCGGGGAGTTCTCGCCCTCCAGCACAGGGATGGTCCCTGTGGCGACGGTCTCGTCGAAGTACTCTTCAGCCTCGTGGGCCCAGCCTTCGTAGGATTCCGCGTACTCCGGCGTTTCGAAGCCGACGTCGCTCAGGGGGTCACGGTACCCGTCCTCGCGGTTCCAGTTGAGGACACCGGACTCTGTATCCACAGTGGTGGCATAGGCAGGGACGTCTTCCACAGCGATGACGAGGTCGTCGTTCGCCTTGCCTTCGGCCTGCTTTCGTACGCCGGCCCCGGAGGGCAGGCCCGCCAAAGTGGCCGAGGTGCCGCCGAACATGCCACGCAGTGAGCGGGTCTGCCGTCCCAGCAGAGTGAGCAGGTTGCGCTCCACTTCCCTGCCTTGCTCAGTGCCGGCCTCCTCCCGCGCCACGTCGACCAAGGCAGCCTTCGTGGCGTGGCGGCGCACCCGTACATAGCGGGCGGCGGTGCGGCCTTCGTAGATGTAGAGACGGATCTGGGCGATCATCGCCAGAAGGTACACCACTGATAGGGGCGCGGCCGCGGAGATCGAAGCCACCTGCAGCACGCGCAGCGACGCCGCCGGATCCTGGGCCGCAGCCAGCAGCACGATGGCGGTCACAGCGATCAACACTGTCCAGAAGACTCGGCTCAGTTTGGGGGTTTCGGTGCGTCCGCCATAGGAGAGGACGTCGGTCACCAGAGAGCCGGAGTCGCCGGAGGTGATGAAGAAGATGGTGATCACCATGAGGGCCACCACAGCCATGATCTCGGTCAGGGGCAGATTCTCCAGCAGCAGGAAGAGCGACTCGTCATTGCCGACAGTTTCGCCGCCCTCGCCGTCGGAGACGAGCATATTGCCCTCGGTGATCTGGTACCAGATCCCGGCGGAGCCGAAGATGGAGAACCACAGGATGCCGATGAGGGTAGGTGCCAGCAGCACTCCCAAGACGAACTCACGGATGGTTCGGCCACGTGAGATGCGTGCGATGAACATGCCCACGAAGGGAGCCCAGCTCATCCACCAGCCCCAGTAGTAGATGGTCCAGTCGGCTGACCATGCGTTGCCGAGGCCCTCTCCGTCTCCGCCGGCGTAGTCTGCGCCGCTCTCGAAGAGCAGCTGCGGGAAGGCCACCAGGTACTCGCCGACGTTGCCCACGAAGGACTGCAGCAGGAAGAGAGTCGGGCCGGCGATCAGCACGAAGAACGCCATCAGGGCGGCGATCACCATGTTGAAGTTCGAAAGCCACTTGAGGCCCTTGTTCACTCCGGAGACCACCGAGATCGTGGCGATCGCCATGATGACTGCTACCAGCACCGTCAGGAGGGCCGGATTGTCCGGGTCGGCCCAGTCCATGAAGCCGAGGCCACCGGCGATCTGCTGGGTGCCGAGACCCAGTGAGGTCACGATGCCGAAGACAGTGCCGACGATTGCGACCACGTCGATGACGTGGCCGATCCAGGATTCGATGAGCTTGCGGCCGAAGATCGGCTCCAGCAGCCAGCGCACCGACAGCGGACGTCCCCGGCGATAGGTCATGTAGGCCAGGCCCAGACCGACGACGACATACATGGCCCAGGCGTGCAGGCCCCAATGGAAGATGGTCTGCCCCATGGCATCGCCCATCGCGGCCGACTGGGTGGGGCTGATCAGCGCCCCGCCCTCGTCGAACCCGATGTCGCCGGTCACCTCGGGCGGAGCCACGAAGTGCCAGAGGGGCTCAGCCACGCCCCAGAAGACCAGACCGATGCCCATACCTGCGGAGAAGAGCATGGTGAACCATGACCCCAGGGAGAACTCAGGCTTTTCTTCATCACGGCCGAGCCGAATGTTGCCCGCCTTGGAGAGGCCGGCCCAGAAGGTGAACAGGACGAAGGCCGCCCCGAGGAGCACGTACCACCAGCCGATGCCATCAACGATGGTGCTGTTCAGCGTTTCGAACGCCTCGTCGCCGTACTCGGCGCCGAACCATGTGGCGAAGATGAGGCCGCCTACGATGATGATGACCGCGGGTATGAAAACCGGTTTGTTCAAACCTCGCCATACGTCTGTGAGGGACCAGTCCCTCACCTGTGCTTCGGGTTGCGAAGCCATGAAAGTTCCTCCTCGTCGAATACCAAAAGTCCGTGTTCCATAGGCAACCATACAGAGGTGCCAGTACCACGGAGGATTTTCAGCCTGGCCGTATTACACCTTCATAACGTGTTCCACAATCTGCGGTGACTGGGTTGGCAGTCCCCAGGGGGATGGTTACGGTGGTGGGCATGCCTAATGGCCTGAGTATGTCTGCTGCCCAGAGGAAGGAAGCGTGCAGGAGCGGAATCGCCGCAGTTGCCGCTGCTGGCTTCGTCCTCCTCAGTACCTCCGGAGCCCAGGCCGCCGCATCCGACTACCCGACGCCGGGCCAGCCTGTGGCTCCCGGAGAGGCTGCGAAGGATCTCGACCCCGCCTCCACCACAGTCGAGAAGGATGAGGACGATCTCCGCGTAGCCACGATGAGTGCGGATCTGACCGGCGCCTCCACCGAGCAAGTCCTCGCTGACCTGCGTGACGGCCTGCCGGAGGCACGCACTGTGGCCGAGACGGTTCAGATCAACGCCCCCGAAGTGTTGGTGCTGACCGGTGTCAGCACCGACGAGTACGGAGAGATCGCAGAGACGCTCAACGAGGACTATCTGTCCGTCGGTCAGAACGGCCAGGAGCCGCTGGACTACCCCCACGTCTTCACTGCGGAGACCAACTCCGGGATGGATTCCGGTGCCGACCTCGACGGCGACGGCGTCATCGGAGGCCCGGGCGACACCATCGGCTACGGCGAGTACCCGGGCCACTACGGCACCGTCATCTTCTCCAAGCACCCGATCGAAGAGGATCAGGTGCGCACCTTCCAGGAGTTCCTCTGGGATGACATGCCGGAGAACTCCATGGAGGAGGACGAATTCTCCGAGTTGGAGCGTTCGATCCTGCGTCTGAGCACCGGGACTCTGTGGGATGTCCCCATCAGGGTCGACGGCGAGCACGTGCACCTGGTGGCCAGCTCGGTGGCCCTGCCGGAGGACCGGGAAGATCTGGACACCGCCCGCGGCGGCGATGAGCGCCGTATGGTGGAAGATTTCGTCAGCGGCAACGGCTGGTACCTCTACGACGACGAGGGCCAGCAGGGCCCGCTGATCCCGGGTACTCGTTTTGTGCTGCTGGGTCAGCCCATGAGTCCTCACGGTCTGGAGGACGAGGTAGAGGATCTGAACTCCCTGCTGAGCTCCTACGTCCTGCAGGACACTGAGCCGGCTGCGGTCACCGATCAGCCGGTCGATGAGCGGGTCGGTGCTGAGCACGGAACCGATGAGAGTGCCACCCGCGCCGTCCCCTCCGGAACGGATGTCCGGGCCTCCTATGTGCTGCCCGGGGCCATGATGGACGTGAGCGGATCCGGCGTCTTCTGGCCCGGTGAGGGTGAGTACGGCTATGAGCTGGTGGATCCGGAGAGTCCGCACGCGCCGGAGGATCGTCTGATCTGGCTCGACGTCGGTACTCTGTGAGCATGGCCAAGAAGGATAAGCAGGACAAAGCGCTGATGCGCACGGCGGCCGGCGGGTTCGTCGCCCAGCAGACTGTCTCCATGGTCTCCAAGCAGGCCTTCGATGAGGATGGGAACCTGACGCCCTCGGCAGAGACGTGGCTGACCCGCGCAGTCACCGTGCAGCGTCCTCTGGTGCTGGCCAATCTGCGCCGACTGCGCAAGAAGCACCCCACGCTGAGCAACCGTCAGATGGCCCGAGAGCTCGACAAGGAGTTCATGCGGGTCATGACCGGCAGCGGGGCGGCCATCGGGGCCTCCGCCGCGGTGCCCGGCGTCGGGACTGTGGCCGCTCTGGGACTCTCCGCCTTCGCCACCGGCGGCTTCCTGGAGACCAGCGCGGTCTACGCCCAGTCCATCGCCGAGCTCTCCGGGATCTCCACGGAGGACCCGCAGCGCGCACAGTACCTGGTGATGGCCGTGATGCTCGGCGATGAGGGGCGCAAGCTGCTCAGCGAGCTCTCCGATCAGGCCGGAGGCCGAGGGACCGGCCCCTACGCCTCCCTGGTGCCGATGAAGGCCCTGTCCAGCTCCTCCGGGATGGGCGGGATCATCACCAACCAGATCAAGCGCCATTTCGTCCGGCGCTTCTTCGTGCGGCAGGGCACCTCCATGTTCGCCCGTGCCATCCCGTTTGGGATCGGTGCGGTGGTGGGCGGAGCCGCGAACCGAATGCTGGCCAAGCAGATCATCTCCACGGCCCATCAGACCTTCGGCGAGCTGCCCGAGCAGACGCCCCGGCCGCTGATCGAGGATATGCGCCGGGCCCTGGATCGGGAGAAGCTGCGCGCTGACCGGCGAGAGCGCCGGGAGAAGAAGAAGGAGATCAAGGGCCAGCAGAAGGCGGACCGCAGGGAACGCCGCGACGAGGTCCGCGAGAAGCGTCGGCGTCTGAAGATCGAAGAGGCCGACCGGCGCCTGGAGAAGGCCCAGAGCCGACTGGAGAAGGTTCAGGGCGAGTCTTCGGACAGCTGAGGGCCTCGCAGGCTGAACGCATCGCCAGCCCGGGTGACGGAACCGGCGTCGCAAGGTGGTCCTGAGGTTCACCGGACGTTCATCATGGTTTCCCCGTGATGTCGGCTGTTCCGGGACGCTGAGGCAGTGCGGGCGTTCTAGCCTGGAGCTGTGCAGACCTTCGGCTCTCCTGCTGACAGTTCGCCAGTGCCCGCGCGGCGCCGAGCACGGATCTTCGCACACCGCGGCTCCTCGGGACTCTTCGCCGAACACACGCGTGCGGCCTACGTCCGAGCGCTGGAGGAGCAGGCCGACGGCCTGGAGGTCGACATCCATCTGACCCGCGACGGGGAGGTGGTCTGCTTCCACGACGCCACAGTGGACCGCACCTCGGATGCCAGCGGCCCCGTGGCCTCGATGACCTGGCAGCAGATGCGGGGACTGGACGTCCATTCCTGGAAGAACCCGATGCTGCCCGAGCGCTACGGCAGGCCGACCCAGCAGCTGATGACGCTGCAGGACACCCTGGAGCTGCTCGCCGAGGCTGGACGCAGCGTGAGCCTGGCGCTCGAGCTGAAGCACCCCTCGCCCTATGGCCACCAGCTCGAGGAGCGGGTGCTGCAGGTGCTGCTGGCCCACGGGTGGGACCCGGATACCTCCACTATCAGCTGCCGCGACCTCTCCGGCCAGGTGACCCACACCGTGGAGGTCACCTTCATGAGCTTCTACCCGGGATCGCTGCTGCACCTGGCGGAGCTGGTGCCGGCGGAGAAGCTGTGCGCGCTCTTCGATACCCTGACCCATCAGCACATCGAACGACGGGTGGAACACCTGCGCTTCGGAGCCGCGGTTCGTCCGCTGGTGGCCGCGGTGATGCGCGGGGCTGTGCGCAATGCCGAGGCCCTGGTGTGGAACGCCCACGTGGGCTACGCGGGCCCGGGCATCGCGCTGGTGCGGTCGCGGCGGGCCGAGGTGAAGGCTTGGCAGGCGCGCGGACTGCGGCTGCGGGTGTGGACCGTGGACCGTCCCGAGGACGCCCAGCTGCTGTTGGACCTGGGCGTGGGGGAGATGACCACCAACTACCCGGCACGCATCGGCGCCCTGGTCTCCGGCGACCGGCGCCATCTCTTCCGGGACGTCTGAGCGTCCTGGCAGGGGCCTGCTCAGGACCGCCCGGTGTGCCGGGAGGATCCGGTCAGGACTCGCCGATGGCGGGTCCGAAGACGGGCCGATCGTCCAGACGGTCGTCCTCACGCTCCGGGACCACCATCAGCGGCCCTTCCGCATGGTGGAGCACCCCCTGGGAGGTCGACCCCAGGAGCATCCCCGCGAAGCCGCCGCGGCCGCGTGAACCGACCACCGTCAGCTGAGCATGCCGGGTCTCCTCCACCAGCACCTCCACGGCGGGACCGTCGACGACGGCGGCCTCGATCTCCAGGTCAGGGAAGTGGTTCAGCAGCCAGCGGCGCCCGTTCTCCAGCTTCTCGCGCAGCTGCTGGGCCGCAGACTCATCCTCCATATGAGTGGGGATCCACACCAGGGTGGCCCCCACCGGCGGCAGGGCGCAGACGATCCGCAACGTGGTGCCGCGCAGCGAGGCTTGGCGGGCCGCCGCCAGCGCCGCCACTCGCCCATAGTCGGAACCGTCGACGCCGACCACCACAGGGCGCCGGTCCTTGGTCCTGATGGGGTGGGCGCCCTCTCGGATCAGCTCGGGGGAGGGCTCGGTGCTCGGCTTCTCCGGCGTCGGGGGAGGGGAGGCGGAGACGATCGGGATGGCGCCGGTGGCGGTGGTGACCGCGTTGGACTCCTGGGAGGAGAACTTCAGCGGCACGATCACCGTGGGGCAGGCGGCATGGGCCGGCAGGGCGGAGGAGACCGAGCCCAGGAGGCGGCCGAAGAAGCCTCCGCGGCCGCGGCCGCCGACCACCAGGACCTCGGAGCGCTGGGAGTAGTCCAGCAGGACTCCGGCTGGGTCTCCGGATTCGATCTCGTAGCGCACCTCGCCCGGGTAGTCGCGCAGGAACTCTTGGGCCTGGCTGATGACCTTCTCCGAACCCTGCCGCAGGGAGGAGTCATCCATGAGGGCATATCCGCCGTCCATGGAGGAGGCGGCGAAGGCTGGAAGCGAGTAGGCGGTGACCACCGTGAGGGGCAGGTTCCGGCGGTAGGCCTCAGCGGCGGCCCAGTGGGCGGCGCGCAGGGACTGTTCGGAGCCGTCTACGCCGACGGCGACGCCGTGACCGGCAGGGGTGCGCTCGTTCATCATTGCCTCCTGGTAGGCCGAAGGGGCGTGTGGATCATGGTACCCACACGCCCCTTTGAGGGCTAGAGATCCCTGATCAGAGCAGGGCCAGGCGCTCAGACCAGGATCATCCCCACGATGGCTGCCGACATCAGGTTGGCCAGAGTGCCGGCCAGCACGGCACGCATGCCCAGCTGGGCGATCTCCGAGCGGCGGTTCTTCACCAGGGTGCCCAGTCCGCCCAGCAGGATCGCCAGGGATGAGAAGTTGGAGAAGCCGGTCAGGGCGAAGGTGACGATGGCGGAGGTCTTATCGGAGAAGGTGCCGTCGTATTCGGTGAAGGCGGCGAAGGCGACGAACTCGTTGAGCACGATCTTCTGACCCAGGAAGCTGCCGGCCGCCGTGGCCTCCTCCCACGGGACGCCGATGGCCCACATCAGTGGTGCGAAGACGTAGCCGAAGATCTCTTCCATGGTCAGTCCGCCGTAGCCGAAGATTCCGCCGATCTGGCCGATGAAGAGGTTGACCAGTGCGATCAGTGCGACGAAGGCCAGCAGCATGGCGGCGACGTTGAGCGCCAGGCGCAGGCCGTCGGAGGCGCCGCGGGCGGCGGCGTCGATGACGTTTCGGGCCTCCGGGGTGCCATAGGCCTCATCGTTCCGGGCCGGTGGTTCATCATCGCCGAGGATGTCTTCCTGCTCGCCGGGCGTCGTCGGGTCCTCAGCGGGGGCCTCAGCTGTGGCCACCGCGCCCGAGGGGGCGGCGTCGTCGCTTCCCTCAGCCTTCTCCGCCTTGGTGTACTTGGCCCCGCCAAGCACCGTCTTATCGGTGGACATGGCCTCCGGATGCTCGCGCTCCAGCTCGCCGGCGTCGACCTCATCGAAGGAGCCGGCCGGCACCAGGATCTTGGCCATCAGCAGGGCGCCCGGGGCGGCCATGAAGCAGGCGGCGATCAGGTACTCCAACTCTGCGCCCATCTGGTTCAGACCCACCAGCACCGAACCGGCCACGGTGGAGAGGCCGCCGACCATCACCGCGAAGAGCTCCGACTTGGTCATGCCCGCCACATAGGGACGGATGACCAAGGGGGCCTCGGTCTGGCCCACGAAGATGTTCGCGGCGGTGTTCATCGACTCCGCGCGGGAGGTGCCCAGCAGCAGCTGCAGAGCGCCGCCGATGACGCGGACCACCAGCTGCAGAACCTTCAGGTGGTAGAGGATCGCTGTCAGCGAGGCGAAGAAGATGATCACCGGCAGGACGTTGAGCACGAAGGGAGCGTTCTCATCGAAGAAGTGGCCGAAGAGGAACGCGGTGCCTTCCTCAGTCTGACCGACGACTGCGCGCACCCCGTTGGAGACGGCCTCGAGAAGCACCTGCCCCCAGGGGACGTAGAGCACCAAGATCGCGAAGCCCACCTGCAGCGCCAGCGCGACGGCCACTGTGCGGATCTTGATCTTCTTCCGATCCACGGAGAACAGGACTGCGATGGCGAGCAGCAGGCACATGCCCAGTGCGCCCCAGAGGATGGTGATCATGCTTCCTCCCGAAGGTGATGAGTGATGGAGATGAGAAAGGCGGGTCCTCTCTCGCTACCGCAGAAGAGAGAACCCGCCTGTGTCTCAGGGCTCAGCGACGGTCAGAGCCGCACTGCTGAGGTGGGGCTGCCGAACATCGACCGGACAGAGACGCCGGAGCTCGGGCTGCCGGCATCGACGATCTGACCGTCCCCCAGGTAGATCGCCACGTGCCAGTCCCCCCAGAAGATCAGGTCGCCGCGCTGGGCCTCGCCCACCGAGATGGTGGTGCCCTGGTTGATCTGATCGTAGGTGGTGCGCCCCAGGTTGATGCCGGCCTGTGCGTAGGCCTGCTGCACCAGCGAGGAGCAGTCCCAGTCGTTCGGGCCGTTGGCGCCGAGCACATAGCGTGCGTTCGGGTTGTTGGCCTGAGCGATGGCGAATTCGATGGCTGCCTCGACGCCGCCGCCAGAGGTGGCCGGTGCCGGGGAGCTGCCGCCGGACCCGCCGGAGGAGGTCTGGCTCTGGCTGGCCTCCTGCTGGGCGGCCTCCTGAGCTGCGGCCTCTTCGGCCGCTGCCTCCTGGGCCGCTGCCTCTTCGGCGGCTGCTTCCTGTGCGGCGGCCTCTTCGGCGGCTGCCTGCTCCTCCGCCTCCTGCTGCGCGGCCTCGGCCGCATCATGCTGCTCGCGCAGGTACTCCACGTGCCAGCGCATCGCTGTCCAGGACGCGTTGCCGTCCTCGTTGGTCAGCGCATCGTTGGTCAGCACAGCCTGGTAGTAGTCCTGGGCGCCGCCGCCGAAGTCCGGGGAGTACTCGGCACCCTGGCGCATCAGCGTCTGCATGTTGACGCTGAGGTCGTCGAAGCCGTCGATGACCGGCTCGGGTGCAGGCTCTGGCTCGGGTGCAGGCTCGGGCTCGGGCTCAGGTTCCGGCTCGGGTGCCTGGAACTCGAAGGTCCAGGAGGTCTCGCCGGAGAGCTCGTGGCCCTCCTCGGCGGTGGCTTCGATGGTGATGCCATCCTCGGGGACCTCGACCTGGCCGCTGCCGGAGGAGTAGGAGACGCCCTCCACCTCGGGCACGGTCACCAGGTTGCCGTCCTGGGAGGGGGTCTCAGCCTCGACGGAGACCAGCTCGGGTTCCGGCTCCGGTTCGGGCTCGGGTGCCTGGTAGTCGAAGGTCCAGGAGGTCTCGCCGGAGAGCTCGTGGCCCTCTTCGGCGGTGGCTTCGATGGTGATGCCATCCTCGGGGACCTCGACCTGGCCGCTGCCGGAGGAGTAGGAGACGCCCTCCACCTCGGGCACGGTCACCAGGTTGCCGTCCTGGGAGGGGGTCTCAGCCTCGACGGAGACCAGCTCGGGTTCCGGCTCCGGTTCGGGCTCGGGTGCCTGGTAGTCGAAGGTCCAGGAGGTCTCGCCGGAGAGCTCGTGGCCCTCTTCGGCGGTGGCTTCGATGGTGATGCCATCCTCGGGGACCTCGACCTGGCCGCTGCCGGAGGAGTAGGAGACGCCCTCCACCTCGGGCACGGTCACCAGGTTGCCGTCCTGGGAGGGGGTCTCAGCCTCGACGGAGACCAGCTCGGGCTCCGGCTCCTCCTCGGAAGCCTCGGGCTCTTCGGAAGATGCGGCTTCCCCTTCCGCATCTTCCGAAGAACCGTCGGCAGTCTCTTCGTCCGACGCGTCCTCTTCCTCCGACTCGTCGTCGGAGCCGTCCTCGATGTCCTCTTCGGACACGCGGGCCTGCTCGGCGTCGGCCTGCATCGCACTGAGGTGCCACACGAGGGCCTCCTCATCGATGGAGCCGTCCTCGTTCAGGAAGTCGGCGTTGCCCAGGACCAGCTCGAAGTAGCCCTGGATGTCGTCGCCGTAGCCCTCGAGCTCAGCGAGAGCCTCGAGCAGCTCGTACATGGTCTGTCCGACCTCGGAGACATCGTCGGCGGTGGACTCCTCCACCTCCTCGACAGCCTCATACTGGGCGTCGCGCTCCTCGGCTGCGGCGTCGGCCTGCTCCTGGAGGGCTTCGTACTCGTTGCCCTCCTGCTCGGTCTCGACGTACTCCTGCTCAGCCTGGTCGGACTGGTAGTCCTCAGTGGCCTCATCGGCGAGGGAGGCGTCCTCCTCGAGCAGGAGGTCCTCGGTGCCGCTCTCGCCCTCCTGGTACTCCTCGGAGGCGTCAGAGGCGGCCTCGTCCTCGGATTGCTCCTGAGCCTCCTCGGCCTCAGCTGCGGCGGCGGCCAGCTCCTCGGCCTCGCCGTCTGCGGCCAGGGCGTTCTGGCGCTCGATCTGCACTGCCGAGTCGAGTTCGAGTGCGCGCTGATTCGCCTGGGAGAGTCGCTCGCTGATCTCACCGATCATCTGGTCGGTGCTCTCAGAGGACTCCTGGGCGCTGGAGATGTCCTGCGCGGAGGGGACCTCGGGAAGTTCGGTCACGACCACAGAGTCGGCGGTGCTCTGCGCCTGGCCCTGCTGGTCGGAGTCGGAGGCTCGGTCAGCCACCAGGTCGGGAAGCGTCGTCCCGACGAGCGCGGTCGTCACGACGGCGGCAGTCACTGCTGCCACCGCGAGATTGCGGCGGTTTTTCACGGTAGTTCCTCACTTGTTCCTCACTGGGTGCAGCGTTCACGCATGGGCTGGCCTCCGGCGCGGACAACCGGGCTGGGAGACCCGGGTGACGAGATGGGAAACGCGTCAGAAGCCGTGTGGCGCTACGTCGGTAACGATAGAGGGGCCATTGAGGGCTTGGCAACAGTCCGTGTCGTTCCTGTGATGAATCTGTGAGGAGCGGATCCCCGTCATTCCGGGGAAGTTAGGTCACAGAAAGGTATCGTCAAACCTTCAAGTAGGTTGAAGGTTGAGCTTCCTGACTTCTCGGTGACCCTGTGCTAACCGCGCTGAGATCATCCCCAGCCCAGGCGGTGCAGGGTCGCGTCGTCGATGCCGAAGAAGTGGGCGACCTCGTGGATCACGGTGACGGTGATCTGCTCGACGACCTCCTCCGGGGAATCACAGATCTGCAGGATCGGCTCCTTATAGATGGTGATCCGGTCGGGCATGGCCCAGGGTTCGGAGCCACGTTCGGTCAGTGGGATCCCCTCGTAGAGACCCAGGAGCACCGTCCCCGGGTCCTCCCACGGTTCGGGGTGGTAGCGATCCTCCACGAAGACTGCGACATTGTCGATCTTCGCGGCCAGCTCCTCGGGGATCAGCTCCAGGGCGCGGGCCGCGGCGTCGTCGAACTCATCGTCGCTCATCTGCTGAGGCATGGAGCGAGTCTACGGCGCGCTGCCCGGAGGTTTCAGCCTGAGGCCCGCTGATAGTTTTGGCCTCATGCGTATTGCCACATGGAACGTGAATTCGATGCGTGCCCGGGCCGACCGGGTGGAGGCCTGGCTGGAGCGTCAGGACGTCGACGCCGTCGCCATCCAGGAGACCAAGTGCAAGGACGAGAACTTCCCTTGGGAGGTCTTCGAACACAACGGCTACGACGTCGCCCACTTCGGCTTCAGCCAATGGAACGGCGTGGCGATCGCCTCGCGTGTGGGCCTGAAGGACGTGGAGCGGACGTTCGCCGATCAGCCCGCGTTCGGCAAGGGCGGGAAGGACCCGGTCCAGGAGGCGCGTGCCATCGCCGCGACCTGCGGGGATGTCCGGCTCTGGAGCCTCTATGTGCCCAACGGTCGTACGCTGACCGACGAGCATATGGAGTACAAGCTCGCCTGGCTCAGGCAGCTGCGCGAGCACGCCGAGACGTGGCTGACCGATGACCCCCAGGCGCCGATCGCTCTGGCCGGGGACTGGAACATCGCGCCTCAGGATGAGGATGTCTGGGACATCGATCACTTCCGCCGCCAGGAGCTCACCCACGTCTCCGAGCCTGAGCGTGAGGCCTTTCGCTCTTTCCTCGACGCCGGCTACGCCGACCTGGTCCGCCCTCACACCCCCGGCCCCGGGGTCTACACCTACTGGGACTACACCAGTCTGCGTTTCCAGAAGCGGGAAGGAATGCGGATCGACTTCGTGCTGGGATCCCCGGCACTGGCCCAGCGGGTGGAGTCGGCCTTCATCGATAAGGACGAGCGGCGCGGCAAGGGGGCCAGCGACCACGCCCCGGTGGTCGTGGATCTGGGCTGACAGTCCGGCTGCAGATGAGAAGAGGCGCCGCCCCCGAGGGGACGGCGCCTCTTCTCATCTGCGGTGACTGACGGTCACTGCTTCTGCGAGGTGCGCACCGAAGCCACGGTGAGCTCGATGGCCAGACGGGCGAAGATCAGCACGATCACCGGGACGATCCAGCCGAAGAGCAGCGGGTTCAGGAAGCTCCAGACCAGGAAGTCGCCCGGACCGGATGCGCCGATCACCAGACCGCTGATGACGTCGGAGAGGTACCAGACAGCAGCGATGACCAGGAACAGCGTGTAGAAGGCCTTGGCCGCCTTCTCCACCTTCAGCGTGGTGAAGTCGAGGTCCAGCAGCACGCCGAAGCCCTGCGGCTCCTTCTTCTGCTGCGGGGCCTGCGGGTAGCCCGGCTGGGGGTAGCCCTGGTAGCCGGCGCCGTGGGCGGAGGGAGCAGAGGGTGCGCTGCCCGGCTGCGGGTAGCCCGGCTGCTGCGGGCCGTACTGGCCATACTGCTGCTGGTCGGGCTGCTGGCTGTAGGCAGGGTTCTGGTCCTGCGGGTTCTGGGGGTTGTCGGGCTGCTGAGTCATCGCGCTCCTCCAGGAGTTTGTTCGATCTGTTCTTCATTCCACCAGCGCTGCCCCTCATGCACCGTGCACTGATGACTGCTGTCTTCGTATCAACCTACCGCAGTGGCATACGCCCACAAAGACAGGTGTCAAAGGTGAGATCAGGGGATGTTCGAGGAGTTGCTGTCTCAGTCATTGAGCAGGGCCCTTCCCATATGATCGGAATCATATTTGGGTCGTTCCATGAGCACCGTGACGAGGATGATGACTGTTCTGGCGGCGACAGCCCTGCTCTCCGGCTGTGCGCTGAGCGCTGAAGGGGAGGATCGGGAGGTTTCGGCAGATGCGGAGGAGGAGGCGGCCGTCGGCGTCGGACCTGCTGAGCCGGGCACGTTGGAAACCCGTGAGGAGCTGTCGACCTTCGACTTCGAGGCCACGCAGATTCGACAGGCGGAGCTGATCCCTGAGAGCGAGGAGGAGAACGCCGGTGAGCCGGTGGGTGAGCACTGTCTGGTCAGCGGGGAGATGAACGAACGGACCAGCGACGCCGACGGCGAGCGGTACGCCATCGGCTTCGAGATGCGCCTGCCCGCCGACTGGGCGGGCCGCTTCCTCCACCAGGCCAACGGCGGCCGGCACGCCATGGTGGCGGCCAGCCGCTCCGCTGATGAATATGACGGTTTCCTGGCGGTGGCGCCCGGCTTCAATCTGCCGCAGGCCGCAGTGGCGCAGATCTGGGGCGCCCAGCAGTGGGATCAGGTGGCGGAGGAGCCGGGTGACATCACCACCGCGCTCTCGGCCGAGGAGCGTGAGGTGGTGGCTGATGTCCACGCCGGGGCTGTGGATTCGGCGGGCGATCCGATCTATACCTCCTTCCCCTTCGATCCGGGGATCACCAATGAGGACTGGGGCTGGTGGACCTTCGAGGCCAGCGTGATGCTGGATCCGATGGCTGTGGGCTTCGTCTTCTCCCCGGAACCGGCTGACCCCGCGGTCCTGGAGGACCTGCCCGGATACGCCCTGGAGATGGACATCGACGAGGCGGCCGCCGGGATCTCGGATGAAGGAATCGCCGGGGAGAGCGCCATGGAGTTCATGACCCCGCCGGCCCCTTATGACCTCAGCGAGCTGGAAGCCGCCGGCTCCAAGATGATGGTGGTCCACGGAGCCTCCGACGCCGTGTTCAGTGCTGATGACACGGCCCGCTGGTACCGCGAGGTGGAGTCCCAGCATGAGGATGCTCGGGACTTCGTCCGCTACTTCCAGGTGCCGGGGATGGCACACGTCGAGGACGGCGTGGCCACCGATCAGTTCGATGGGCTCGGCGCGCTGGTGGACTGGGTGGAGCACGGGGAGGCCCCGGAACATATGGAGGCGACCGCCCGCGGGGAGGGCAATCCTGGCGGTGTCAATGAGGAGCTTCCGGACGACTGGGCGGCTGACCGGACCCGTCTGCTCTGCCCCTACCCCGAGGCGGCTCACTATGAGGAGGGCGACCCGGAGGACGCGGCCAGCTTCAGCTGCCGGCAGGGGAGCGGTTGAGCTCTCCGCTGATGCGGGTCACCTCGGGGGTGGGGTCTCATCGTCCGGCATATGAGGCCGGGGTCGTTCCGGGCACGCGGTCTAGACTGGCGGAGCGTCCCACGGCAGAGCTCGTCCGACGGGTAGGGGCGGCACATCGAGATCGCACCAAGGAGGTACAGGTGGGCAGCAGCTCCAGCAGCGGGCCTCCGCGTCGCCGGGTCAGCGCCCTCGACGTCGCGGGGCGGGCCGGGGTCTCGCGAAGTGCGGTGTCAATGGTCCTCAACGGACGTGCCGATGGCAATGTCTCGCCCGCCGCGCAGGAGAGGATCCGCAGAGTTGCGGCCGAGCTGCGCTACATGCCCCAGGGCCTGGGGCAGTCGCTGCGCTCCCGGACCACGCGCACAGTCGGCATCATCACTGATGAGATCGTGACCTCCCCCTTCGCAGGAGGGCTGATCAGCGGAGTCGGTGAGGTGGCCAGGCGACAGGGCTTCATGACCGTCGTCAATGACACGGAGGGAGACCGGGAGCGGCTCCATGAGGCCTGCGAGCTGTTCTTCGCTCGGAGCGTCGACGCGCTCGTGCTAGCAACCGGTGGTCTGGTTCAGATGGAACCCCCAGAATCGGTGAGCGCATTCCCCACGGTGCTCGCCAACTGCTTCGACCCGGCTGGACAGCTGCCCTCGGTCATCCCTGACGAGGTCGGCGGATCTGTTCAGGCGGTCGAACACCTGGTCGGGCTGGGTCATCGGGACATCGTCCTTCTCTCCGGAGGTGAGGAGTCGCCTGCAGTTCCACTGCGCAGGGAGGGCTTCCTCCAGGCGGCGAGAGAGCGCGGCGTCGCTGCCACCGTGCTTGTCTGCGGGTGGGAGATCCATGACGGCTATCGGGCGGCCGCGGATCTCTTCGACTCAGGAGAGCAGCCGAGCGCCGTGATCGCCTCCAACGATCGCACCGCCGTGGGGGTGCTCCTGGCTGCTGCTCATCGGGGCCTTCGTGTGCCCGAGGACATCTCCGTGGTGGGCGTCGACGATCAGCCCCATGTGGCCAGCACCGTGGTCCCTGCTCTGACGACAGTCGCCCTGCCGCATCGCGAGATCGGTCTGCGAGCGATGGAGATCCTCCTGGAGCTGGTCGCGGGGGGAGCCGCTCCGGCGTCGGTGGAGCGGCTCCCCAGCACTCTCATCGAGCGTGCTTCGTCCGGCCCAGCCGCCACCAGGTGAGCGGCGCCGTCTCGGTCCGCAGGACCCATCGGGCATCGTCGGCGGGGTAGTGCCTCAGGGTCGTCGGCGCTTTCGTGAGCGGGTAGACCTCGAGGATCGAACGGTCGATCACGATGCGGTGAGCTGGTCCGGCGTAGACCAGCTCGTCGGACCCGTCACCGTGTCGCAGGACCAGCTCGACCTCGTCCTCGGTCAGCTCATCCGCTGAAGAGCTCTCGCCGATGACGATGTCTGACTCCGCGCCCACGGGTGCCTCGGTTCCGCTCTCATGACGCTGAGGCCCACCCTCACGCCAGCCCGCACACTCCGGCCGGGGCCGGGAGACGAGCTCTCCGCCGCGAAGTGACAGGTCCCTTGGCCAGGTCAGAAGCCCGGACCATCCGAGACTGTCGGAGACTTCTTGGGCGCGGCCTTCCCGCGCCCAGCCGATGAGCACGGGACCCTCCTCGAGCGCGACCACCTGAGGAGCATAGAGGGAGTCGCCGTGGTCGACAGCCGTGGAGCCGCCCACTGCGATGTTCAGGCTCGCGTCAGCGGTTCCATCTGCGGCGGAGAGGTCGACGAGCAGAGCCCGGGTGCCTTCGAGCTGAGCCTCGCTCGGGTGATCCTCGGGCATCCGCTTCCACAGGCAGACCAGAAGCACCCACGTGCCCTCGGGGCCGATCTGAACGAGCTGAGGACATTCCCAGATCGAGGCTTGAGCGTCTTCGGGCACGCCCTGCTGGCCGGAGGACAGCAGAACGCCGCGGTAGCTCCAGTTCCACAGGTCTTCGGCATCGTAGAGAAGGATCGCGGCCTGTCCGTCAGCGAGTCCGGCGCCCTGGATCGCCCATCGGCGGCCCGAGTGCCGGAAGACGAAAGGGTCACGGACCGCGATGACGCGTTCGTCATCGGGCATTCCGGCCGCCACGTGGCGTTCCGGGCCCCACTGTCGGAGATCCTCGGACCCGCGGACCAATGTCACTGAGGAGCTGTGATCGTGGCGCTCCACTCCGCTGTACACCGCCACCGGGGCGGCGTCCTCGTCGAACGCCATGACGCCTGACCAGCAGCCGGCGCTGTCCGGAGCCCCTGGAGTGGGTGCCAACGCGATGGGCTCCTGTGTCCAGGTGACCAGATCGGAGGAGGAGAGGTGTCCCCAGTGGACATTCTCATGGCGCGCCGAGTCTGGGTTGTACTGGAAGAAGACGTGCCAGGTGTCACCGACCCGGCACACGCCGTTGGGATCGTTGAGCCAACCCAGGGCCGGTCTGGGGTGGGCGACAGGGAAGGAAAGGTCGTCCTGGGCAGGACGCGCAGAGGTGGTGGCGGGGTCGGTGGTCATCAGTTCCTTTCGGGTGGGTGCGGGTCAGCGGGATGTGGCTTCGGCAGTCATTTTCCGGCGCCGGCGGTCAGGCCCTCGCGCAGGTATCGCTGGCCGAAGAGGAAGACCACGAGGGCGGGGACCATGGAGATGATGACTCCGGCCAGCACGACGGAGATGCTGCCGGTTCCCAGGTGCCCCTGGAGGGAGACCAAGCCGAGCGGCAGCGTGAAGTTCTCCTCCGAGTTGGTGAGCACCAGTGGGCGGAAGAACTCGTTCCAGTGGTAGTTGAAGGCGAGGATGCCGACGATGGCCATACCTGGAGCAGAAAGCGGCAGATAGATGGAGAAGAACGTCCTCCACGGCCCGGCGCCGTCGATCTCGGCAGCTTCGGCGAAGTCAGTCGGCAGGCTCATGAAGTACTGACGCATCAGGAAGGTGCCGAAAGCGGTCGGGATCGCAGGGATGATCAGAGCCAGCAGCGTGTCTGAGAGGCCCATCCCACGGATCAGCATGAAGACCGGAACGATCGTCACCTGGACCGGCACCATCATGGTGGCCAGAACGAGGGCGAAGAGCAGGTTCGACCCCCGGAACCGCATGCGGGCGAAGACGTACCCCGCCATCGCTGCGGTGAGCATCTGCCCTGCTGCGATCAGGGCGGTCACCAGGGCGGAGTTCAGCACCAGGCGGGTGATGTCGATCTGGACGAAGACCTCGCGATAGGCCGTCAGGTCGAAGCCCAGGGGGATGAAGTGAGGGGGCAGGTCGAACGCTTCCGACGGAGAGCGAAGCGAGGTGGACAGAGTCCACATCACCGGGACGAGCACCGCCGCCGCTGCGACCATGGTGAAGAGGATCGCTGCTGTTCTGCCTGGTGAGGGCAGGCGACGTCGCCGCCGCGCCGGGCGCGATGGAGCGGGTGGGTTGTCTGCGCCTGATGGGCGGGTCTGCTGGGTTGTCACGTCGTGGGCTCCTTCTGGGTGAGCTGGGACGGTGCGGGGAGCGGGCGCCTTCTGCTCGAAGGCAGGGGCTTCTCGGAGGACGGCTCACTGGTAGAAGACCAGCCGTCGTGAGAGTCGGAACTGTCCCCAGGTGATGAGCATGATGATGAGCATCAGAACGAGACCTGTGGCCGAGGCCAGGCCGAATTCGAGCCGTTGGAAGGCCGCTTCGAAGACGACCATCACAGCTGAGCGGGTGGAGTCCCCGGGTCCGCCGCGGGTCAGCACGTAGGGCTGGTCGAAGACCTGAAGGGCGGTGATCATCGCCGTCACTGAGGCGACGAGCATGGAGGGCGAGATCAGCGGCAAGGTGATGTTGCGGAAATGCCTCCAGCCGCTGGCCCCGTCGATCTCGGCGGCCTCGTGCAGCTCCTTGGGGATGGAGGCGAGTCCGCCGATCAGGATGAGGAACGAGAAGCCGAAGTTCTGCCAGACGAAGACGAAGATCACCACGGCGGCCGCGCCCGTCTGGGTCGTCAGCCAGGGGACCGACGAGATGCCCACGAGGTTCAGCATCCAGTTCACGACGCCGAACTGCTCGTTGAACATGTACCGCATGAAGATCGAGACGCTGGCGGCGGAGAGCACCAGTGGGAAGAAGAACGTCGAGCGGAAGAACAGCCGCAGCCAGTTGGGCATCCGGGACTGGATCATGACGGCCAAGAACATCGCAAGAGCCAGCTGGAGCGTCACGGCGATGGCCACGAATCCGATGGTGTTGATGAAGGCCCGGCGGATGGTGGTGTCGGCACCCAGCGCGACGAAGTTGTCCACTCCGTTGAACGTGGGTGCACTGACCAGGTCCCATTCGAAGAAGGCGAGGACCAGCGAGCCGAGGATCGGCAGGATGGTGAAGATCCCCATGCCCACCAGAGTGGGTGCCAGGAGAAGGGCGATGAACCACCGGTGGGAGCGGCGGCGTGCTGGGGTGCCTGTGGGCTTGTCGGTGCTGATCATGCTGGGGACTCCATTGCAGCGGTGAGTTCACCATCGAGGCGATCGAGCGCGTCATGAAGCTGCGCCTGGCTGCCGCCCATCGCTGTGGCCACGTTGCGTGCCAAGGCATTCTCGATCTCTGCCTGCTGGGGCGGTGCCGGGATCGGCCCTGAGTCGGGAAATTCGTCGAGGGTGTCGTAGAAGACCTTCCAACGTTCCGGTCCGGTCTCGCGGTAGAACTCAGGAGTGGCCATCGAACGACGGGTCGGAGTGGTCTGCGGGCTGGGGAATGCCAGTTCCATCCCCTCCTTGGAGGCCGTGAATTTTAGCCATTCCCAAGCCTGCTCCTTGCGTTCTGAGCTGCGCATCATGGCGTAGCCGGCGGATCCGAACTGGTGACGCTGGCTCCGCCAACGGGGGAAGTACTGGACGTCGAACCGGTCTTCGGTCATTCCGGCCTCGTGGAGCCCCTGTGCCCAGTAGCCCCCTGCCGGAGTGGCGCCGATCCGGGAGGAGGCGAACAGGCCGACCAGCGCATTGCCGCCGCCCTCCTCAGGGCGCACGCTGAGCCCTTCCCGGACCCAGCGGTTGAGCATCTCGAAGGTCTCGCCCAC
This sequence comes from Nesterenkonia lacusekhoensis, assembly GCF_017876395.1. Taxonomy (NCBI): domain Bacteria; kingdom Bacillati; phylum Actinomycetota; class Actinomycetes; order Micrococcales; family Micrococcaceae; genus Nesterenkonia; species Nesterenkonia lacusekhoensis. The sequence goes on along the minus strand of NZ_JAGINX010000001.1, from coordinate 2,232,588 downwards.
AGCATCGGAGGATACGTTCGACGTCGTCCAGCGGTAGCCGCCCCGGCGCTCTGCCAGCTGGTCGGCGGAGTAGAAGCGGTCCCACAGCCAGCTGCCTCCGTCGAACCGATCTTCGCGGAGAATGGAGGTGTCGTTGGCATAGAGCCACGGCACGATGCCCCCGAAGAGCCGGTTGGTCCAGTAGTACGGGCTGAAGTCCGTGCCCTGGTGCTCCTTCATGGTCCGCAGCATCGATTCGAACTCCTCGACATCCCAGTCCTCTGAGGGGAAATCCAGGTTCGAGGAGCGCAGGGTGTCCAGATTCAGATACATATTGGCCGCGTTGAAGTCCAGCGGCAGCGTATAGAGGCTGCCGTCGTACATGAAGGAGTCGATGAGCGAGGGGTGGACATCCTCGAAGTAGTCGGCGACCTCAGTGTGGTCACCATCGACCCATCGGTCGAGCGGTTCGGCCATACGTTCGGCGAAGAGCTGGGCTCCCTCAGTGGCCACATAGGTCACATCAGGTGCGGTTCCGGCCGCCGTCATCGTCAGGATCTTGGTGAAGAAATCGCCCCAGTCCGCCGATTGGATCGCTTGGAGGCGGACGGGAATATCAGGGTGGGCCTCGGTGAAGGCGTCCACGAGGCTTTGGCGGGCGGCCGCGTCCTGGGCAGTTCCCTGGATAGCGATCCGCAGCACGTCCTCGTTGCGGCCGGGGATGTCGGTCCCGGTCAGTCGCGGCCAGGCCGCTCAGGTGAGGCCGACTGCCGTGAGTCCGCCCAGGCCGAGGAGGCCTCGGCGAGAGAGCCTCCGAAGATCTGTCGAGTGATTCATCACACCTTCCTAACACGTGTCAGGGACTGTAGCGTGATCTGCATCATATGGCAACACCGGGGCAGACGACCGACCTCGCCGCCGGGGTCCGGAGCCGGGTGAAGCAGGTCATGGTCTCCGGGGCGCCATAGTCATAGACTCGGTCGCAGGCGGGCCGGGCGGTCCGAGATTCGGGTCGGCCGAGTCCTGCCGCGGAAAGGGGAACGTTCTATGCCGACTGTCGCACGCACAATGGTCGACACCTTGCACGCCAGCGGGGTCCAGCGGGTCTACGGGATCCCCGGCGACTCGCTCAACGGATTCACCGACGCGCTGCGCGCCTCCGGAACCATCGATTGGGTCCAGGTCCGGCATGAGGAGACGGCGGCCTTCGCCGCCAGCGCGGAGTCCCAGCTCACCGGTGAGCTCGCCGTCTGCGCGGGCAGCTGCGGTCCCGGCAACCTCCACCTGATCAACGGGCTCTACGACGCCCAACGATCCCGCACCCCGGTGCTGGCCATCGCCGCTCATATCCCCAGTGAGGAGATCGGCTCGGGCTACTTCCAGGAGACCCACCCGCAGGAGCTCTTCCGCGAGTGCAGCGTCTACGTCGAGCACGTCTCCCAGGCCGACCAGATGCCCCGTCTGATGCGGGTCGCCATGCGTGAGGCCATCGAGAAGCAGGGCGTGGCAGTGCTGGTGATCCCCGGCGACGTCGCCTTGCAGGAGATCAGCGCGGAGCCTGAGACGATCCGGCCGACGGCCTCTGTGGTCACCCCGGCAGAAGGGGAGCTCGAGGCTGCGGCAGAGGCGCTCAACGGCTGCGAGCGGGTCACCATCCTCGCCGGTGCCGGTGCGGCGGGAGCTCATGATGAGCTGCTGCAGATCGCCGAGCGACTCCAGGCCCCGATCGTCCATGCTCTGCGCGGCAAGGAGCACGTCGCCTACGACAACCCCTATGACGTCGGCATGACCGGCCTGCTGGGCTTCTCCTCGGGCTACCACGCCATGGAGGCCGCCGAGACGCTGCTGGTCCTGGGCTCCGACCTGCCCTACCAGCAGTTCTACCCGCAGGACGCCTCAGTGGTGCAGGTGGACCTGCGCGGATCCCAGCTGGGGCGGCGCACCCACGTCGACGTCGGGCTGGTCGGCGGGGTCAGGGAGACCATCGAAGCCCTGCTGCCGCGGCTGAAGACTGACCGCAGCTCCAAGCACCTCGAGACGATGACCAAGCACTACCGGCGCACCCGCAAGGACCTGGATTCGCTGGCTTCGCCCTCCAAACGCACCATCCACCCGCAGTATCTGGCGCGGCTGGTGGACCAGGCCGCCGCTGAGGACGCCGTGTTCATCCCCGACGTCGGTTCCCCGGTGGTCTGGGCCTCGCGGTACCTGAGCATGAACGGCCGACGCCGGCTGATCGGCTCCTTCTCCCACGGTTCCATGGCCAATGCGCTCACCCAGTCGGTCGGCGCGGCTGCGGCTGACCCCTCGCGGCAGGTGGTGGCCCTGGCCGGCGACGGCGGACTGACCATGATGCTCGGTGAGCTGCTGACGCTGACTCAGGCGCAGCTGCCGGTGAAGACGGTGGTCTTCAACAACTCTTCGCTGAACTTTGTGGAGGTGGAGATGAAGGCCGCCGGCTTCGTGAACTACGGCACCGGCCTGACCAACCCGAGCTTCGCCGACATCGCCGAATCCATGGGGATCCGCGGCATCCGCGTGGAATCCTCAGCGGAGCTCCCGGACGCGGTGGAGGAGTTCTTCGCCCATGATGGTCCGGCCGTGCTGGATGTGGTCACCGAACGGCAGGAGCTGTCCATGCCTCCGGCCGTGACCGCTGAGCAGGCCAAGGGCTTCACCCTCTATGCCATCCGTACGGTGCTCTCCGGCCGCGGCGACGAGCTGGTGGACCTGGCCCGCACCAACTGGCGTCAGCTGTTCTGAGCCGCCGCTGATGCTCCAGCCCTCTGACCATGCCGCCGCCCCGACAGTGAGGACCCCCCACCGATGCGCTCATCATCCACCGCCGCCGCTGAGCGTCAGGCTCTCGTCGCAGCTCTGCGCGAGAAGGGCCCGAGGGCCGCCACCCTCTGCGAAGGCTGGACCACCCATGACCTCGCAGTCCATGTGGTCGCCCGCGACTCCCGTCCGCACCTGGTCTTCGGCAGAGAGCTGCCGGTGGTGGGTTCCAAGGCGCAGGAGCAGTACCGGAACATCGAGGGGCTCAGCTTTGCCGAACTGGTGGACCGGATCGAGGCCGGAGTACCCTCCTGGCATCCGGCCCGGAGCCGGGCCGTCGATGACGCGATGAACACCCTGGAGTTCTTCGTCCACACGGAGGATGTCCTGCGTGCCGGGGAGCCGGGGACGAGTCCGGAGTCCGAAGGCGAACGCGCAGGGGCCGGCAACTACAGCGCCGGAGCTGATGACCGAAGCGCTGGAGCTGATGGCGGACCGGCGAGTTCATCTGCTCTGCAGCCGTACCGCCGCAGGCTGTCTCCGAGCCTCCAGAGGCGTCTTTGGAAGCAGGCCTCACGCACTCTGCTGATGGCCGCGGCCCGGAAGCACCGGCGCCGCATCACCTACATCAGCCCAGGCCACGGGTCGGTCACGCACGGAGCCTCCAGGGACCCGATGATCTCCCTCGAAGGCGCCCCGAGCGAGCTGGTGCTCTGGGCCTTCGGCCGCCGGAGCGTGGCCGAGGTCGTGATGCGCCAGCACTGAGCCGCTGCGGGCTGGGACGTGCGCTGCTTGCGACCCTCAGCCGCGCATGCCCAGAGTGAAGGGCAGCACCATCTCCGCCCCGGCCCCGCGCAGCTCTCGGGCGGCCACGGTGAGCGTCCAGCGGGAGATCACCTCGTCGTCCACCAGCAGCACGGCAGCACCCTGGATCTGGGAGGCCATCTGCTCCGGCACGCTGAACCGCCCCAGCAGGCCTGCCAGGCGGAAGGCGCTGTTGGCCTCCGGAGAGCTCGACGGCCCGCCCTCGACCGGTTCCAGAGCACCGGCGTAGGGGAGCTGCCCCACCTGGGCCACGCCGCGAGCCAGTGAGGCGATCAGCTGCGGGTGCCGGCGCGAGGGCACCGAGACGACCACATCCGGGCGGCGCGGCCAGTCCCATTCGGAGAGGACCCGCACCACGGCGCCGGCCAGCTGATCAGGCACCGCGGCGTCCTCACTCTGGAGCGCCTCGCGCACCGGCGGGCCCCATCCGAGGTCTGAGAGCCGGGCCAGGGCTCGGCCCTCCTCGGCCACTTCGCCGGGGCCGAGCCGGCCCTTCAGAGACAGGCCCAGTGCGGCCAGGCCGGTGGGCCACTGCTTCCGTGGGGCGATCTCCACCCCGACCCGGTCCATCGAGGCACGTGCCTGGCTGACCGAGTCCTGGTCCAGCTGGCGCGGATACCAGGGGCCCGCGCAGGTGTCGCACCGGCCGCAGGCGGTGGCGGCGTCGTCGTCGAGGGTCCCTGCCAGGTGGGCCATCCGGCACTGACCGGGCTCCAGCCGCTCGTAGTCGAGCATCGCCTGCTGCTCGGCGCGGCGCAGCCGCAGGATGGTGTCGTAGCGCTCGGCGTCGTACTGCCAGCCCTGCCCTGTGGAGACCCAGCCGCCGCGCACCCGGTGCACCGCGCCGTCCACCTCCAGGACTTTCAGCAGCAGCTCCAAGGGGGAGCGTCGGATCTCCACCATCGTCTCCAGGCGAGCCGCTGAGAGCGGCTCCTCCGGATGCTCAGCCAGCGAGGTCAGCACCGCATCCGCCCGCTGCTGGGTGGGCATGGAGGCCTGGGCGAAGTGCTCCCAGATCCGCACGTCCTCCTGACCGGGGAGCAGCAGCACGTCCGCACTGTCGACTGCACGCCCGGCGCGTCCGATCTGCTGATAGTAGGACACCGGCGACGACGGCGCCCCCAGGTGCACGACGAATCCCAGGTCCGGTTTGTCGAAGCCCATGCCCAGCGCGGAGGTGGCGATCAGCGCCTTGACCCGGTTCTCCTTCAGCGCGGCCTCGAGCTGCTGACGTTCGTCCGGGTCGGTCTGGCCGGTGTAGGCGGCGACCTCATGACCGTGCTCGCGCAGATGCCGGGTCAGGTCCTGGGCCTGGGAGACGGTCAGCGCATAGACGATGCCGCTTCCGGTCAGCGAGCCCAGATGTTGGGTCAGCCAGGCGATCCGCTGCTCGGACTCCGGCAGTGTGAGCACCCCGAGCCGGAGCGAATCGCGGCTGAGGCTGCCACGCAGCACCATCACCTGCTGATCGCTGGTGTCGCCGGCCGGGGCCAGCTGCGCGGCGACGTCGTCCACGACCCGCGAGTTGGCCGTCGCCGTAGTGGCCAGCACCGGGACCTCAGTGGGCAGTCCGCGGACGATCTCCCCGATCCGGCGGTAGTCGGGACGGAAGTCGTGGCCCCAGTCAGAGATGCAGTGGGCCTCGTCCACCACCAGCATGCCCAGCCGCTCGAGCAGCCCGGGCAGCACTTCGTCGCGGAACCGAGGGTTCGCCAGGCGCTCCGGAGAGATCAGCAGCACATCCAGCTCATCGGCGGCCAGCGCCTCCACCACGGAGTCCCATTCGTGGGCGTTCGCGGAGTTCACCGCCTGCGCGCTGACTCCGGCTCGAGCCGCGGCTGCGATCTGGTCCCGCATCAGGGCGATCAGCGGAGAGACGATCAGGCTCACGCCGCGGCCCCGACGGCGCAGCAGATGCGCGGCCAGGAAGTACACGGCTGACTTGCCCCATCCGGTCTTCTGCACCACCAGCACTCGGCGCCGCTGCTCCACCAGGGCGGAGATCGCCTCCAGCTGACCGGGGCGGAAGTCTGCGTCCCGCCCGGTGAGGGCGGTGAGGCGCTCCCGGGCTTCGGCGTGGAAGGCTGCGGAGGGAGGAATCGGTGAGGAGGTCACGGTGTTCACTCTGCCACAGGGGTCTGACACATCGCGCCGGTTCTCCACAGCATGCGGGACGGGTGAACATCACCGCCTGTCAGCCCTCGGCGCTGGATCATCAGCGCCACCGGATCTTCTTCAGGGAAAGGACCCTCCATGACCTCCTCCGGCTCAACCCCCGTCTTCGACGCCGCCACTCTGCGTGCCCGTGCCGAGACTCTGCTGCAGCTCCATCATCGGGACGCTCCGGTGGTCCTGCCCACCGCGTGGGACGTCTGGTCCGCGCGGCTGATCGCCGACGCCGGCTTCGACGCGCTCACCGTGGGCAGTCACCCGCTCGCCGACTCGCTGGGCGCGGGCGACGGCGAAGACATGACCCTGGACCAGGCGCTGGAGGCGATCGCGCGCATCACCGCCGCCGTGGACATCCCGGTCTCGGCCGACCTCGAATCCGGTTATGACACCGATCCCGCGGAACTGGTGGAGAAGGCGCTGGCGGCCGGCGTCGTGGGTATCAACATCGAGGACACTGTCCATTCCCGCGGTCAGATGCGTGGCGCTGAGGAGCATGGCGAGTACATCGCCGGAATCCGCCGGGCCGCCGAGGCGGCCGGAGTCCACCTGGTGATCAACGGCCGTACCGACGTCTATAAGCACGCGGACGATTTCGCCGATCCGCTTGCCGAGACTCTGCACCGGCTGTCTCTGCTGGAACAGGCCGGCGCGGACAGCCTCTACCCCGTGGGACTGCCCAGTGAGCAGGTCCTCACCACGATCCTCGAGCAGGTCAGCACGCCGCTGAATGTCACGGCGCATCCCGAACGCGGCGCCATCCCCGAGGGGCTGGCTCTGCCGCGGCTGGCCGAACTGGGGGTCAGCCGGATCAGCTTCGGTCCGTTGCTGCAGATGGCGCTCGGCGAGCAGGCTGCGCAGCTTCTGGGCCGGTGGAACGAGCAGTGAACGGTTGAGATACGAGTAAGGCCCCGTCCCTCCGAGGAGGAACGGGGCCTTACTGCTCTGGTGGCTCCGACCGGCGTCGATCCGGTGACCTTTCGATTCAGAGATCGTTGCGTTCGGGGGCGATGAGCTCGAAGCGGCGAACCGCTCGAACTCTCCGATTACTGCGATGCTGACTAGTGGTTCAACATCCTGATCGCCCGCTCCTTGAAAGCCGGGCTGCACTTCTTGAGCATAACCCCGACCCTCTTCGTTCAATAGATCGGAGCAGGACCCATGACTGGTCATCACCAAGCGGAAACCCGCCGAATGCTCGTGTTTACAGCGAGTTGCAGAAATGACAGGATGCGGCAGGCACGCGTATAGATCGAATGAACATATCCAACTTGAAAACATGTGATGATCCGAAACCTGACTAAGCTGTCAACTACGGTTGCCCTGGCGCTTGTCCTGCCGCTTGCAACAGCAACTGGAGCCTCGGCGAGTGGCACGCCAACTCAGACCTCTGCGGCGCAAGTAGAAGCGACCACCCAGGCTGCAATCGACGCGCCGGCCCCTGAAGAAGGAAGCCTTTTCGATACCGTCGCTAACGCCGCTACCGAAGACGAGAAGCGAGAGATTCTGGTAGCAGAAGGGTTCGAACAAGTTTCGGGCGAGGGTGAACGCTATGAAAAGACCGTTGACGGGGTGACTTTGGGCTGGAGTATCGACACATCTGTTGACCCCGGGACCATCCAGCCTATGTGGAGTGTTGGTTGGAGCAGTGGACCTTACGTAGCTGCCACTGTGAGCCAGTGGCAGTCGGCTGCCTCGACTGGAACAAGCGTGGGCGCACTGGCCTGTGGCTTTATTGCTAACGTGTGGGGCGGAATAGGATGCGCTGCAGCTGGCCTCGCAGTGTCAGAGGCGATCGATGCGTACGACCCAGGAGCAGTGGGTAGCACGTGCATGGCTGCAAAGCCGACTAATCCGATTACGGTCTTCCCGGTATCCAGCTGCTGATAGACATCTCTCAGGTTAGGAGACCGTGATGCTGATCAAATTTGGACCTAGCCTCGCGATTCTGTTGCTCGGCTCGTTGAGTATTGGTATCGCAGCTGCCGGAACCATTGGTACCAGTGACCAATGGGTGAATCACGGGGTCGCAACAGTTTTGGCCGCGATGATTTTGACCGGACTGTCCTACGCGCGGGGTTGGGCTCACTTCGCTTGGCCTCCGGTTTTAGGCTTCTTGGTCGCTTCGATAGGGGTCGTTACGGCCACCGGCATGCTGATCAACATTGGCTATGGCTTGTTGCTTGTACTGACGTTGTGGCACGCATATCAGGCTGAGAGGCCCCGCTCCGAGCGGGTGACCGATTAATTGGAAGCCTGATCTAGAGAGCGCTATCTCCAGTACTTCGGAGATAGCGCTCTTTAGTTGTGGGGCTGATGCAGGAACAGGGTGAACTGTCCTGGGTTGTGTTCCGATCCCTACGTGCCGGTTTGCCAAGCGAATCACCGACTACCAGCGGCTCCGTCGGGTCGGTGAGGAGTGGCCGCGGAGCTAGCTGTACGAGGCCAGGACATCGCTGAGGCGTTCTGGGAGTCACAAGGCGAGCGGTTGGCCACGCAGCTTCTGGGCCGGTGGAACGAGCAGTGAACGGTTGAGACACGAGTAAGGCCCCGTCCCTCCGAGGAGGAACGGGGCCTTACTGCTCTGGTGGCTCCGACCGGCGTCGATCCGGTGACCTTTCGATTTTCAGTCGAACGCTCTACCAACTGAGCTACAGAGCCATACTCGCCAACAAGCATACCGCGAGCTTGGCGCCTCAGCTCTGGCGAGAGCGACCCTGACGGGACTTGAACCCGCGACCTCCGCCGTGACAGGGCGGCGCGCTAACCAACTGCGCCACAGGGCCTTATTCATCTGTTGTGCCGTTCAGCACGAGGAGAAACTCTACCAGGCTTTCTCCGCCTCCGCAAAATCGGTGACCGGTCTCTGCGGAGAGTACCCCCAACGGGATTCGAACCCGTGCCGCCGCCGTGAAAGGGCGGTGTCCTAGGCCGCTAGACGATGGGGGCGCGAACCCTCGTGGGAACCTATAAGAGTTTAGGGGCAACTCCCAGGGGCGCGCAAATTCAGTGGGACGCGCAGATCAGTCACGCCACCACTGGTCCTGGATCGAGACTGGAACAGTGCGCTTATGGCGAGTGGCCAGATAGCGCCTCTCCAGCTTCTCCGCCTCATCCGCCGGGATCTCGCGGCCCTCTAGGTAGTCGTCGATGTGGTCGTAGCTGATCCCCAGCTCGGCCTCATCCAGCTGTCCGGGGTTCTCATCGAGCAGATCGGCGGTGGGGGCCTTGGTGTAGAGCGGCTCCGAGGCGCCCAGGTGCTTCAGAAGCTGCCGGACCTGGCGCTTGTTCAAGGTGAACAGCGGCAGGACGTCGGCGCCGCCGTCACCGTGTTTGGTGAAGAATCCGGTGATGGACTCCGCGCCCTGGTCGGTGCCGACCACCAATGCCTGCTGTTCGCCGGCCACTGCGTACTGAGCGGTCATCCGCAGGCGGGCCTTCACGTTGCCGCGGTGGTAGTCCCTCAGGTTCCGTCCGAAGCTCTCGGTGAAGGCCACATCGACGCCGGTGACGGCCTTCTCGATGTTGAAGGTGTGGGTGTGGTCCGGTCCGATGAACTCCAGAGCGCGGGCGGCGTCGTCCTCATCCTTCTGGATGCCATGGGGAAGCCGCATGGCATGGAAGGAAGCGTCCACGCCCTGATCGCGCAGCTTCTCCACCGCCAGCTGGCACAGCTTGCCGGCCAGGGAGGAATCCACGCCGCCGGAGATGCCGAGCACGAAGCCCCGGGCTCCCACCGACTGCAGATACTCCGCCAGGAAGTCGGTGCGGCGCCGCACCTCCTCCGCCGGGTCGATCTCCGGCTTGACGCCCATCTCTTCGACGATCTCAGACTGTAGCTCGCGCATGCCCCGAGTCTAATCACGCAGAAGTTTCCTGGAAATGAAGGTGGCGAGGCGGCGTCCCCTTACGATAGGTGCGTGATCGTCGGTGAGTGAGCCCCAGGAGCAGCCGTGGCAGAGCCCTGACGTCCGTGGGCTGGCCCTGTTGCTGCTGGTCACTGCCCTGGCCTTCGGCAACTACGCCGGGCTGCTCTCCGTGGTGCCGCTGTGGGCCTCGGCCGGTGGGGCTGCCAGCGTGGCCGTGGGAGCCACCACCGGGGTGATGATGGGTGCCACCGTGGCTGCGCAGATGGCCTCACCCTGGCTGTTCCGCCTGATGAGCCTGCGCGGGATGATCATCCTCGGCGCCGTGCTCCTGGGAGCCCCGACGCCGCTCTACGTCCTCTCCGACGGCCTGCTCTGGATCCTGCTGATCACCGCAGTGCGCGGCATCGGGTTCGCCATGATGGTCGTGGCCGGCGCTGCTCTGCTGGCCGAGCTGGCCGGCATGGGCAAGCTCTCCACTGTGGCCGCGCTCTACGGGGCCGCGGCCGCTCTGCCCAACCTCGGGGCCCTCTCCGGTGGTGTCTGGGTGGCTCAGACGGTCAGCTTCGAGGTGGTCTTCTGGGGTGCGGGCATCGCCTCGCTGGCAGCGGCCGGGCTCAGTGCGCTGCTGCCGGCAGTGCGCACCGAGTTCTCACTCAGCTCGCTGGCCGGCATGGGGAAGGTCCTGCCTCCGCTGCTCCTCTTCCTCCTCACCGCGGCCGCCTTCGGCGCGCTGACCACGTTCCTGCCGTTGGCGGGTCCCGACGCCGGCCAGGCCGCCACGGCTCTGCTGGTCGCCTCGATCGCACTGATCCTGGGCCGCCTCGGCGCCGGAGTCATCGGCCGTTCAGGAGCCGGGCGGCTGGTGGTGCTCTCCACTCTGCTCGCCGGTGCTGGGCTGGGGCTGCTGGCCCTCTCCCTGCAGGGTCCGCTGCCGCTTCTGCTGCTCGGTTCGGCACTGGTGGGAGCAGGGTTCGGGGCTGCGCAGAACGACTCCTTCGTGGTGACCGTGGAACGGTTCGGTCCCGGCAAGTCCGGTGCGGCCAGCACGGTCTGGAACGTGGCCTATGACGGAGGGTTCGGCGTCGGGGCAGTGGCACTGGGCGCTGTCATCGGGGCCGCGGGCTACAGCGGGGCCTTCGCCGCGATGGCGGTGGCGGCGATCATCATCGCTGCAGCGATGCCCCTGGTCACTCGAGGCCGCGAAGCCTGAGCCCAGCAGAGATACAGCCCAGCAGAGATACAGCCCAGCAGAAATCCACTTCCGCGGGGTGCCGCCGAGGGGCGGGGAGCAGGCCGGCGTCGAGGATGTCTGGGTCCACCCCGAGTACTCCGACACGGCCCATGACCATGACATCGCCGTGGTCACTCTGGACCGTGCCGTCGATGCTCCGACGATCGAGCTGGCTGATGATCCAGCCTTCCCGGCCGCGGGCCAGGACGCCTGCCAGGGCGATTCGGGCGGTCCGCTCGTGGTCGGCGATCAGCTGGTCGGCGTCGTCTCCTTCGGCAACGGTTGTGCGCAGGCCGGGTACCCCGGGGTCTATGCCCGGGTGAGCAGCTACGCGGACCAGATCAGCGCGCAGCTCTGAGGCGGGCAGGCCCCTTCAGGGATCCAGGTCTGCTTCAGAGGTCCAGGGCTGCTTCAGAGGTCTAGGTCGGCGTCGCCGTCCAGCAGCCAGTTGTGCCGCAGCCGCAGCGCCCGCTCAAAGCTGGCCAGAGCAGCGGCGACGACCAGCGCGGTGTTCGCCCAGACCGGCAGATGCAGCGGTGAGCTGAAGGTCCCCACCACATCGGCCACCGCCTCGATGCTGGTGATCTCTTCGAGCAGCTGGGGGATGCCCAGCACCAGCGCGACCACCAGAACCACCAGGGACACGACGCCGATCATGCGGCTGGCCAGCGGATGCCGGGCCGCGAAGCGGGCCCGGTAGCCCTCGTTGGAGTCCGCATCCGGGGTCAGCTGCCGCTCCGGCCCGCCCTCCTGGGGCACATAGTGCATCCGCCTGACCCCGAAGGTCGAGGCCGCCACCTCGATATGCCCGCCCGGCACGGGGAAGGCGGCCGGCAGGGTGGACTCCGCCTCATGCCGCCCGTCCAGGTACAGGTGGGCCTTCTCGTCGAGGTCGAAGTGGTCCAGGCTGACCGCGTAGACCCGAGTGCTTCCCTCCATCCGCAGGTGGAACAGTGACCGGTGGGCCAGATGCCACCAGCGGAAGGCCTTGAGATGATGCCCGTCGCCGGGCTTGACCTTGTTCTGCCGGCGTCGGCGGCTCCATCCTGCGAACATGGTTCTTCAGCGCAGCGCTGCGCCCATCCGTTCCACAGCCTCGGTGATGGTCTGCTGGGAGGCGGCGAAGTTCAGCCGCGCATGGCGCTCGCCGCCCGTGCCGAAGGGATGTCCCGCCGTCAGCGCGACCTTCGCCTGCTGCAGCAGGAACTTGGCCGGTCCCTTGATGGGGGTCTCCTCGCCGCCTTCGGCCACGTCGTCTTCAAAGCCGTAGGCGCTGAAGTCCAACCAGGCCAGATAGGTCCCCTGCGGGGCGGTCCAGGTCAGATCCGGAAGATGGTCGCTGAGCAGTTCGCCCAGCAGCCTCCGGTTGGAGTCCAGCCCCGCCAGCAGCGCCTCCAGCCAGTCTCCACCCTCGCGGTAGGCCGCTGTCTGGGCGATGACCCCGAAGTGGCTGGCGCCGTGGGCCGCCTCCCGGGGCAGTTCGCTCAGCTCGGCGACGGCCTCCTCTCCGGCGACCAGCAGACCTGCCTTGGTGCCCGCCAGGTTCCACGCCTTCGACGCCGCCATCACGGAGAAGCCGCGCGGATCCACCGACAGGTACGGGACGAACTCGGCGTCGTAGGTCAGGGGTGCGTGGATCTCATCGGCGACCACCCGGATGCCGTACTTCTCGGCCAGCTGGGCGACCTGCTCCAGCTCCTCCCGGGAATGCACCGCACCGGTGGGGTTATGCGGATTGCACAGCAGAAACGCCGCGCTGCCGCCCAGGGTGCGCAGGTTGAACGATTCCTCCAACATCTGAAGGTCCAGCCGACCGTCGGCCCCCAGCGGAGCTTCGACCACCCGCATCCCGGCGCTGCGCGGATAGTTGAAGAACGGGGGATAGACCGGGGAGTTCACGATCACGGTGTCGGCCAGATCCGTGACCAGCTTCAGCGCCTCCACGACGCCGGTCATCACGTCCCGCACCGGGCGGATCTGTGTCAGCGCAGGCTTCCAGCCCCAGCGGGCGGAGGCGAACTCGGAGAGCGACTCCGCGAACTCGCCGGAGAAGGGATAGCCGGTGTCGCCCAGCTCCACCGCCCGGTGCAGGGCCTGGGCCACCGGCTCAGCCAGAGGCACGTCCTGCTCGGCCACCCACAGCGGCAGGACGTCATCGCCGAAGGCCCGCCACTTCGCCGAGCGGCGCTGCCGGAGCTGATCGAGGGAGAGCTGTTCCAGGGGATTGGGGAGCTGGCTCATGCTCTGAGCCTACTCAGATACGCTCGACGGTGTGACAGATGAAGAACAGCGAGAGGTCGGCGTCGGGCCGCGGGAGGGCCCGTGGCCGGAGGGTGAGCACTGGGATCCGGAGCTGCTGCGCGACGGGGACCGCCGCAACGTGGTGGACGAATACCGGTACTGGAGCCGCGAGGCGATCGTCGCTGACCTGGACCGACGCCGGCACGGCTTCCACGTGGCCATCGAGAACTGGCAGCACGACTTCAACATCGGCACGGTGGTCCGCACCGCCAACGCCTTTCTGGCCGCCGAGGTGCACATCATCGGCAAGAGGCGCTGGAACCGGCGCGGGGCGATGGTCACCGACCGCTACCAGCATGTGAGGCACCACCCGAGTGTGGAGGACTTCGTCGAGTGGGCGCAGCAGGAGGGGCTGCCGGTGATCGGCGTCGATCTCTTCCCCGAATCTGTGCCGCTGGAGACCTATGATCTGCCGAAACGCTGCGTGCTGGTCTTCGGGCAGGAGGGACCGGGACTCAGCGAGGAGATCCGGCAGGCCTCGCGGGACACGCTCTCCATCGCTCAGTTCGGCTCCACGCGTTCGATCAACGCGGGGGTGGCGGCCGGCGTCGCCATGCATGCCTGGGTGCGCCAGCACCGCTTCGGGTGAGTTGAGTGGAATCAGAGTTTCTCGAGTAACGTGGTGCCGCTCACTGTCCGCCAGTCCCAGGAGTTCGTTTGTCTGACCAGGCCTACCTCGTCGTCGCGCTGATCCTCTACTTCGCGGTGATGATCGCCATCGGGATCTACGCCTATCGGCGCACCGACGACCATGAGGGCTATCTGTTGGCCGGGCGCAGGCTGCCCTCCTGGGCGGCAGCGCTGAGCGCAGGCGCCTCGGACATGTCCGGCTGGCTCATGATGGGCCTGCCCGGTGCTATCTACCTGACCGGCCTGATCGAGGCGTGGATCGCCGTCGGACTGACCCTGGGCGCCTATCTGAACTGGCGGATCGTGGCACCGCGGCTGCGCTCCTACACCGAGGTGGCGAAGAACTCGATCACCATCCCCAGCTTCTTCGAGAATCGGCTGCATGACCGCAGCCGCCTGCTGCGCATCGTCTCCGGGGTGATCGTGCTGGTGTTCTTCACCTTCTACGTGGCCTCCATGATGGTCGCCGGCGGCGAGTTCTTCCGCCTGGCCTTCGACACCCCGTACCTGACCGGCATGTTCGTCGTCGCCGGCGTCACGCTGCTCTACACGCTGCTGGGCGGATTCCTGGGCGCCTCGCTGACCGATGTGGTTCAGGGTGCGATGATGCTCTTCGCCCTGCTCATCGTGCCGGTGATCGCCCTGTTCTCCCTGGGCGGGGTGGGCGAGGCTGTGGCCGTGATCGAGGACGTGGATCCCTCACGGCTCTCGCTGATCGGCGGGGAGGCACTGACGGCGGCCACTGTGGTCGGCGTCGTCTCCGCGCTGGCCTGGGGCCTGGGCTACTTCGGCCAGCCCCACGTGATCGTGCGCTTCATGGCGCTGCGCAGGCCCTCTGAGGCCAAGGCGGCCCGGCGGATCGGCATCGGCTGGATGGCGCTGTCCCTGCTGGGAGCAGTGGTGGCCGGGCTGGTGGGTGTGGCCTACTTCAACGACACCGAGCACAGCCTGGAGAACCCGGAACATGTGGTCCTCGCGCTGTCTCAGATCCTGCTGCACCCGCTGGTCGTAGGCCTGGTCTTCGCCGCCGTGCTGGCCTCGATCATGAGCACGGTCTCCAGCCAGCTGATCGTGAGCTCCTCGGCCTTCGTGGAGGACATCTACCAGGTGCTCGGGCGCAGAACCTCCCCGCGGCGCCTGCTGCTGATGGGCCGGGTCTGCGTGCTGCTGGTGGCCGTGGTGGGCGTGCTGCTCGCGCTGAACCCCGGTGGAACGATCCTGGAGCTGGTGGCCTTCGCCTGGGCGGGCTTCGGGGCCTCCTTCGGGCCGGCCATCCTGCTCTCCCTGTTCTGGCGGCGGCTCAGCGCCTGGGGTGCCCTCGCGGGCATGGTGGCCGGTGCGGCCACTGTGTTCCTGTGGTCGGCCTTCGGCCCGGAGGTCTTCGGGGCGACGCTCTACGAGATCATCCCCGGCTTCGCGGCCAACGTGCTGGTCGCCGTCGTGGTCAGCCTGCTGACCTTCCGCGAGGACCCGGAGCTGGAGCGCGAGTTCGACCTGGCCGTGGAGCAGGCCAAGTCCTGACCTTCTGCTGTCCTGGCCCTCTGCTGTTCTGACCCTCGTTTTACCACCCTGAATTCGGATTACCCCCGCGTATACGGGTGGGTAAAGCGAAAATCGCTTGGTAAAACGAGGGTTGTAGGGGAGGGGTGGAGGCTCAGCCCTTCAGGCGGCGCATGGTCTGGTGGGACAGGACCCGGCTGACCGCCGGCAGCTGAGAGAGCGTGGAGATGCTCAGCGCCTCGTAGGCCTCACCGTCGGCCACCTGGACCCTCAGGTAGTAGTCGGGCTGGCCGAACATGCGCCGCACCTCGGTCACTTCGGGCACCGCGACGGCGGCGGCCTCGAAGTCCTGCACAGTGGCCGTGTTGTTCACGGCGATGTCCACCGCCACGATCACCTCGAACCCCTGTCCGGCGGCCTTGGGGTTCAGCGCGGCGTGGTACCCCTCGATCACCCCGTCCTTCTCCAAGCGCTGTACGCGACGCAGGCAGGGGGCGGGGGTCAGCCCCACGCGCCGGGCCAGTTCAGTGTTGCTCAGCCGAGCGTCCCGCTGAAGCTCGGCAATGATCGCACGGTCCAAGTCATTCACCGAGTGGTTATTGCGCATAATCTGAGAATATCATCGCGCGGAGGCAATTTCTGCGCCTGATATTTTGACTATTATTGCCCTGTGCATGATGCTCCGAAGGACGACGGCCGCCTGCTGCGTCTGACCCCAGCCGCCCGCGCCGGGCTCTCCGTCTCCTTCGCCGTGGCGCTCTACGGCCTCTCCTTCGGCGCCCTGTCGGTGGCCTCAGGGCTGACCTTCTGGCAGACCGTGGCGCTGAGCGCGCTGATGTTCACCGGGGGATCGCAGTTCGCCCTCATCGGGGTGCTGGCCTCCGGCGGCTCTCCGGCCACCGCGTTCACCGGGGCCACGCTGCTGTCGGTGCGCAACACGATCTACGCGGTCCAGCTCAAGGCGCTGCTGAACCCCACCGGCCTCGCCCGGTACGGCGCCGCCCAGGTCACGATCGATGAGTCGATGGCCGTGGCCACCGCTCAACAGACCCAGGCCGAGCGGCGTCGCGGCTTCTGGATCACCGGAGTGGGCGTCTACATCGGTTGGAACATCGCCACAGTGATCGGGGCCGTGGCCGGAGACCACATCGCCGAGCCGGAGGCCCTCGGGCTCGACGGCGCCGTGGTCGCCGCCTTCCTCGCCCTGCTCTGGCCGCGTCTGCGCTCCAAGGAGCCGTGGGCCCTTGCGGTGCTCGCCGCGCTGGTGACCACGCTGACCATGCCCGCGGTGCCGGCGGGCATCCCGATCCTCATCGCCGCCGGCGTCGCGGTGATCTGGGGCCTGATCTCAGCCCGCCGTCAGGAGGCGGTGAGCCGCGCATGAGCAGTCTGTGGATGTGGATCCTGCTGGCCTGCGCCGCCGCCTACGCCACCAAGATCATCGGCTACCTGGTGCCCGCCGCCTGGCTGCAGCACCGGCTGGTCACTCAGATCTCCGGAGTGCTCACCGTCGCGCTGCTGGCCGCGCTGGTCGCGATGAACACCTTCTCCGGCGACGACGGCCTCTCCTTCGACGCACGCGTCGGCGCGCTGCTGGCCGCCGCCGTCGCCCTGCTGCTGCGGGCCCCGTTCATCGTCGTGGTGCTCGTCGGTGCCGCGGCCGCAGCAGGCCTGCGGCTGCTCGGCGTCCAGTAGCGATCGCGTCGTCGGGGCCGGTCCCGCAGGAATCGGTCAGGCGTTCACAGCGACGCCGCCCACCGACTCAGGAACTCTGCGCCGGCCTCATCATGGATGGCCCCGGACTCGGAGACCAGCACCGGGTACTCGGTCTCCGGGATGCCGTCGGCCGGACGCACGTCCACATGGCTGACAGTGTGACCCTGCTCGTGAAGCCAGTCGGCCATCTTGTAGTCGCTGCGTGAGTCGCCCATGGTGTACCAGGCCTGCGGGCGGATGCCCTGCTCGGCCAGCAGGCTCAGGCTCCGGGCCGCCCCTAGGTCCTTGCCCAGGCGCTGGTGCTCCACATCCGTGGAGATGATCGTCGGGTCGATCCGCACCTCATCCAGGCCGCGCTTCTCCAGCAGGGCGCCTATGGCGGCGTCGAACTCCTTCTGGGCGGCCAGGTAGTCCTCCGAGGCGACCTCCACGTGCTGCTCCACGGAGACCATCGCACGCTTGGTCTCGTCGAAGAACATCAGCTCCGAGAAGCGCTCGGCCACCAGGTGCCGGACCTCCTCGCCGAGGGCAACAGGCAGTCGGAGCTCCTCGTCCACCGAGATCTCGCCCAGGCCCTGCGGGGTGACCTCGGCCCAGACGGCGCCCTTCTCGCTCACGGTATGCACAGGGGTCGAGGACTGCAGTCCGGCCGCGCGCAGCACCGGGACCACCTGTTCGGCGATGAACGCATCGGAACGCCCGGTGTTGAAGATGACGGGGATCCCGGCGTTGGCCATGGCCGCCAGGTCCCCGCCGATCGACCCCACCGCCACCGTCCGGGAGACCGGGGAGGCGATGGGGCCGTCGACGTCGAGCAGCAGCCCGAAGGGCGGTGTGCTCACTTCTTGGTCCTCATCAGGTCATCCAGCATCAGTGTCACACCGGTGCCGAACATGATGGCGTCCTTGGCGATCGGCGTGCCTGCCTCTGTGGGCCGGATGCCGTCCTCCTTGGTCATCTCCGGGGTGCGGAAGTACATGGCCATCAGGGCGCCGGAGAACCCGGCCAGGCCGGCGCCGGCCATCCAGCTGGGCACGAACGGGGTCAGCAGGGCGGCGCCGAGTGCCACCTCGCTGCGGGAGAGTGCCTTGCGGAAGGTGCCGGGGGAGAGCTTCTTCACCGGGGGAACGCCGTTGGCGCCCATGTCCTGCATGCCGGCGGCCGCCTCATCGGGCAGCTTCTTGATGTCCAGTCCTGCGTTCAGGATCAGGGCGCCGGCGGTCACTCGTGCGGGGAGATGGCTGAGTTTCATGCCCGCCAACCTAACAGGAGCCCGACGCCGCTCCGTAGGGGCTGGATCACTCTGCTCACCTGTCGGACGCGGTGCTGTCGGGGTGACCCCTTCGGGGCCGCTGGTTAGGATGGGGGCGAGGGCACCGACGCCGTCGCCGCCATCGATTCAGACCTGAAGGAGTTCAGCGTGGCTATTGCAACACCGGACAAGTACAACGAGATGATCGACGCCGCCAAGTCCGGCGGCTACGCCTACCCGGCTGTGAACGTCACCAGCTCGCAGACGCTGAACGCCGCCATCCGCGGTTTCGCCGAGGCGGAGTCCGACGGCATCATCCAGGTCTCCACCGGTGGTGCCGCCTACTGGTCCGGCGCCTCCATCAAGGACATGGTGGC
The DNA here is from genome assembly GCF_017876395.1 of Nesterenkonia lacusekhoensis. Lineage (NCBI taxonomy): Bacteria > Bacillati > Actinomycetota > Actinomycetes > Micrococcales > Micrococcaceae > Nesterenkonia > Nesterenkonia lacusekhoensis. The sequence continues at coordinate 2,213,961 of NZ_JAGINX010000001.1, read as the reverse complement.
CGGCTCGCTGGGCTTCGCCGCCTTCGCCAAGCAGGTCGCCAAGAACTACGGGGTGAACATCGCCCTGCACACCGACCACTGCCCCAAGGACAAGCTGGACGGCTTCGTCCTGCCGCTGCTGGAGGCCTCCGAGGCTGAGGTCAAGGCAGGCCGCGACCCGATCTTCAACTCGCACATGTGGGACGGCTCCGCAGAGACCCTGGAGGAGAACCTGCGCATCGCCGCAGAGCTGCTGGAGCGCACCTCCGCCGCCAAGCAGATCCTCGAGGTCGAGATCGGCACCGTCGGCGGCGAGGAGGACGGTGTGGAGAACGAGATCAACGAGAAGCTCTACTCCACCGTCGAGGACGCCATCGCCACCATCGAGGCTCTGGGCACCGGGGAGAAGGGCCGCTATATCACTGCGCTGACCTTCGGCAACGTCCACGGCGTCTACAAGCCGGGCAACGTGAAGCTGCGCCCGGAGATCCTCAAGGAGATCCAGGACGCCGCCGGCGAGAAGTACGGCAAGGACCGCCCCTTCGACCTGGTCTTCCACGGCGGCTCCGGCTCCACCGAGCAGGAGGTCCGCGACGCCGTCAGCTACGGCACCATCAAGATGAACATCGACACCGACACCCAGTACGCCTTCACCCGTCCGGTGGCTGGTCACATGTTCTCCAACTACGACGGGGTCCTGAAGGTCGACGGCGATGTCGGCAACAAGAAGACCTACGACCCGCGCGTCTGGGGCGCCAAGGCTGAGGAGTCCATGGCCGCCCGCATCGTCGAGTCCGCGCAGTGGCTGGGCTCGGCCGGCAAGTCGGTCAAATGATGCGCTGAGCGTCCACGCGCCCTTGGGATCACCCCGCTGATCTCCTGCGGACCCGCCCTTCTGGGGCGGCCCGCAGGAGATCGGCGGGGTGATTTCGTCTCTGTGGGTGTGCCAAGATCACTGGCATGCGCGACCAGCTGATCCTCCTGGACTTCGACGGCACTCTCTGCCTGGGCGATGACCCGGTGCTCTTCTACGCCGAGGAGGTCGATCGCCTCCTGGCTGAGCAGGGCAGGGACGGTCCCGAGGCCGGCACGGTCCGCGCGGCTGTGGAGCGTGCCTTCGCGCAGAACACCCTGCTCGCTTCCGAGATCCGCTACGACGCCTCGGGGTGGCCGCTGCACGTGGACCAGGAGGCCGTCCGCTCAGCCGCGGCACAGGAGGCGGGGAAGGCCAAAGCCCATCCGACCTCCTGGCCCCTGCAGGACGGCTACCAGCTGGTCCAGCTGCTCGCCGTCCAGGCGGGACTGACCGATGAGGAGGCCGGCGTCGCCTTTGCGCAGGGCCGCCGGGCTCTGCTGGCCCGCGGACTGGAGCACTCGGACGTCCACGCCCCTCAGGGGGTGGAACAGCTGCTGGCTCAGCTGCGGGAGGTGGCCGGCGTCGTGCTGATCACCAACTCTCCCGCCGATGCCTTCGGCCCCTGGTTGCAGCATCTGGGGCTGACCGACAGCTTCGATGCAGTGATCAACGGGGCGCAGAAGCCCTTCGGCATGCCGGCCGCGGTGCGTGCCGCCCAGGAGCAGGCGGCTCGGGCCGACGGCGGCCTGGAGGTGGTCCCGGAGCGGATCATCTCGGTGGGGGACATCTGGCGCAATGATCTGGAGCATGTCCACGCCCAGGGCGGCACCACGGTGCTCATCGACCGCTTCGGCACCGGGCTGGGTGATCCCACTCGCCGTGTGCAGCAGTGGAGTCAGGTCTCTGATCTGCTGACGGAGATGACCCACGTAAACATTGGGTGACAGCTGATCCAACTGCGCGGTGCCAGGTTGTCGCCCCTCATGCCGCACTCTAGAGTGATGCTCATAACTGCGCCTGTCAGCGCCTCACCGGCTGATCGCTGCGCAGGCGGCCGTCGCGGCCGCTCACCTGCATCTTGAGGAAAGAGGGAAATCCATATGCGTTTCACGACCAAGTCTGCCTTCGCGCTGGCAGGCGTTCTGACCCTGGGGCTGACCGCCTGCGCCGGCGATGAGGGCGACGTCGACAACGAGGGCGGCGAAGGCGGCGGTGATTCCGGCATCGAGTCGGTGGACACCATCACCATCGGCCTGGTCCCGGCCACCGACTCCGCCACCGAGGCCGAGGAGGAGAACGCCAACGCGCTGGCGGACCAGCTCTCCGAGGCACTGGACGGCTTCGACGTCGAGATCTTCTTCGCCGACAGCTACCTGGGCGTCATCCAGGGCATGCAGGCCGGCGACGTGCAGCTGCTGATGTCCGGTCCGGTGGGCATGATCCAGGCCGAGGACGAGGCAGGCGGCCACCCGATCCTCCAGTCCATCCGCTACGGCGAGGACCAGTACGTCACCCAGTGGTTCACCAACGACCCGGACACCTACTGCCTGGACGACGTCGTCGAGGACGAGAACGGCTTCTCCTTCTGCAACGGCATCTACGACGAAGAGTCCGGCGAGATGGCTGAGTACGGCCCCATGGGTGAGGACGCCCTGGAGCTGATCGAGGACGGCACCCCGGTGGCCTACGTGGAGGAAGGCTCCGCCTCCGGCTTCTACTTCCCGCAGACCCAGCTCAACGACCTCGGCGTCGAGGTGGACGCCCAGTTCTCCGGCGGCCACGACGAGGCCGTGCAGAACGTCTACAACGGCGAGTTCCCGATCGGCACCTCCTTCGACGACGCCCGCGAGAACATCGCCGAAGAGAACCCCGACGTCGGCGAAGAGCTCGTGGTCTTCGCCTGGGCCGGACCGATCCCGAACGACGGCATCGTCGCATCCGATGAGTTCGACGAGGACGAGCTGGAGGTCCTGAAGGAGGCCTTCCTGTCCTTCGGCGAAGAGGTTGAGGTCGGCGATGAGGACGAGGGCACCGAGGGTGACCCGCTGTACCAGGTCTACGAGATCGAGGGCCTGGCCGAGGCTGACGAGGACGCGCTGGACGTCGCCCGCGAGGTCTACAACGACTTCGGCGACGAAGCCGGCGAGTGACTCGTTCTGCTCACTGAACTCAGTGACATTCTCTGAGAACCTGGGGCGCGGTCCGGCCGAGCGCCGGGTCCGCGCCTCCAGTGCTGAGGACCCTACCCACATGATCACTTTCGAGAACGTCCACGTCGTCTACCCCAACGGCTTCAAAGGCCTGAACGACATCTCCCTGACCATCGAGCAGGGTGAGTTCGTCGCGATCATCGGCCTCTCCGGAGCCGGGAAGTCCACGCTGATCCGCGCGGTCAACGGCCTGGTGCCCTATACCGACGGCACGCTGACGGTGGGCGACACTGTGGTGGACCCGAGGAACAAGGCCAAGCTGCGCCGACTGCGTTCACGGGTCGGCATGATCTTCCAGCAGTTCAACAACGTCGGCCGCATCAGCGTGCTGAACAACGTGCTGATCGGCCGCTCCGCGATGACGCCCACCTGGCGCTCGCTGCTGGGCTGGTACCGCCCCGAGGACAGGGAGATCGCGTTCCAGTCCCTGGAGCGGGTGGGGATCGTCGACAAGGCCTATAACCGTGCGGCCGCCCTCTCAGGCGGTCAGCAGCAGCGCGTGGCCATCGCCCGCGTGATCGCCCAGGACCCCGAGGTCATCCTGGCCGATGAGCCCGTGGCTTCCCTGGACCCGCCCACGGCGCGCAGGGTCCTCGGGGACCTGCGGCGGATCCAGAGCGAGCTGGGCATCACCTGCGTGGTGAACATGCACCATCTGGACCTCGCCCGGGACTACGCCGACCGCATCATCGGCATGCGCGACGGCGAAGTCGTCTTCGACGGACCCACCGCGGAGGCCACCGACGCCGTCATCCAAGAGGTCTACCAGCGGCCCCTCAGCCAGGAAGACGTCGTCGAGGGGGCTCAGTGACCGAGCTGGCCGACCGGCCGGCGGCACTGAGCACCGGCCCCTCGAAGAGACCCTCGCCGTCCAAGCCCTCGCTCTCCTCCTACCTGCTGCTGGTCGGCGTCGCTGTGCTGGCCTTCGCCTTCTTCTGGTGGACGCGCGAAGACACCGCAGTGCTGTTCCTGCCGCTGGGCTTCACCACGCTCTGGGCCCCGCAGTGGCCGCTGATCGGCTTTCTGGTGATGCTGGCCGTCCTGGGGCTCTGCCGAGCCACGCGGGTCAGCGCCATGGGCGCCTTCGGCGCGCTGACCTGCGTGATCGTCACCTACTGGGCCGGCTCCAGCATCTACTTCCTGGAGCGCATCACTGAGGTGCCCGGTCGGCTGACCGGCGGCAGCACCCGCGAGCAGCTGGTGGGCTACTTCAACCCGGACTGGTCGTATCTCTTCCTCTCGAACGTGGCCGGCACCTCCCGGCCCATCTGGGGCGAATGGCTGATCACCCTGTGCATGGCCGTGGTGGCCACGATCGTGGGATGCTTCATCGGGCTGCTGCTGGCCATGGTGGCCTCCCCGGTCTCCAGTCCGAACAAGGCCACCAGCCAGGGCTTCAAGAGCCTGAACTCCGTGGTCCGCTCGATCCCCGACGTCGGCTGGGCGCTGCTCTTCGCCGCGTTCATCGGCAGCACCGCCTACGGCTTCGGTGCGCTGGCGGCAGTGCTGGCGCTGATCATGTTCAACATCGGGATCGTGGCGAAGCTGCTCGGCGAATCCATCGACGCTGTGGCGCCCGGTCCGCTGGAGGCCGCCGACGCCTCCGGAGCGACCCTCTGGCAGCGCAACCGCTGGTCCGTGCTGCCGGCGGTGATGCCCAGCTTCATCTCCTACAGCCTCTACGTCTTCGAACTGAACGTCCGTGCCTCGGCCGCGCTCGGCGTCGTCGGAGTGGCCGGCATCGGTGGCGAGCTGAGCCGTCAGATCGGGCGCATGTCCCAGGGGTATGAGCACGTCGGAGCCATCCTGTGGGCGCTGGTGGCTGTGGTGCTGGCGGTCGATCTGCTCTCACTGTGGATCAGGAAGAGGCTTCTGTGATGACGAAGGCATCGATGACCTACGGGCAGAAGATCGCGGTGACCCTGGTCCTCGCCGTGCTGGTGGCCGCCGGCTCCGTGCTGCTGACCGCGGCCCCCGCCGCCGAGACCTCGGACGTCTTCCGTCGAGCCATGTGGGGCTCGGCGGCCTGCACAGGGCTGATCGCCCTCGCCCTGGCGGTCTACGGCGCGGCCTATGCGGCCACCGGCAGGCGCCGGGCGAAGGAGACCGAGCGGCTGAAGACCGGCGAGCGTGCGTTCACCCCGGACGCCCTGGATCAGCGCCCCGTGCGACCCTCGAAGTTCTGGTACAACCTGGCTCTGATCTCCATCGGAGTCCTGTTCGTCTCCTCCGCGGCGGGCACCGGGATGACGCTCTCCGCTCTGATCGAGATGCCCTTCCGGATGTGGGACTACATCGTGCAGATGGTGGGCGGCGTGGCCCAGGTCCCGGATGAGGAGGCCCAGGGCCACTGGGCCGACGCCTTCGACGCGATGCTGGAATCGGTGGCCATCGCCTGGATCGGCACACTGGTGGGCGCGCTGTTCTCGCTGTTCTGCGGCATCCTCGCAGCCCGGAACATGACTCCGTTGGCGATCTACATCCCCATGCGGTTCATCCTCTCCGTCATCCGTGCGGTGCCGGAGCTGGTCTTCGCCGTGGCGATCTTCATCCCCCTTCTCGGTGTGGGCCCGGCGAATATGGGCGGTGCTATGGCAGGCGCCTTCGCACTGGGCATCAGCAGCATCGGCACGCTGTCCAAGCTGATCTCCGAGGCCATCGAAGGGGTGGACCCCGGACCGCTGGAGGCCGCCATGGCCTCGGGCGCCACCCACCTCCAGCGGATCCGCTGGGCGGTGCTGCCGCAGGTGCTGCCTGAGGTGCTGGCGATCTGGCTCTACCGCTTCGAGGTCAACATCCGCGCCTCCGCCATCCTGGGCGCACTGGGCGCCGGCGGCATCGGCCGGCTGATCAGCCCGCCCAATGGGCTCTTCGGCCAGCGTCCTTATGAGTGGGACGCCATCGGCATCACCCTGTTCGTGATCATCCTGATCACCATGCTGGTGGACCAGGTCTCCGGCTTCGTGCGGCACCGCGTCATCCACGGCGCGACTGTGCGCCGGAAGAAGGCCGCCAAGAGCGCAGGAAACGACGACGGCGGTTCGGGAGACACCCGCGCTGCCGCAGTCCCGGTGTGAGAGGGCACGCGTGAGGCGGCGTGTCTGAGACGGTATGTCTGAGGTGGCAGGGGGCCGACGGTGAACCGTTAGGATGAGCCCATGAGCCTCGTCGGACAGAACCTGATGGAGCCGGAGCCCACGCTGCTTCCGGCCGAGCCCGAAGTCACCGAGTCCCTGGCCGCCGGGGAGGAGCCGGTGGATCTGGCCGCCAAGCATCCCGAGTCCTCGCTGGTCTGGGCGCTGCTGGCCGAGGAGGCCCTGAACCAGGGCTACACCGTGGAGGGCTACGCCTACGCTCGGGTGGGCTATCACCGGGGTCTGGATGCCCTGCGCGGATCCGGTTGGCGCGGTGCCGGTCCGGTGCCGTGGTCCCACGAGCCCAATCGCGGCTTCCTGCGTGCCCTGGGTGCGCTGGGACAGGCCGCGGCCGCCATCGGGGAGACTGAGGAGGTCACCCGCATCGAGAAGCTCATCAAGGACAGCGACCCCTCCGCCCCGGAGGAGCTCGCCAAGCTGCGCTGAGCGGTGGCCAAGCTCTATTTCCGCTATGGGGCGATGAACTCCGGCAAGTCCACCGGACTGCTCCAGGCGGCCTTCAACTATGAGGAGCGCGGCCAGCGGGTGCTGCTGGCCAAGCCAGCCATCGACACCAAAGGCGAGGACGAGATCGTCTCCCGGCTCGGAGTGGCCCGCACGGTGGATTTTCTGATCCCGCCGGGCACTGAGCTGCGCGAACTCTTCCGTCAGCACGCCGAAGTCGACCCCCAAGGCACTCTGCTGGAGGGCCTGGGCGCAGAAGGGGCGGCCCTGCGCACCAAACCGGTCTCCTGCCTGTTGGTGGATGAGGCCCAGTTCCTCACCGAGGAGCAGGTGGATGACCTGCTGCGGATCGCCGTGCTCGATGGGGTGCCGGTGCTGGCCTATGGCATCCGCACCGACTTCCGCACCCGTGCCTTCCCGGGGTCTGCGCGCCTGATGGATCTGGCTCACGCCCTGGAGGAGCTGAAGACCATCTGCCGCTGCGGCAGCAAGGCGGTCTTCAATGCGCGCCGAGTGGGTCAGGAGATCATCTTCGACGGCGACCAGGTCGCCATCGACGGTGCTGACGTCACCTACGAGTCGCTCTGCGCGGCCTGCTATCTGGAGGCCAGCGGAGGCCGCCTCGGCTGAACCCACCGGGCGCGGCTGATCGGCGGCGAGGCGGGAACTCTTCATCGGAAGAGCCGCCGCTCCTGGGTGTATGTCCTCGGGAGGCCCCGGAACCATTGATCTCACCCTAACGTTGATAGACTCGAACGGGTCTGTGTCCGGACCTGACCGCTTCATGTCGAGAGGAATTCCATGCCAGCCATCGTGATCGTCGGCGCCCAGTGGGGCGACGAAGGAAAAGGCAAGGCGACTGACCTTCTCGGCTCCCGCGTGGACTATGTGGTCAAGCCCAACGGCGGCAACAACGCCGGGCACACGGTGGTGGTCGGCGGTGAGAAGTTCGAGCTGAAGCTGCTGCCCGCCGGAATCCTCTCGCCCAACGCCACTCCGGTCATCGGCAACGGCGTGGTGGTCAACCTGGAGGCCCTGTTCGAGGAGATCGACGGCCTTCAGGCCCGCGGGGCGGACACTTCCAAGCTGCGCATCTCCGCCAACGCCCACCTGGTGGCCCCGTATCACCAGACGATGGACAAGGTCACGGAGCGCTTCCTGGGCAAGCGGGCCATCGGCACCACTGGCCGCGGCATCGGACCTACCTATATGGACAAGGTGGGGCGTCTGGGCATCCGCGTCCAGGACATCTTCGATGAGTCCATCCTGCGGCAGAAGATCGACGGCGCGCTGCGTCAGAAGAACGAGCTGCTGGTCAAGCTGTACAACCGCCGGGCGATCACCGTCGATGAGATCGCCGAGTACTTCCTGTCCTTCGCCGAGCGGCTGCGCCCGATGGTCGTGGACACGACCATCCTGCTCAACGACGCCCTGGATGAGGAGAAGGTGGTGCTCATGGAGGGTGGCCAGGCCACCTACCTCGACGTGGACCACGGCACCTACCCGTTCGTGACCTCCTCCAACCCGACGGCCGGGGGCGCCTCGGTGGGATCCGGCATCGGGCCCACTCGGATCAATCGCTCCATCGGCATCGTGAAGGCCTACACCACACGTGTGGGTGCCGGCCCGTTCCCCACGGAGCTCTTCGACGAGTGGGGCGAGTACCTGCAGAAGACCGGCGGCGAGTTCGGTGTGAACACCGGTCGGCCGCGCCGTTGCGGCTGGTACGACGCCGTGATGGCCCGCTACGCCACCCGCATCAACGGGTTCACCGACTACTTCCTCACCAAACTCGACGTCCTGACCGGCATCGAGCAGATCCCGGTCTGCGTCGCCTACGAGATCGACGGTGTGCGCCACGACGAGATGCCGATGAGCCAGACCGAGTTCCACCACGCCACCCCGATCTTCGAGCACTTCGAGGGCTGGACCGAGGACATCTCCGAGGCCCAGACTCTGGAGGACCTGCCGGTCAACGCGCAGAACTACGTGCTGGCCCTGGAGAAGATGTCCGGCACGCGGATCTCCGGCATCGGCGTGGGCCCGGGCCGTGAGCAGACCATCCAGCGCTATGACCTGATCGAGGACTGAATCCCTCCACCCTCGTCTTACCAAGGCAGATTCGGATTACCCCTCCGGATCCGCAGGGGTAATCCTAGGAACGGTTGGTAAAACGAGGGTGATCTGAGGGAGTCAGGCGCAGTAGACGACGAGACCGCCCACGAGACCCACTCGCCCAGTCGTTGGCCGAGCAGTCCGCGGTTGTAGAACTCGATGCGGAACCCTGTGGGGGAGGTCGCCCCGGAGGGCATCTCCCAATGCACTGTGGGGTTCTGGAGCACACCGCCGCCGACGCAGCGGACGTTGGTCGGAGTGGGGACCACGCCGGCCTGGACGGATCCCGCGATGGTCTGCGCGCCGGCCAGCTGGCGTCGGTCCATTCCGTGGTCGGAGCGCCGGCACCGGAGGCCTGCACCGAGGTCAGGATGAGCCCGCCCGTCAGCAGAGTGGCTGCCCACCGGGCGCTGCGACGACGACGGCGGGCGTTCTGCTCAGGCATCGTCCCTCACCTCCTGCGAGCCGCGATGAAGGGCTCGGCCCAGCAGGACAGAGAGCAGACCGGTTCCCACCAGCGCGAGCAGGGAGAAGCCGGTCTGTGCGAGCCGTCCGGGCGCCTGGGCGCGCGTCTCACCAGGACCGGACCCCGCATCTGGTGAGCCTGCCGCGGAGTCGTCCGGCCTCTCGGAACCCTCAAGCGGGTCCGCTTCTGACGCCGCACCGGGCGCGTCTGAGGGAGAAGATTCCCCCGGCAGCTCGGAGGATATCTCATGCCCGTCCCCCGAGATGTGGAACCGCAGTCTGCTCGTGGAGTTCTGCGTCTCGTGAGGAGAGTCCAACGGCATGCGGGCCTCGACGCGCAGCCAGCGCTCCTCCTCCTCAGAGGAGAAGCTGCCCACCCAGTCGGTCTCGTGCCCGGGGTGCACCGGGCGGAAGACTGTCATCGCCTCCAGGTCTGCGGGGCACTCCTCCTCGATGGAACCCTCGCCGGTGGGAGGAGCCGTCCAGGGCGCCGGACACGAGTAGACGCTGGCCTCCAGGGGGAAGTCCCCGGAGACGGAGAGCCCGGCGGAGATCGTCCCGGCGGAAGGCGCATGGACATGCACGCCCACATCCCAGCGTGCTGTCTGTCCCGGGATGAGGTTGGTCTTCGCTTCCGGCACAGTGGCTGTGATCAGCGTGACGTGCTCGCCCCGCACAGTGTGCACCTCGACCTCCTCGGGATACGAGGGCGCAGAACCCAGCGGGAAGGTCGCCAGGGTCGCGGCGGCCAGGATCGCGGAGAGCAGCGAAGACATGGTCACTCCGGGGAATTGGTGGCGCGGAACTCCCACAGGGGTGTCCCCTGAGTGCCCTGCGCCTCGTTCGGGGCGTCCTCGGGGAGGGTAAGCTCCAGGCAGTAGCTGACCACGCTGCCCCGATCTTCGGCGAGCTCCTGGCTGGACTCGGAACTCGCGGTGACGGCGCTTCCGCGGGGGACGACGGCGGTCCCCGTTCCGTTCTCGAAGACCGCAGAGGCGCAGGTCGTGCCGGCTTCGATGACCCGGGCGGAGTAGCTCAGCCACTGGCCGAGACCCTGCCCATTGGACTCGTCCGCGAGCACTGCACGCAGACGGCGGGAGCGCAGTCTCCGCGCGGCATGCCGCCGCGCCGTCCGGCCCTCAGGCAAGCTGACACCGGGGACAGGGGCGTCTGAGCTCTGTCCAGGTCGCGGCGCCGCTCGGGAACGTCGCGCGGGCACCATCAGTCTTCGACGCTGGTGGCGGTGACCGTCCACACTGCGCTGGTCTCAGTGGCCTGCGCGAAGCCCTCCTCCGCGGCGTCCACGACGAAGCACAGCTGGACTGCCGTGTCCGCGGCCTCCCCGGATCCGGGATCAAGGGTGAGGTCAGAGCTCAGCTCAGTGGAGGAGCCGAGGGTGGAACCGGTGGCCACTGGAGTTCCCTCGGGGGACTCGCTGCAGGTGGCGTCGGCATTCATCGCGTAGATCGAGTAGGAGAGGGCGTCGGTGTTGCCGCCCTCCGCATCCACGGTGATGCCGCCTGATCCGACGACTCCGGCCACGGTGGTGACCGCGTCGGCGCGGATCCACAGCGGGGCGGAGACCGTTCCGCCGGGATTCAGGGCGCCGGCGTCGAAGGCCAGCTGCGCTGCAGGCCCCGTGCGAGTGAGCGGGCCTCTGCCTCCTCAGATTAGATATTCGTGAGGTGCTTCACAAGGGTCTGACTGAGGATCAGGTGTGCCTGCGCGGCCAGAACGCCCATCCGACCAGCACGGAGGCGGCCAGGGTGACGCCGCCCAGCACCCAGGGGTTGCTCATCTGATGCACCGCGTTCGCCACATGGGGCACGTGGGTGAGGTAGGTCCGCGCCTCAGTGATCGTGTAGGGGTGGGGGTCTTCGACCTCGTTCGCGTCGCCCTGCATCCTGATCACCCGTTCGCCCGAGCTGTCCCCGGGCTGGACGTCGATGACCCGGTGGGTGACCGGCAGCTGGCCGGGCCGGTCCACGGTGAGGATCTCGCCGCGTTCCACGCTCTCGGCGGGGACCTCGCGGACCACCGCCACAGAGCCGCTGGGGATGGTGGGCTCCATGGAGCCGGTGCGGAACATGATGAGGCTGATGTTGAACGTCCAGGCCAGGACCACCAGGAGGATGCAGGCCAGCCCCACCAGCGAGGCCAGCCACAGCAGCACCTCCCCGATGAGCCGTCCGAACCTCATAGCCTCAGCCTAGCGCGGCGTTCGGCTCAGACGCGCACGGTCAGCGGGGAGAGCTCCTTGAACTCGCTGCGGTGGAAGGCCACAGGCTCTGCGTCCTCCTGTACGCCCAGGTCCATCACCTCCAGGACGACCACGTCATGGTCGCCTGCGGCGAACTGGGAGTGGATGCGCGTGTTCAGCCACATCGGCACATCCTCGAGGATGAGTGCCCCGTCCTCGGCCACGTGATACCCGACGCCGGCGAACCGGTTCTCTCGGTCCTTCGAGGCGATCTGCCGGCACAGGTCCGAATGCTCGCGCCCGATAACCGAGATGCCCAGGCGGGAGGCGCCGTCGCGCAGCTTCGGCCAGGTCGAGGAGGTGTGCTGGACCGCGAAGGTCACCAGCGGCGGCTCCAGGGAGACGCCCACGGTGAAGGTGGAGGCCAGCAGGACTTCCGGCCGACCGTCCACCTCCGCAGCGACGGTGACCACGCCCTGGGGGAACTGGGAGAAGGCCCGCCGCAGGTCCAGGGGATCGAAGGCACGGGGCTGGACATCACTCATGGACGACCCCTCATCCCTCGTCCCGGAGCTGGCGCTTGGCGCTGATGACTCCGGTGTCGAAGCCGCCCAGATGCAGATTGCCGTGGAAGCGCCCGTGCTCGATTTTGATGCAGCGGTTCTGCACGGCGTTCAGCCCCAGGTCCGTGGCCTTCTGCATCGCCTCCTCCGAATGGATGCCCAGCTGGACCCACAGAGTCTTGGCTCCGGCCTGGGCGGCGTCCTCAGCCAGCGCCGGCAGATCGGCGGGCTTGCGGAAGGCCACCACGATGTCCGGGGACTCCGGCAGATCTGCCAGAGAGGCGTAGCCGGGACGGCCCAGGACTTCCTTGCCCTCCAGGGCAGGGTTGATCCAGTAGAGCCGGTAGCTGGAGTCCGAGGTCAGGTAGGTGCCCACGAAGTAGCTGGCCCGGGCGGGCTTATTCGACATGCCCACGATGGCCACGGACTCGGCGCTGCGCAGCAGCTGCAGGCGCCGGGCCGGGCCGGGCTCCTCCCAGGAGCCATGCGGGTGCTGGGTGTTCTCAACGGTGGCGGTCATGCCTGTGCTCCTTCCAGAGCGGCGGTCAGGGCCTGGTCCAGGTCCCAGATGATGTCCTCGACGTCTTCGAGACCCACGGAGATGCGCACCAGGTCATCAGGGATGCCGGCGGCGTCCAGCTGCTCGGTGCTGAGCTGCTGGTGGGTGGTGGAGGCCGGGTGCAGCACCAGGGTGCGGGCATCGCCCACATTGGCCAGGTGGCTGGCCAGCTGCAGCCTGCCGATGAAGTCCGCACCGACCTCGCGGCCACCCTTCACGCCGAAGCTGAAGACCGAGCCGACCCCCTGGGGCAGCAGCTCCTTGCCGCGGGCGTGGTGCGGGTGGGCGGGCAGGCCGGCATAGTTCACGTACTCGACGCGGTCGTCGGCGTCGAGCCATTCGGCCACCCGCTGCGCGTTGCTCACATGTTCTTCAATGCGCTGAGGCAGGGTTTCGATTCCCTGGATCAGTTGGAAGGCGGCCTGCGGGGTGAGGCTGGGGCCGAAGTCGCGCAGCTGCTCGGCACGGATCTTGGTGAGGAAGCCGTACTCGGCGAAGTTCCCCCACCAGGTCAGTCCGCCGTAGGAGGGGACCTCTTCGGTCATCTGCGGGAAGTTGCCGTTGTTCCACGGGAACGTCCCGGACTCCACGATCACACCGCCCAGGGTGGTGCCGTGCCCGCCCAGGAACTTGGTGACCGAATGGGTGACGATGTCGGCGCCGTGCTCGATCGGCCGGATCAGGTACGGAGTGGTCAGCGTGGAGTCCACCACCAGCGGGATGCCGCGCTCGTGGGCCACATCGGCCAGACCACGCAGATCCACCACATCGGAGCTGGGGTTGGAGACGATCTCGGTGAAGATCAGCTTGGTGTTCTCCTGGACCGCCGCGGCGAAGTCCTCGGCCTCGTCCGAGTCCACAAAGGTGGTCTCGATGCCGAAGCGGCGCAGGCTCACATCCAGCTGGGTGACGGTCCCGCCGTAGAGCTTGGAACTGGCGACGATGTGGTCGCCCTGGCCGCACAGGGCGGCGAAGACCAGGAACTCCGCGGACATTCCCGACGCCGTGGCCACCGCTCCGATGCCGCCCTCCAGTGAGGCGAGGCGCTCCTCCAGAGCGGCGACGGTCGGGTTGCCGATCCGGGAGTAGATGTTGCCGTACTTCTGCAGGGCGAACAGGTTGGCGGCGTCGTCGGTGTCTTTGAAGACGAACGAGGTGGACTGGTGGATCGGCACCGCACGGGTGCCGTAGGTGGCGTCCGGGACGGCGCCGGCGTGCAGCGCTCGCGTGCGGAAGCCGAAGGTGCGGTCATCAGTCATGCTGTGGCCTCTTCTCTCTGGTGTGCGGTCTTAAGGTCTTCGCAGATCTGTTGGATCTGGGGGACGCAGGGTTCGTTCTGCAGGCTTGTGGTGTCGCCGAGGGTCTCACCGTCGTGCAGCTGGGTCAGCAGCCGGCGCATGATCTTCCCCGATCTGGTCTTGGGGACCTCCGGCACGACGATCACTGTGCGCGGTTTGGCCACCGGACCGATGACCTCTCCCACATGGGCGCGCAGCTCCGGCAACAGCTCCTCCTCGGAGCGGTGCCGCCCGCTGCCGCTGAGCACCACGAAGGCGACGGCGGCATGACCGGTGGTGGCGTCATAGCAGGGCGCGACGCCGGCCTCGACCACATCGGGATGGGTCACCAGGGCGGATTCGATCTCGATGGTGGAGAGCAGATGGCCGGAGACATTGATGGCGTCGTCGATGCGGCCCAGGATCCAGATGTCGCCCTCGGCGTCGCGGCGGGCCCCGTCCCCGGCGAGGAACCAGCCGCGACCGCCCTCGGCCTGGGCGTACTTCTCCCAGTAGGAGGTGTAGAACCGCTCCGGGTCGCCCCAGACGGTCCGTGCCATGGAGGGCCCGGTCCGGGTGACGACGATGTTGCCCTGGACGTCGGTGCCCGAGGGGTTGCCGAACTCATCGACCACGGCGGTCTTCCATCCGGGCATCTCCCGGGCCACCGAACCCGGCTTGAACCGGGAGGGATCCCGCTGCTCCGGCCTGGGGGAGAGGACGGTGGAGCCGGACTCGGACTGCCACCAGGTGTCCACCAGTGGGAGGGCCGGCCGGCCGGCGTCGTTCCCCTCCTCCCGGGTGTCCCGGCCGATCTCCCGGCGCAGCCACTCGGCGGCCTCCGGGTTCACCGCCTCTCCCACGGTCCCGCCCAGACGGATGGAGGAGAGGTCATAGTCGGCAGGGATGCCTGAAGGCCACCATCCCATCAGCGAACGGATCAGCGTGGGGGCGGTGTAGTAGCTGGTCACCCGGTGGCGCTGGATGATCTCGAAGTGCCGACCGGCGTGGGGGACGTTCGGCACGCCCTCGTAGATCACCTGGGTGGCTCCGGCGCCCAGCGGCCCGTACATCTCATAGGTGTGGGCGGTGACCCAGGCGAGGTCGGCGGTGCACCAATGGACGTCGGCGTCGCGCTGGTCCGGATCCGGATGCGCGAACAGCCGCAGGTAGCTGTAGACAGCACCGGTCAGGTAGCCGCCGGTGGTGTGCACCAGCCCCTTGGGCTTTCCGGTGGTCCCCGAGGTGTACATGATGAACAGCGGGGTCTCGGCCTCGAAGAACTGCGGCTCGTGCTCGGCCGAGGCGGTGTCGACGATCTCGTGCCACCAGATGTCGCGGCCCAGGCCGTCGCCGTTGAGGTCCTCGGAGCTCCACGGGATCTCACTGCCGGTGCGGCGCAGCACCAGCACGTGTTCGATCTGGTTCTCCCCGGCGACGGCGGCGTCGGCGTTCTCCTTGACCGGGACCGCCCTGCCGCGCCGGAACTGGCCGTCGGTGGTGACCAGCAGCTTGGCCCCGGTGTCCTCCACGCGGAACTGCAGCGCCTCAGCGGAGAAGCCGCCGAAGACCAGCGAATGCACCGCACCGATCCGCGCGCAGGCCAGCGTGATCACGATGGTCTCCACCAGCACCGGCAGGTAGATGACCACGCGGTCGCCCTGGGTGACGCCGAGGGACTCCAGGGCGTTGGCGGCCCGGTTCACCCTCTCCTGCAGGTCGGCGTAGGTGACGTCCTCGCGATCGCCCGGCTCGCCCTCGAAGTGCAGAGCGACGACGTCGCCGCGGCCGGTCTGGACATGACGGTCCACGCAGTTCACCGCCGCGTTGAGCTTCCCGTCCTCGAACCAGCGCATCTGCGGGCCGCGCCGGGCCTCAGGGTCAGGCGGGGTCCAGCTGTGGGTGGTCTGGAAGCCGGTCTCCCAGTCCAGCAGTCCTGCGGCCCGGGCCCAGAAGTCCAACCGCGCGGCCTCTGCCTCCGGGGTGTCATCGCTCAGGTCCGGCTCATCCCAGGCATGGACGTCGGACTCCAGCGGGTGTGCGGTCCTGGTGTGGGCGGCCCGTGGGTGTGCGGTCCTGGTGTGTGTGCTCAGGCCCATTTCGTCAGCGCCTTTCGTTCGATCACACCGAGCAGAGCATCGGTGAGCTTGCCCAGCAGGGCCAGCAGCACGATCGCCAGCAGCAGGCGGTCGGTGCGGCCGTTGTTCTGCGATTCGGTCAGCAGGAACCCGAGCCCCTCGGCCGCGGCCAGCAGCTCAGCGGCGACCAGGAACAGCCAGGCCTGCGCCAGCCCCAAGCGCAGTCCGGAGAACACCGGAGGCACCACGGCGGGCAGCTGGACGGTGCCCAACAGGCGCAGGCCGTGGAAGCCGAACGCCCGGCCGGCCTCCACCAGCTGCGGATCCACGTGGCGCAGCGCCGAGTGGACTGAGGTGAAGACGGGGAAGAACGCGCCGATGGCGATCAGCAGGACCTTGGAGTCCTCACCGATGCCCACCCAGAGCAGCAGCAGCGGAACCCAGGCGAGGGAGGGGACGGCACGGAAGGCTCCCACAGTCGGGTTGAGCAGAAGGTCAGCGATCTTCGACAGGCCCAGCAGCGAGCCCAGCGCCAGTCCCAGTCCGGCACCGACGCCGAAGCCCAGCAGCACCCGCTGCAGCGAGATGCTCATGTGCTCGGCGAGCAGGCCCGATTCGTAGAGCCCGACGCCGGCCTCATAGACATCCAGCGGAGCGGGCAGCTGGATGGGGGAGAAGATCTCCAGCTCCTCGGTCACCACCCACCACACGGCCAGCAGGAGCAGCGGCACGACGGCGCCCACGGCGACTTTGGTCAGCGGATGCAGTCCGCGGCGGGTCGGCTCGGCAGTGCGACGGGCCTTTCCGGAGGCGCTGTCTCCGGTGCTGCTGGCGGGGGCCGCGGAGGCGGTGCTCTCAGCGGAGGTTCCGCTGACCGCGGCGTCGCTCGAGTCCGCGGGGGCTGCGGAGGCGGTGGAGACCTGGCTCATGCGTCCTCATCCTCTGCGATGTCGGCTTCCTCGGCCGCGTCCTCAGAGCCCTCGGCGTCGGAGGGCTCAGCCTGCTCGGCATAGTCGGTGAAGAAGAGCTCCTCGAGAGCCTCGTCCACCTGATCCTGGGAGTCGACGTCGCCGTTCTCCACGAAAGCAGGACCCACCGGCTCCAGGGACTGACGGAGGTCGTCTCCGGGCACCGGATCGATGTCGAAGTCCACCCGCTCCTCGAGGACCAGCTCGGCGACCTCGAGGTCGATGCTCGCATGCTCGGCGAGGATCTCGGCGGTCTCCTCCGGGTGCTCCAGGGCCCACTGACGAGCCTGTTCGTAGACGTCGGCCACAGTCTGGGCGACCTCGGGATGACCCTCCAGGAAATCAGCGGTGGCGTTGATCGTGGAGTAGGTGTTGAAGTCGACGTCGCGGTGCACCAGCTCAGCCCCGCTCAGCTCCGCATCGGCCATGATCGGGTCCAGGCCCGCCCAGGCATCGACGTCGCCGTTCTCCAGGGCCTGACGGCCATCGGCATGCTGCAGAGCCTGGACCTCCACATCCGCCGTCGTCAGGCCCGCCTCCTCCAGCGAGCGGGCCAGGAAGAAGAAGGGGTCCGTGGCCGGGGTGGCGGCCACCGACGCGCCCTCGAGGTCCTCCGGGCCTTGGATGTCGGAATCCGGGGTGGTCACCAGCGCCGACCATTCGGGCTGGGACTCCACGTAGAAGGTGTGGACATCAGCACCCACCGAACGGTTCAGCAGCGCGGCGGAACCGGCGGCGGAGCCCACGTCCAGGTTGCCGGCCCGCAGGTTCTCGTTGGCCTGGTTGGAGCCGTGGGACTGGATCCACTGGACCTCGGTGCCCAGCTCTTCGAGCTCCTCCTCCAGCCAGCCGTGCTCCAGCATGACCAGGGAGAGCGGGTTGTAGGTGGCGAAATCGATGGTGAGCGTCTCCAGCTCGCCGTCGTTCTCCCCGGAGCCGCAGGAGGTGGCCAGCAGCATCACAGCTGCAGTGCCGCAGAGAGCCTGGGCGGAGCGGGTGAATCGGCGAGCGGTGGTGGGCATGTGAGGCCTTTCGGTGGTGAAACGGATGTGGCGGACTGTGCCGGCGATGGACACGGTCACGGGCGGGTTCTCAGGAGGGGCGGGGCCAGGTCCAGGAGCGGGGCCGCAGCTCTCCGCCTCCGGTCCAGGGGCGGGGAGGGGACGGGTGCATCCGCGGATGCACCACGGCGTCAGTGGGTCCCGTCCACGCCCAGCCCGGAGAGCAGCTCCTCGCGCAGAGCGGCGAACTCGGCGGAGGAGCGGGAGCGGGGGCGTCGGCCGGGCACGGTGAGCAGCCGGGTGATGGTGGCGCCTTCGCGCTCGGCGTGCTCCTCAGCGCCCAACAGCAGGATGCGGTCGGCCAGCTGCAGGGACTCGTCGACGTCGTGGGTCACCAGCAGCACAGTGGTGCCGGTCTGGGCGTGGACGTCGAGGAGCAGGTCCTGCATCTTCAGACGGGTCAGAGCGTCGAGGGCGCCGAACGGCTCGTCGAGCAGCAGCACCCCGGGGCGGCGGGCCAGCGCCCGCGCCAGGGAGGCGCGCTGGGCCATGCCTCCGGAGATCTCGCGGGGACGCAGATGAGCGCGATCGCTCAGCCCGACCAGTTCCAGGAGCTCATCGACCCGTTCACGGCCCTGAGCCTTGGGAAGCCCGCGAGGCAGCCCGAGTGCGACGTTCTTCCGGATCGAGCGCCACGGCAGCAGCCGGGGCTCCTGAAAGCCGACGGCCGTACGCGGGTCGTAGCGCCGCACCGGCTCGCCAGCGATGAGGATCTGGCCCTGGTGGCCGGTGTCCAGGCCTCCGACCTGACGCAGCAGCGTGGACTTGCCGCAGCCGGAGGAGCCCAGGATGGCGATGACCTCACCGGGACGGATCTCCAGGGAGACGTCGCGCAGCACAGTGCGCTCGCCGAAGGTCCTGCCCACATTGAGCAGATCCACAGCGAGCGAAGGCGCCGGCGGGGCGGCCGCCGGAAGCGGGGTGGGTGCGTCATGGCCGCCGGTTCCGGCGGTGCTGACGGCGTCGCGCTCCAGGGTGGGTGCGGACGAGCCCATAGGAAAATCACTCCCATCGATCCTGGCGGTAGCACCTTTCGGGGAGAGGACGTCTCTCCGATGGTTGCTGCGGCGTCACAGAGCCAGATCTCTCAGCCGCTCGGGATGGTTACCAGCCCACAGTAAGCGCATCGGCTCCCGGTGGGCAAAAAGCCTCTCCCATTCTGAGACGCGGAGAAATGTTCGATCAGAGATTCTTACGTCATGTGACCGGCAGCGGGGCTCGTTTGACGTCTTCGGTGTGGCAGGACGTACAGTGAACATCAGCTGATCACGCCGCTGATCGGCTGAGACCATCCAGAGCGACTGAGAGATCTGGCTCGAAGATGTCGCAGCAACCACCCCTCGGGGCTCGGTGCTAACGCCAGGAACGATGGAGAGTGTTCATGATTTCATTGCGCCATGTCACCACGACCTTCGCCGCCCGCGGCAAGGAGCCGGTGGTCGCCGTCGAAGATGTGAGCCTTGAGATCCCGCAGGGGAGCATCCAAGGCATCATCGGCTTCTCCGGTGCCGGAAAATCCACGCTGCTGCGCAACATCAACCTGCTCGAGCGTCCCAGCACGGGCGAGGTGGAGGTCGCCGGCACCGAGCTGACCTCGCTGGACGGGGAGGAGCTGCGCCAGGCTCGCCACCAGATCGGCATGATCTTCCAGGGCTTCAACCTGGTGAACAACCTGACAGTGGCCCAGAATGTGGAGCTCTCCCTGAAGTTCGCGGGAGAGAGCTCCAAGAGCGTCCGCCAGGCCCGTGCGGCCGAGGCCCTGGAGATCGTGGACATCACGGAGAAGGCCAAGGCCTATCCGGCCCAGCTCTCCGGCGGCCAGAAGCAGCGGGTGGCCATCGCTCGTGCCCTGGCCACCCGCCCTCAGGTGCTGCTCTGCGATGAGCCCACCTCTGCCCTGGACCCCTTCACCACGGCGACGGTGCTGCAGTACCTGGCCGATGTGAACCGGGACCTGGGCATCACCGTGGTGATCGTGACCCATGAGATGGAGGTCATCAAGGCTCTGGCCGACGACGTCGCGGTCATGGAGGACGGCCGGCTGGTGGAGAAGTTCCCTGCCGCTGACCTGCACCGCGAGGACTTCACTCCGAGGACCTCCATCGGCCGTTACCTGATGAGCGATGGGATCAACGTGGACCGCGGCGGCGGGCACACCGCCGGTGCGGAAGAGAGCGCGCCCACGCCTGCTCCTCGGGTGGAGGAGAATCTCACCGCAGCAGGAGGTGTCCGCTGATGGAACGTGTCATCCAGCTGCTGCCCGAGTTCAGCGAGGCGATGCTCCAGACCTTCGCGATGATCGGCGTCGCGATCCCTTTGGCGGTGCTGCTGGGCACTCCGGTGGGGATCTGGCTGTTCATCCACGCCCCGGGCGGAATCGCTCCGCTGCCCAAGACCCATGCCGTGGTCAACGGCATCGTCAACACGATCCGGTCCTTCCCGTTCCTGATCCTGCTGATCGCGATCATCCCCTTCACCCGCCTGCTGGTGGGCACCACAGTGGGCACTGCGGCGGCGATCGTGCCGCTGACCATCAACGCGATCCCGTACTTCGCCCGGCTGGTCGAGCAGAACATCACCCAGCTCGGCACCGGAGCAGTGGAGGCCTCCCGCGCCATGGGGGCGACCAGGGGTCAGATCATCCGCAACGTCCTGCTGGTGGACGCCAAGCCGGCGATCATCGGCTCGATCACCATCACCACCGTCAGCTTCATCTCCTACTCGGCCATGGTCGGGCTGGTCGGCGGCGGCGGCATCGGCGACTTCGCCATCCGCTACGGCTACTACCGCTACGAGACCGACGTGATGCTGGTGGCCATCGTGCTGATGATCCTGCTGGTCACTGTGGTCCAGTGGGGCGGGACACGGCTGGCCAGCCTGACCGACAAACGCGTCTGAGACGTCTCTCCTCCGCACCTTCCCCCTGACGCCCAGCCCGGTCACAGGCTGAGGCGCGTCCGTCGAACACGAAAGCAGAACCCCATGAGCGATCACTCGCACGCCCCTGTCCGCCGTCTGTCGCTGACCGCAGCCGGTGCGGTCGCCCTGCTGGCCGCCTCCGGCTGCGGCCTGACCGGTGACGATGAGAACACCATCAGCATCATCGTCACCGAGTCCGCACCCTTCCAGGAGCCTGCGGAGATCGTGGCCGACCAGTTGGCGGACCAGGGCTATGAGCTCGACATCCGCTACGTCACCGACATCAACATCCCCAACCAGTCGGTGCAGGACGGCGAGTACGACGCCAACTACTTCCAGCACCTGGCCTACTTGGACAACTTCAACCGCTCCAACGATACGGAGATCGCTCCGGCGTTCTCCGTCTACTACGCCCCGGCCGGGCTCTTCTCCTTGGAATATGACTCCCTGGACGAGCTGCCCGACGGTGCCCAGATCAACCTGCCGGTGGACCCCTCCAACAACGGTCGCGCCCTGCAGCTGCTCGCCGACGAGGGGCTGATCGAGATCGATGAGAGCGTCCCGGTCATCGAACTCACCCAGAGTGACATCACCAGCAACCCGAAGGACCTCGACTTCATCGAGACCGACCAACAGGAGGGCGCCCGGGCCCTCTCCGACGTCGACGCCGGCTTCGCCTTCGTCCGTCTGGTCGCTGAGGCCGGCCACGACGTCGAGGACGCGACTCTGGCCATCGAGGACGGCCGCGAGGAGGTGCGGACACCCTTCACCTGCGTCGTGGCGGTCAACCCTGAGGATGTCACCAGCGAGGAGGCCGAGCTGCTCCAGGATGCCTTCCAGTCCGAGGAGGTGGAGCAGTGGTTCGAGGACTACCAGGGCGGCGTCGTGGACTATGACGACTCCATCACCATCGACGACGCCGCCGAGGTCTGGGAAGAGTTCCAGGCGTGAGCCCCCGTGCATCCGGACCATACAGGGCGACTGGCCCACATAGTGCGGCTGGCGCGAGCAGTGCGGGCGGACCCGCAGAGGTCTCCCGCCGGCAGTTTGGCCGCGGGGTGCTCGGATTGGGCGTGCTGGCCGGCGTCGGGAGCCTCACCGCCTCCTGCGGACTGGTGGGCGATGATCGGCGGATCCGCATCATCGTCACGGAGAACGCCCCGTTCCAGGAGCCCACTCAGATCGCCGAGCGGATCCTCGAGGATGAAGGGTGGACCTTTGATGCCACCTACGTCACCGACATCATCCAGCCCAACACGGCAGTGGACAACGGCGAGTACGATGTCAACTTCTTCCAGAACATCAGCTACCTGCGGCAGTTCAACGAGGACAACGACCTCGATCTGGAACCGATCTTCTTCATGTTCGAACAGCCCTCAGGGATCTACTCCTCCCAGCATCACTCCTTGGAGGACCTCCCCGACGGCGCCCAGGTCGCACTGCCGGTGGACACTGCGAACAACGGACGGGGCATCCGGCTGCTGGCGCGGGCCGGTCTGATCGAGATCGATGAGTCCAAGTGGGTGGCCGAGCTGAGCACCCGCGACATCACCTCCAACCCCAGGGACCTGGAGTTCGTGGAGGTGGATCAGCAGTCTGTGGGCCAGATCTATCCCGACGTCGACGCCGTCTTCGGCTTCGCCCGCCTGCTCGCTGAGATCGATGTCATGCCGGATGAGGTCCTGATCATGGAGACGGAGGAGGAGGCGCTGCCCTTCGCGCTGACCGTCTGCGCCCGCCCCGGATTCCGCGAGGAGGAGCCGGAGAAGTACGAGGCGCTGAAGTCCGCCTATCACTCCGATGAGGTGCGGGAATGGTACGGCGAGTATCTCGACGGCCTGCTGACCCCGGCCTTCGACCGAGACATCGATTCCGCCTGGGAGGACGTCAATGAGCACTGAGACCATATCCGCCGCCGCGGCTGCTGGGGTGGGGCCTGTTGAGGCCGCTGCTCCGCGGCTCTCCGAGGAGCTGCTGGAGGAGATCGCTGCTGGCGCGGTCCAGCGTGAGCTGGAGCGGGAGCTTCCCTTCGAACCCGTCCGTCAGCTCGACGCCGCGCGGTTCGGCGCCCTGCGTGTGCCGGCCGAATACGGCGGCCCGGGGCTGAGCATCGAGCAGCTGGTGACCGAACTGATCCGCCTGGCCGAGGCCGACTCCAACGTGGCCCACCTCTACCGCGGACACTTCGGGTTCGTGGAGGCCATCCGCTTCCAGCCGGAGGAGGTCCGCGCCCACTGGTACAGCCAGGTGCTGGACGGCAGGACGGTGGGCAACGCCTCGACGGAGAAGGGCGGCAACGCTCTGGGTGAGCTCAACACGGTGCTCACCGAGGAGGACGGCCGGCCGCTGCTGACCGGGGAGAAGTTCTACTGCACCGGCACGATCTTCTCCGACTACACCCGAGTCTCAGCCTCCCGGGCCGAGGGCGGGCGGAAGTTCGCCGTCGTCGCGGTGGATGCGCCGGGAGTGACCGTCCACGACGACTGGGACGGCTTCGGCCAGCGGCTGACCGGGACCGGCACCACGGAGTTCGACCGCGCAGAGGTCGCACCGCACGGAGTGCTCGACCGTGTGGTCGGCGGTCATGAGGCCGTGCATGAGGCCGCCTTCTTCCAGCTCTACCTGTTGGCCGCCCAGGTGGGCGTGGCCAAGGCCGCGGTCCGCGACGCCGCCGCACTGGTGGCCACACGCAGGCGCACCTTCAACACCTCCGGCAGCGGGCAGCTGTTCAGGGAGGATCCGCTGATCCAACAGATCATCGGCACGATGTCGGCCAAGACCTTCGCCGCCGAAGCCACTGTGCTGGAGGTGGCCCGGATCCAGGATCGGGCCCTGGCGGCGGGACTGGCCGCCGGGACAGACCGTCCCGGGTTCAGCGGTGAGCTGCCAGAAGAGGTCTACGACGCCGAGATCGCGGTGGAGCGCGCCCACGTGACAGTCCCGGATCTGGTCATCGGGGTCACTCAGGAGCTCTTCCAGACCGTCGGCGCCTCAGCGACGATGCGGCCCAAGGCACTGGACCGGCATTGGCGCAACGCCCAGACGATCGCCACCCATAATCCGATCGTCTTCCGGGCACGCTCGATCGGCGACTACGAGATCAACGGCACGCTGCCGGAGGGCCTCAACGCCATCGGAGATGCCCAGAAGACTGAGGCCCAGAAGACTGATGCCCAGAAGACTGATGCCCAGGGGACGACTGAGGAGAAGAACTGAGCATGCACTTCAACGCCTTCGACATGCTCGTACCGGTCCACCAGTCCCCGGGGCTGTGGCGGCATCCGGAGTCGAGGATCGATGAGTTCGACCAGCTGGACTATTGGACCTCCCTGGCTCAGACGCTGGAGCGGGCCGGGTTCTCCA
Organism: Nesterenkonia lacusekhoensis; assembly: GCF_017876395.1. NCBI lineage: Bacteria > Bacillati > Actinomycetota > Actinomycetes > Micrococcales > Micrococcaceae > Nesterenkonia > Nesterenkonia lacusekhoensis. The sequence goes on along the minus strand of NZ_JAGINX010000001.1, from coordinate 2,189,749 downwards.
GCCTGTTCCTGGCCGATGTCCCCGGGCTCTATGACGTCTACGGCAGCAGCCACCACGCCGCCGCCCGCGGGGGAGTGCAGTACCCGCTGCTGGATCCGCAGGTGATCATCCCGGCGCTGGCCGCAGCCACCACACACCTGGGATTCGGGCTGACGGCCTCGGTCACCTACGAGCAGCCCTATCTGCTGGCACGGCGCTTCGCCACACTGGATCACCTGACCAAGGGTCGGATCGCCTGGAACATCGTCACCAGCTACCAGGACTCTGCGGCGCGGAACCTGGGCATGGAGGGCCAGATCCCGCACGACGAGCGCTATGACCGGGCTGATGAGTTCCTCGAGGTCATGTATAAGCTCTTCGAACACTCGGTGGAGGATGGGGCGGTGGTGGCCGATCGTGAGACCGGCGTCTTCACCGATCCGGAGAAGGTCCACGGCATCGAGCACAGCTCACCCTGGTTCTCAGTGCCGGGCCAGATGCTGACCCACCCCGGCCCGCAGCGCACTCCGCTGCTCTTCCAGGCCGGATCCTCGGCACGCGGCCAGAAGTTCGCTGTGGACCACGGGGAAGCGATCTTCGTCATCAATGCCAAGCCGGAGAAGCTGGCTCAGCAGGTCCAGGACACCCGCGCCGCTCTCAAGGAGGCCGGACGTGATCCGCAGTCGGTGAAGTTCTCGGCGATGGTGACCGTCGTCGTCGCCGAGACCGAGGAAGAGGCTCAGGCGCGTCTGGCCGACTATAAGAGGTATGTGGACACTGAGGCGGCGCTGACGCTCTTCGGCGGCTGGACCGGCGTCGACCTCTCCGATCTCAGGGATGAGGACTATGTGGCTGATGTCCAGACTGAGGCCAACCAGTCGGCGCTTGCCATGTTCACCAAGGATCCCTCACAGCGGTGGACGGTGCGCGACGTCGCCGAGTTCATCTCGATCGGCGGGCGCGGTCCGCTGATCGTGGGTGATCCGTCTCAGGTGGTGGACCAGCTGGAGCACTTCCAGCAGGTCTCCGGAGTGGATGGCTTCAACATCTCCGCGGCGGTGCGCCCGGCTGACTTCGAGCGGTTCGAACACTATGTGACCCCGGAACTGAAGCGCCGCGGCCTGCTGGAGGAGCGCCCGGAGACCCCGGTGACGCTGCGGGAGCAGCTGCTGGGCGCCGGTCCGCGCCTGGCCGAGGACCACCCGGCCCGTCAGCTGGGCTGAATGGCCTCAGGAGTTCCAGGGCTCGGTGTCGGGGACGGTCCACTGCAGCGGGCTGTGATGCCAGGAGGACCCGGCCGAGACCATGATCTTCCCGGAGATGTAGCGGTCGGTGGACCATTCCAACGGCCGCCCCGAAGGGTCCCGGGAGATTCGGCGGTGCACCAGCAGGGCGGTCCCGCGGGAGACGCCCAATCGTGCGGCCTCCTTGGACTTCGCGCCCTCGGCGGCGAAGACATGTTCGGCATGGCTGAAGTGCACGTCATGTTCGTCTGCCAGGACCGAGGTGACCGATGCAACGTCGTGTGGGATCCGTGTGACGATCTCGCCCAACCACTCAGGGTAGTGGCTGTGCTCGAGCATGACGTTGCTGCCGTCCAGGGTGCGCAGGCGCACCACACTGAAGACCCGCTGCCCGGCGGGCACTCGAAGCAGGTCCTGATCCATCCGTGAGGCGATCAGCCATTCCGAGGTGATCACCTGTCCGCCCGGGTTCAGGCTCTGCTGCCGGGCCCACTGGGCGAAGCTGCGGAACTCGTCGAAGGAGGCCTGCCGGCGCGGCATGCGGATGACCGTCTTGGGGCGTCCGCGGATGCCGTCCACTGTCCCCTCGGCCACCAGCTCCTTCAATGCCACGCGCACTGTCCCGGGAGAGACCTGGAAGCGCGAGCTGAGTTCACGCTCTGAAGGCAGGGAAGAGCCCACAGGATAGGTGCCTGCGCTGATCTCATCGCGCAGAGCCTGGGCGATGTTGGAGAAGGCGAACGTTGCCATCGCTCCAGTCTACGGCGTTGTTCAGAATTCCCCACGTCGCTCGCTGCTGTTCACCACTGTGTCACCTTCTATCCGACAAGCTGTCATTTTCACTAGTGATCTTCTACTTGACTTGGGGGAGTTCACTAGTGAGGATAGAGAACGCTAGGGCCTGCCGGCCGCACTGGACACAGAAGGACACCCACCCTGATGACTCGCACCCACACCCCCAAGCTGCTCGGCGTCCTCGGCGTCGTGACCCTCGGCCTGACCGCATGCGGAGGCGGAGGGGAGGAGACGGAAGCCTCTGCGAACTGGCGTGACGCCACGTCGGCGGAGGACGGCGGCGGCATGGAGCAGCTGATCGAGGATGCTCAGGCTGAAGGCCAGTTCAACGCCATGGGCCTCTTCGAGGATTGGGCCAACTACGGTGAGCTGCTCGAGGCGTTCTCTGAGGAATACGGCATCGAGATCACCAACGACACCTCCACCGGATCCAGCCAGGACCTGATCAACGCGGTGGTCAACCGTCAGGGTCAGGACAGCTCCCTGGACTACCTGGACACCGGTGTCAGCCACGCCGAGGAAGCCGCAGAGGACGGGCTGCTGGCCGAGTACGCCCCGGAGACCATCGAGGACATCGGCGAGGAGTACACCTCGGAATCGGGCACCTGGATCAACCACTTGGGCGGCACCATCGCCATCGGCTGCGACACCTCCCGGGTGGACGACTGCCCGGAGGACTTCGAAGACCTGCTGGACCCGCAGTACTCCGGACAGGTCGCCCTTCCGTCCAGCCCCACCGCCTCCGAGGGATCCTTCATGATCGTCCACGCCGCGGCTGAGGCCAACGGCGGCAGCTTCGATGACATCGAGCCCGGCATCGAGTTCTTCGGGGAGCTCTCCGAGATGGGCAACCTGATCCCTGTGGAGGCCGACGCCGGCACCGTGGAGACCGGCGAGACCCCCATCGTCATCAACTGGGACTACCTGCTTCAGCCCATCGCCGATGACCTCGAGGAGGACACCGGCGCCGAGCTGGAGATCAACCTGCCCGAGGACGGTCAGGTCGCTTCCTTCTACGCCGCCTCCATCAACGAGGATGCCCCGCACCCGGCGGCGGCCCGGCTGTTCTACGAGTTCCTCTTCTCCGATGAGGGCCAGAACATCCTGCTGGAGGGCTATGTCTCTCCGGTCCGCCTGGACGCCATGATCGAAGACGGCACTGTGGATGAGGAAGCACTGGCTGAGCTGCCCAGCCAGGACGGCGTCGAGGCTCCGCAGCCGACCCTGGAGCAGCGTGAGGCCAACCAGGCGATCGTCAACGAGCAGTGGGACGGCACCGTTCAGTGAGTCTGCCCGTGACCCAGGCCGGTGCCGCACCGGCCCCTCACACTCAGACCGGTGCTGAGTCGGGCGGTGCTGAGACGGGCGGTGCAACCGCATCGCCGGCTCAGCGGCCCTCGCTGTTCAGCCGTGCCCGGTGGCAGGGTGTGGGCTCCGCGCTGCGCTCCCCGGCGACCCTCTCGCTGCTGCCGCTGGGGCTGATCCTGCTGCTCTTCTTCATCGTGCCGATCGTGGGTATGGCGATCATCGCCATCACCGTGACCACGCAGGACGGCGGGACCGGCGTCGGGATGGACAACTTCCTGGCCCTGAACCGCGGGTCGCACTCGGCCGCCATCGTGAACTCGGTGCAGGTCTCGCTGGTGGGCTCCGCCATCGCGGCGGTGGTCGGAACGCTGACCTCGTTCTGCATCGCCCAGATCCGCTCCGAGAAGCTGGACTCGGTGGTCGCAGTCTTCACCTCGGTGCTGGCCAACGACGGCGGCGCGCCCCTGGCGTTCTCCTTCATCGTGACCTTGGGCAACGCCGGAGTGATCTTCGGGATGCTCAACCTCGGAGCCACCGGCTTCTCCCTGTACTCCTGGCAGGGGCTGGTGGTCATGTACCAGTACTTCCTGATCCCCACGATGATCATGGTCAGCCTGCCGACCTTTGTGGGGCTGCGGAAGGAATGGCGCGAGGCCAACGCCGCCCTGGGCGGCTCGGCGTCGACCTTCTGGCGTCGGGTGGGCCTGCCCATCGCGGCACCGGCACTGCTGGGCGGCTGGATCCTGTGCTTCGGCGCGGCCTTCGCGACCCACGCCTCCGCGGCGGTGCTCATCGGCGCCGGCGGCTATCCGCTGATCCCGCTGAACATCGGGGACCTGCTGGGCCAGGCCGGTGACAGCCAGCAGGTGGCCATGGCGCTGGGCGTGACCATGGTGGTCATCGCAGTGGTGACGCTCTTCGCCTTCAACCGACTGCAGTCCAGGAGTGCCCGATGGATGCGCTGAAGAATGCCCGCTGGGTGCCTGTGGTCGCCGTCGCGCTCTATGTGGCGATCCCCGTGCTGTGCAGCGTCTACTACGCCGTCTTCCCCGGTGGCAGCTTCTCGCTGGGCGCCTATTCGGTCATCGCCGAGGACGCCTCGCTGGCGGCCGCGGCCACCCGCACCCTGTCCATCACCGCGCTGACCATCGTCACCCTGGTGGTGACTCTGGTGCCGGCCCTGGTGGCCGTGCACCTGTGGGCGCCGAAGCTGCGACCGATCCTGGAGATCCTCTGCACCCTGCCGCTGGTGGTCCCGCCGATCGCCATCGCCGCCGGTGTGGTGGCCCTGTTGGGCTGGGGCGCACGCCAGGGCAGGGGCTCGCTGCCCAACGCCATCAGCCAGTTCCTGCAGAACCCGGACCTGCCGCTGATCCTGGTGGGCACCTACGTGGTGCTCTGCCTGCCCTTCACCTTCCGCTCCATCGACGCCGGACTGCGGACCATCCCGCTCAAGGCCATGGTGGAGGGCTCGGCCATCCTGGGCTCGAGCACCTTCGGCACCATCTTCCGAGTGGTCATCCCCAACATCCGAGGATCCATGCTGTTCTCGGTGTTCTTCGCCGTGGCCCTGTGCTTCGGCGAGTACTCCCTGGCGGCCACGCTGAGCCAACAGACCATCCCGGTCTGGCTGGACGACGTCTCCTCCAACAACTTCCGGGCGTCGGTGGCCATCGCGGTGCTGCTGAACCTGACCACTTGGGCGCTGCTGTTCGTGGCTACGCTGTCGGCAGGCCGGTTCTCCCCGGCCGGCCGTGCGGTCCGTGCCGAAAAGACGCTCCAGAAGAAGACCACCCAGAAAGCCCTCGCCTCATGAACGTGACCACACCCGCATCCAATGAAGTGACCCTCGAGGGGGTCTCCAAGGCCTTCGGCCCCACCACCGTGCTGCAGAATCTGGACCTGACCATCAGCGCCGGAGAGCTGGTCACCGTCCTGGGCCCCTCCGGCTGCGGAAAGACCACTGCTCTGCGCATCCTGGCGGGCTTCGAGAAGCCCACCGCGGGGCGTGTGCTGGTGGGCGGCAGGGACCTGACCTCAGTGCCGCCGAACCGTCGCGGCATCGGGATGGTCTTCCAGGCCTACAGCCTCTTCCCGAACCTGACCGTGCAGGACAACGTGGAGTACGGGCTGCGCGTGCGCAAGGTGGTCCGTGAGAAGCGCCGCCGCACCGCCCAGGAGATGTTGGAGATGTGTGGCCTGGGCAAATTCGCCTCCCGGTTCCCGGCCCAGCTCTCCGGAGGGCAGCAGCAGCGTGTGGCTCTGGCGCGGGCTCTGGCCACCCAGCCCGAGGTGCTGCTGCTGGACGAGCCGCTCTCCGCACTGGATGCCATCGTGCGCGTCCAGATCCGTGAGGAGATCCGCCGACTGCAGCAGCAGCTGGGGATCACCACGATGTTCGTCACCCACGATCAGGAGGAGGCCCTGGCCATCGCCGACCGGGTGGCCGTGCTGCGCAACGGGGTCATCGAGCAGATCGACGTCCCGCATGAGGTCTACCAGGCTCCGGCCACGCAATTCGTGGCGAGGTTCGTCGGCACGGTCACCGAGCTCGGCGTGGACGCCGGGTTCCAGGGCGGACGGCTTCCGGTGCGTGCCCCCGGCGCCGGCCTGGACACCGTCTTCATCCGTCCCGAGGATCTCACCCTGGTCCCGGAGCCTGAGGGCGAATGCACCGTGGTCAGCCAGATCTACACCGGTGAGCGCACCACCATCCGCGCCGCCGGTGCTGCCCACGACGCCGACGGCCGGCCGCTGGAGCTGGTCACCTCGGTGTCAGCGGCCGAGGCTGCGGACATGACGCCGGGCACTCGGGTGAGCCCTTTTGTGATGTCTGCCCCGGCACTGCGCCTGCCCGCCGATGCGGGCCGCCCCGCGGCAGAATCCGCTCAGTCAGCACATGCGGGAGCTGCCCGGTGAGCGCCGGGCTGACGCTGACATTGGACACGGGGGAGGGCTCATATGAGGTCCAGGTGACCGGAGCCGTCTTCGACTGTGACGGACTGCTGGTGGATTCCGAGTCCATCTGGCTGCAGATGCTCGCCGCGTGGTTGGGCGAACGCGGTGTGCCCGCTGACGGTGTCCAGACGGTGCGTCCGGAGGACTTCCTGGGAATGTCAGTCCATGACACCGCAGCATCTCTGAGCGAGATGCTCGGAGACTCGACCGTTCCGGGGGAGGAGCGGATAGCGGCTGAGCTGACTGAGCGGTACTCCGCACTGCTGGCCCAGGGCGTGGAGCCTATGCCTGGGGCGGTGGAGCTGATCTCAGAACTGGCCGCCCGCTTCCCTGTCGCCGTGGCCAGCAACGGGCTGCGCCAGGATGTCCGTGCCATGCTGGAACAGGTGGGCATCCTGGAGAAGGTCACGACGGTCTGCACGTTGGATGATGTGCTGTACGGCAAGCCGGAGCCGGAGCTCTACCTGACCGCCGTCGGGCGTCTGGGGATCGATCCTGGCCAGGCAGTGGCCTTCGAGGACTCTCCGGCTGGGGTGGAGTCTGCTCGGCGGGCGGGCCTGACGGTGGTCGGGGTCAACCACAGCGAGACGGTGGAGTTGCCGGGCGCCCTTCGCCTGAACGATCTGCATCAGGTCAGCATCAGGGCCCCCGCATGACAAGCCCGGTATGACACGCCCCGTATGACGAGCAGCAGGAGGAGCAGCGCCCGATGACGAACACCCCCACCCCGGATCAGGAACCGCGGCCGGAGGACACCAAGGTTCAGGACACCATCCGCCAGCTGCGCACGCTTCGGCTCTTCTGCTGGAACCTCTGGTACGGCGGAGAAGAGATCGACGACGGCCGAGAGAAACAGGCAGAGGTGCTGTGCGGGCAGCCGGCTGACATCGTCTTCGTCCAGGAGTGCTTCGGCGACGCGGCAGTGGAGCTGGGGCGCGTCAGCGGCATGACGGTCGCTCAGCAGGACTTCGACACCGCTGTGCTCAGCGCGGCACCGACGAGACTGTTGGCGACCTCCACCACCCCCTACGGCACCGCCGCGCTGGTGCAGACACGCATCGGCGAGGTGATCGCCTGGTCGGTGCACCTGGGTCCGTGGGACTACGGGCCCTACCGGGCGGATGAGCTGCCTGAGCAGTCGGCGTCGGTCTTCGCTCAGTACGGGGAACGCGAGCGGGACCGACAAGCTGCTGCCATCCTGACTGAGACCCAGCGGCTGCGTGCTGAGCTGGGGGAGCTGCCGGTGATCGTGGCCGGCGACTTCAACGTACCCTCCCCGGCGGATTGGGACGGAGATCACCGCCCGCAGGCCGCCTGGCCGGCCACCCAGCGGTTCATCGACGCCGGCTACACCGACGCCTTCCGTGCGGTGCACCCAGATCCCGACGCCGCGCCGGGGCGCACCTGGTCCCAGATCGAGCCCCTGGAGAAGGAGCCGCGGGACCGGATCGACTTCGTCTACCTGCTGGGCCTGGACGTGGATGCGGCCGATCACTTCGGCGACGCCGCCGATGACGACGATGCCGCCCAGGATGCAGGCTTCACGCCCTATGGTGGGCCGTGTCAGCACATTCCGGACCAGCGGGCCAACGCCTTCCCCTCAGATCATCTTGCGGTGCGCGCCACCGTCCGCCGGCCCGACAGCTGAGAGGTGTGATCAGATAGGGCCGCCATTCCTGCCGAATCGGCCCGAGTTCCGCGCGTATCTGCTCAAGCGTGCCGCTCACATCCTTGTCGTACGCCCGACATCAGGGACCTGCCAGGGTCTGAGGACCAGGGCCGGTTCAGGGTGCAGAATTGGTGACAACCTTCCGCTGTGGCCAGTAAGTTCTTAACACGGATACCGTCGAGGAAACGGAGATGATCATGGGACTGCTTTCACTGGGTGCAGGTGTGGCGATCGGTTATGTGATCGGCACGAAGTCGGGCCAGAGGAACTTCGACAACCTCAAGAGGACCGCCGGGGAGAAGTGGAACGATCCCAAGGTCCAGGACGCCGTCCGCAAGGCGGAGGAGACGGCCAACAACGTCGCCCACGACGTCGCCGGCCGTGCCAAGGAGGCTGTCACTGCCGCCTCCGGTGCGATCAAGGACGGTCTCTCTGAGGCCACCGACGTCGCGGCCGAGGCCGAAGAGAAGATCGACGACGCCGCGGCGAAGGCCGAACAGACCGTCGATGAAGCCGAAGAGAAGGTCGACGCAAAGACCTCCTAGACCCACCGGCACACGACAAGGGCCGCCTCCCGCATCCAGCGGAAGGCGGCCCTTCTCTCTGTGTGGACCCCTGGTGTGATCAGATAGGGCCGTTATAGCGGCAGTTTCGGCGCTTATAACGCGCGTATCTGATCACACCTCGCGGGCCCACACCCAATAGCATCACCCGCGACGCCGCAGCTGGAACTGCGCGCCGTGGTGGGCCTCCGGCAGGTGATCGCCCTTCTCGAAGAGCTTGTTCCGCAGCGTGCCCGGCCGGTACTCGGTCTTATACCGGCCGGCCTTCTGCAGCTCCGGGACCACGTGCTCGACGATGTCTTCAAAGGTGCCCGGAGTGATGTGGTAGGCGAGGTTGAAGCCGTCGACGTCGGTCTCCTCCTGCCACTCGATCAGCTGCTGGGCGGCTGAGGGGCCGTCGCCGATGATGACCGGTCCGAAGCCCCCGACGCCGACCCATTCGGCCAGCTGGCGCACCGTCCAGACCTCGTCCTCCCGTCCGGAGGCCTTCTGGAAGGTCTCCACAGTCGACTGGATGGCGTTGGACTTCAGGTCGCCGATGGGCTGGTCCAGGTCGAACTGGGAGAAGTCGGTGCCCATCCAGCCAGACATCAGCACCAGGCCGCCCTCGGGGTCGATGTACTGGGTCAGCTCGTCATATTTGGCCTGAGCGGCGGCCTCGTCCGGCCCGGTGACGATGGTCTGCATCGCGAAGATGCGCACATCGTAGGGGTCGCGGCCGGCGTCGGCGGCTGCCTGACGGATCTTCTGCACCGAGGCCTTGGCGAGCTCCTTGGTGGGCGGATTGATGAAGACCGCCTCGGCGTGCTTGCCGGCGAAGGCGCGGCCGCGGGTCGAGGCCCCAGCCTGGTAGATGACCGGGGTGCGCTGCGGGGAGGGCTCCACCACACCGATGCCCGGGGTCTTGAAGAACTCTCCCTCGTGCTCGATCCGGTGGACCTTGGTGGGGTCGGTGAAGACTCCGGCCTCCTTGTCGGCCACCACGGCGTCGTCCTCCCAGGAGCCCTCGAGGAGCTTATAGACCACGTCCATGTATTCGTCGGCGTGGTCGTAGCGCCGGTCGTGCTCCATCTGGTCGTCCTGGCCCATGTTTTGGGCGGCCGAGGGCAGGTAGCCGGTGACCACGTTCCAGCCCACGCGACCTCCGGTGAGGTGGTCCAGGGTGCCCAGCCGGCGGGAGAAGGGGTAGGGGTGCTCGTAGGCGGTGCCGGCGGTGAGTCCGAAGCCGAGGTTCTCGGTGACGGCGGCCATCGCGCTGACCAGCAGGAACGGATCCTGCAGCGGAACCTGGGCGCCGGAGCGCAGTGCGGCGTCGGGGGTGGCGCCGAAGACGTCATAGGGACCGAGCACGTCGGCGATGAACAGCCCGTCGAAGAGGCCCTTCTCCAGGGTCTGGGCCACATGGGTCCAGTAGCCGATGGTGTTGTAGTCCCGTGCGCGGTCCTCAGGGTGACGCCACAGTCCGGGGGACTGGTGGACCACGCAGTTCATGTCGAAGGCGTTGAACAGGATCTCGCGCTGGCCGGAAGGTGTGGTGGCGTGAGGCATAGGATGATGGCTCCTCTTCCATCGGTTCTGGCGGTAGCACCCGGCGAACGGATCGTTTCGGGTTGCTGCGGCGTCGTCGAGCCAGATCTCTCAGCCGCTCTGGATGGGGTACGCGCCCGACTCTACTATTCTGGTCCCATGCCGGAGAATCAGGAGGCCCTGAGAGGGTTCATAGAAGGACATGTCGCACCCTCGCTGCAGGAGCTTCGGATTCTCCAGACGGCGCCTTCGCACCGCAGTCTGCTCCGCCAGGCGCTGAGCCGGCGCACAGTGGAGGTCCGCACCGTGGACCACACCGACGTCTTCGTCTTCGGCGGCACGGTGATCGGTGGGATGGACCACCGGGTGACCACTCTGGTCAGTGCGCACGCTCGGCGGATCGCCGCGGACCAGACGCTGACGCGCAAGCACCTGCAGCTGCAGAACCTGCCGGTCCCCTCAGAGGACCAGCCGCTTCCCGACGGCCTGGACGTCCGCGCCTATGTGGCCGGCCCGCAGGTGGTGGCCGCTGTGGCCTATGTGCCGCTGGCCGCCCTGGAGGAGCAGATCTCTCCGGAGGAGACGCTCAACGCCGAGCAGCTCGCCTCCCTGCGCAGCGGCCCGGCGAATCCGGAGGGCGGCATCGCCGTGGACGTCACCGAGCTGCTGGACCCGGCGCTGGCCGAGCTGGCCGCCGACGCGCTGTGGTCTGTGCCCGGACTGGCCGCCGGAGCCGTGGACCTGCTCGTTCCGCAGCTGGATGCGGCCGCCGACGCCGTCGTGCTGGGCCTGGATGTGGAGGCCAGTGTGGTCACCCATCATCTGCCGGCACTGGGGCAGAGCCGGGACGTGGCCGGAGCGATCGTCGACCAGCTGCTCATCCGCGCCTCCCGCTGACCGAAGGTTATTGTTGCTCCATGGCCCCTCGTACTGCTGTCCACCCCAGCGCCACGGAACGGTTCATCCTCGACCACGTCGAACCGCAGCGCGACCAGCTGCGCACCTGGACCGGCACGCTGGCTCATGACGTGCTCATCCAGCGTGCGGCCCACCGCAAGTCCATGACGGTCAAGCAGATTTCAGACTCCAACCGGATCTTCCTCCTCTCCGATGTGGTGGTCGGTGGGATGGATGCTGTGATCACCTCCCTGGTCAGCCACCAGGCCCGCCGGATCTCCCGGTCCAAGCAGATGACCAAGCGCTACTTGGAGGCCTCGGAGGTCCCGACGCCGAAGGGCAAGGCGATCAACACCACGGAGTTCTCCCGCGCGGTGAAGTACATGAAGGCTCTCGGCAAGCCGGTGGCGGTCAAGCCCTCTTCTGGGCGCACCGGCAAGGGCATCACCACCAACGTGACCACAGAGACTGAGCTGCGCCAGGCCTGGTCCCGGGCGATGGCGGCCCGCTCGGCGACCTCCGAGTCGAAGTACCAGATGGTGGTGGAGGCGCATCATCCCGGGCTGGACGTCCGGGTCTTCGTGGTGGGACAGCAGGTGGCCGGCGCCGTCGCGCGGGTGCCCTTCTACATCGTGGGGGACGGGGTGACCACGGTGGGGGGTCTGGCGGATGCGGAGATCGAACGCCGCGGCGCCGAGGGCTACCTGGCCGCCCGGCAGCCCGAGGTCACGGATGAGTTCCTGGATCCGGTGGGGCTGACCCGCGCCTCAGTGCTGGATGAGGGCGCGCTGCAGCTGCTGACTCCCATCGCAGACACCTCCCGCGGCGGAGGGCTGGCCGTGGACATCACCGATCAGCTCAGCGATGACCTGCAGGATCTGGCGGTGGACGGGCTGTGGTCCATCCCCGGGCTGAACGTCGCGGCTGTGGATCTGCTCGTGCCCAGCCTGGACAGCGCTGAGGATGCGGTGGTCCTTGAGGTCAACCCGTATGCCAACATCACCGAGTTCCACTATCCGGCCTACGGGGAGTCCCGCCGTGTGGCCGACGCGATCATGGAGCAGATCCTGGAGCGCGCCTCCCGCTGAGCCGGGCATCCGTCCGTTCCGTGAGTGATCGACGGATCCCGCTTCTCAGCGCTCCGGCCCTGAGATGCGGTCAGGAATGATCACTCACGTGCGGGGGAGTCGGGGAAGCGCGGGTTGAGCTGGTCCTGAGCGCCCGGGACGGGCTCGGCGGGGTCGTTCCCCAGCCGGAGGATCCCGTTCTGCGCGTCGACGTGGACCACACGCGGCTGGTGCTCTGCGACCTCAGCGTCGGTGCCCATCAGGTAGGAGATGATGATGATCAGGTCCCCGGGGCTCACCAGGTGGGCCGCGGCGCCGTTGATGCCGATGACCCCGGTGCCCCGCTCGCCGGCGATGGTGTAGGTCTCCAGCCGGGCGCCGTTGGTGATGTCGACGACCTGCACCTTCTCTCCCTCGACCATCCCCGCGGCCTCGAGCAGGTCTGCGTCCACGGTGATGGAGCCGACGTAGTGCAGATCGGCCTGGGTGACGGTGGCTCGGTGGATCTTGCCGCCGATGACGGTCCTCAGCATCGCTGCTTCCCTCCGGAATGCTTCTCGATCTGCCGCGGACGATCATCCGCAGCAGATCAACGATACCGGAGCTCGTCCAGCAGACCACCACGGCGACGGCCGAGAGGGGCGTCGCGGAGGCCATCACCGAGGCTACCGCCGGGCGAAGGAGGAGCTGTCGCGCACGGCCAGCACCAGGGAGATCTGATCCTCCAGCGAATGCGGATCCAGCCCGGTGAGCTCAGCGATCCGGCTGAGCCGGTTGCGCACCGAGTTGGCGTGGATGCCCAGGGCCTCGGCGGTCGCTGAGACGGAGGCGTCCGCGGCCACATAGGCGCTCAGCGTGGGCCACAGGGCCCGGCCGTGCCTGGCGTCGTACTGCGGCAGGGGCCGGATGATGTGGTCGCTGAAGGGGCGGAACTGCTCGGCGCTGAGCCGTTCGATCAGACCGTTGAGGGTGGAGAGGTCCCGGGGCCCGGCGGCCTCCCCGCGGCGGGCGCTCAGCGACAGCGCCGCGATCCCCTCCTTCAGGGTCCGGGCCAGCTGCTGGAACTTCACGGTGAACTGGACGAAGGGAAATGTGGGCGGCACGGTGATCATCGCCAGGCCGGCCTGCTCCGCGGCAGGGGCCAGCCAGGGCGGGCGGGGGCCGGTGCCCGCGGACGTCCACGGCCAGGGCCAGCCCCGCGGCCCGGCTGCGCACCAGGTTCGCGACGAAGCGCTCGCAGGCTGCGGCGTCGCTCAGCTCGGAGCCGACGGTCATGATCAGCTCGCCGCCGCGCAGGAATTGGCCCGGGTCCTCCAGCTCCGTGGCGTGGGGGACCCGGATCTCCCGGTCGAGGCCACGCTCCCCGGCGACCAGTTCGACGTCGAACCCCGCCCAGCTCAGGACGTCGCGCATCCGCGGCCCGGCGGCCGCCGCCTGCCCCACGGAGGAGAGATGGTCCGGTGTCATCAGTCTGAAACAGTAGGACGGCGGTATTTCCGCTGTGTTTCGGCGCGGTGTGGGCCCGCACAGCCAGCGCCCCGGAAGCCTGGGACCCTCCCCAGAAACGTGGAGGGAGCGGTGTCTCCGCTCCTACTGTGGCCGCACCTGAACTCTTCGGGCACGAATCACTCCAAGGAGCCTCCATGTCTCAGCACTGAACCGCACTGGGATTGATGGAGACTCCGGCTATAGGGATTCCACCAGCTCATTGGGTCTGATGTTGTCATCGTAGAACAGGTCCTCGAACTCAGCTGGCAGCCGGTCACCGAGGTACCCATGAAGCCGCTCAGTGTTGTGCCAATGCACCCACCCGAGAGTGGCCAGCTCCACATCTTCGACTGTCTTCCATGGACCGCGATGGGTGCGCACCGGTCCTCGGATGAGCTCGGCCTTGTAGTAACCGTTGACGGTCTCGGCCAGAGCATTGTCGTAGCTATCCCCGACGGTTCCGATCGAGGGAGTGGCCCCGATTTCGGCCAGTCTTTCGCCGTAGCGAATGGAGGTGAATTGAGGTCCTGCATCGCTGTGGCACCGTAGCTGCTCGTGCCGTAGGCCTCGGGACCAGCGGGCCATCTCGATCGCGTCGAGCACCGTGTCGGTGCGCATCGTGGAGGCGACCCGCCACCCGACAATCGTGCGGCTGAAGGCATCGATGATGAAGCAGACATAGGCGACACCGGCCCAGGTCGGTACGTAGGTCAGATCGGTGACCCAGAGCCTGTTCGGCGCGATCGCGGTGAACTCGCGATTGACCAGATCCGGATGCCGCGGGGCTTCAGGATCAGGTGCGGTGGTGCGAACCTTTTTGCGCCGGAGGACACCTTCGAGGCCAGCGTGGCGCATCAGTCTGGCTGTCTGATCTCTGCCGATCTGCAGGCCGGCCCGGTTCGCAGCCTTCCAGAGCTTCCTGGCTCCATAGACCCCGTAGTTCTGGGCATGGAGGGCCACCAGCTGCGGGATCAGCTCGGCATCCCTGAGGCTCCGGGCCGAGGGGGCGCGGTTCTTTGCGGCGTAGTAGGTGCTCGGAGCCACCTGCAGCAGAGTCCAGATGGGCTCGACTCCGAGTCGACGACCGTCGATGACGTCGTCTCTGTTGGCGTCGATGAAGGCGACTATCTCGGTGACTGGCGGTCGAGCTCCGCCCCGAAGAAAGTCGCGGCCCGCTTCAAGATCGCGTTGGCCCGCCGCAGTTCACGGTTCTCTTGTTCCAGGGCTTTCTCGCGGGCCGACTGCTCGGTGCTCTGGCCCGGGGCGTGGCCTTCATCGATGTCTGCTTGGCGGACCCAGGACCGGACTGGCTCGGGGCCGTAGCCGAGCTGAGTAGCCACCCGCTTCACGGTGCCACGGTCGGTGCCCAGCTCCTGGCGTAGCTGGCGGACCATTCGCACCGCCGCGGCCTTCTCCTGCTCGGAGTATCGGCGCGTGGTCGCGTTGCCCGGTTTGATCTCTTGTGGCATGTCTCCATCATCCCTTTCCAAACGATGGAGTCTCCAAGAATCCCAGTGCGGTTCAGTCACCGTATGCCGAGGTGGTAGTTATTCGGGGGGCAGTCCACGAGAGTCCTCATTGGCCGGGGCACCCACCCTTGTTAGCCGGATTGCGGTGGTGGAGGATGGGGTTGGGCCCCGATCGCGATTGCTCATCGAACGACCTCGGAAGGTCTTGGAAAAAACTCCACGTCATGTGGTTGATGTCCGCGATCAGCTCGGTCGCGACTTCTGTCGGGGCCGGGCGGTACGGCGCTTAGAACTGACCTGGCCACAAGTTCTCATAAGGAGATCATCATGAAGGCACTTGTTTACAACGGGCCCCACGACGTGGCGGTCGCTGACGTTGCCGATGCGCGTATTGAGCAACCCAACGATGTCCTGGTCAAGGTTACTGCGACCAACATCTGCGGCTCGGATCTGCACATGTACGAGGGCCGCACCGACTTCGAGGAAGGCCGCGTCTTGGGCCACGAGAACGTCGGCGAGGTCATCGAGGTTGGAGCCGGGATCGATAAGGTCGCGGTCGGGGACATGGTCTCGGTGCCGTTCAACGTCTCCTGCGGACACTGCCGGAACTGTGAGCACGGGCTGACTAGCTACTGTCTAGCCGCCAACGTGGAGGGCATGGCCGGCGGCGCATACGGGTTCGCCGACATGGGCGGCTGGATCGGCGGCCAGGCCGAGTACCTGCGCGTGCCGTGGGGCGACTTCCAGTGCTTGCGCCTGCCCGAGGACGCCCGCGAGAAGCAGAACGACTATGTGATGCTCTCCGACATCTTCCCCACAGGCTGGCACGCCGTGGAGATGTCGGGCCTGAAGGCGGGCGAATCCATAGTCATCTACGGCGCTGGCCCGGTCGGGCTGATGGCCGCCCTCTCCGCGAGCGTGAAGGGGGCGCTGAAGGTGATGGTCGTGGACCGCCATCCCGACCGGCTGCGCTTGGCCGAGCAGATCGGGGCGATCGCGATCGATGATTCCAAGGGTGACCCGGTCGAACAGGTCATGGAGCACACCAAGGGCGTCGGTGCTGACCGTGGGGCCGAGTGTGTCGGTTACCAGGCCCACGATCCCCAGGGCAACGAGGACAACGCGGCGACCCTGAATAAGCTGGTCTCCTCAGTGCGATTCACTGGCGGGATCGGCACCGTCGGGGTGTTCATCCCCGAGGACCCAGGCGCCCCAGATGAGCTGGCCCAGCAGGGCAAGGCCCGCTTCGATTTCGGTAACTTCTGGTTCAAGGGCCAGCAGATGGGCAACGGGCAGGCCCCGGTCAAGCGCTACAACCGCCACCTGCGCGACCTGATCGCCGCCGAGAAGGTCACTCCCTCCTGGATCGTGTCCCACAACCTGCCCCTGGCGGAAGCACCGAAGGCCTACGAGCACTTCGACGCCCGCGAAGACGGCTGGACCAAAGTCGTGCTCAACCCCGCCTAAACCGGACCCATAATCGGGTGTCGGTGGGCCGATGCCGGGATCCCCCCCACGGGGTGTAGAGGTAGACCAGAAGTGTGGGGAGTGTTATGAACACACACCACCTCGACATAACCCCGACGGCCCACATTCAGCAGCGGAAGGAGCGGACCGGTGACGACACAGCAGAGCCACACGCAGACCCCCGGGCGGGAGGTGGTGATCGGCGTGCTCGCCGATCCGGTGGCTACCCCGCTAAAGGTCGCGCAGCAACTCGAACAGGAACTACCAGGACTACTGGCCGAGCAGTTGCCGGATCGCCAGTGGAGAGTCGAGGTGCACCGTGAGCGGTTGCCTCCCAGCGACATGCAGCACTTCGAGATGATGAACCTCGCAACGGAGCACAAGCGGCAACGCGGCTGGGACTTCGCGGTGTGCGTCACCGATCTCCCGCTGGCCATCGACCGGCAGCCTGTCGTCGCTGATGCCAGTAGCAGTCGAAACGTCGCGGTGGTCTCACTGCCGGCCTTCGGCGCGATGGCATTGCGACGTCGAGTCCTGGGAGTGGTGGCACAGCTCATCGTGGACCTGCGCGGCGAGACAACCCCAGAGGAGGGCTCTGAGGAACATCGCCGATCCCGTCTGGGCGCACTGGGTGGGGCCTTCCGGCGGGCCACACCCGATCAAGACGGCATCGACCTGCGTATCTTCGCGAGTCGGGGTCGGCTGCGGCTGCTCATCGGAATGGTCCGGGATAACCAACCGTGGCGGCTGGTGTCGGGTCTGCGGGGGGCGCTGGTGGGAGCGTTCGCGTTCAGCGCTTTCTATTTGATCAACGCCACCCTGTGGGAACTCGCGATCACCATGGCGGTGTGGCAACTGGTCGCCGTGGTGCTCGCCTCGATCACCGTGATGCTCACATGGCTCATCGTCTATCATCACCTGTGGGAACGGGTGAGGAATCTACCGGCATATCAACGTGAGCAAGCGGTCCTTTTCAATGCTTCAACCGTGATAACCCTCGCCATCGGGCTGACGTGTGGCTACCTGGGGCTCTTCGCCCTCAACCTGATCGCCGCGCTCATCGTCTTCACCCCTGAAGTCTTCAGCCAGTACGCCGGACCTGAATACGGACTCGGAGAACACCTCCTCGTCGCCCTGTTAACGACCGCCGCCGCAACCGTCGCAGGCGCCATCGGCTCAGGCTTCGAAAGCGAAGAGTCGGTCCACGAGGCCGCTTACAGCTACCGCGAACGAGCACGCCGCGAAGCGCTGCGACGCTCACGAGAAGCCAAGGAAGATGATGAGACGTTGGACGAGACCACGCGCGAAGGATAATCGACTCAGCGAAGAGATCGACCAGGCCCTAAGACGAGGAAGGAAGCTGTGCAGCACGCGCCTCGTCCCCCGAGAATGCATGGACTTTCGGATCGCAGCAGAACAGAAAGCTGGGAGGGGGCCAGGGGCGTGGATATGACCAACATGCCTAGAGTGCGCGATCTGCTCTCCCCAATCGGCAGGGCTCCGGCAAAGTCATGTGAGGCCGAGAATGGTCAGTGGTCGGTGATAGTCGCGGGCTGCCCAGCGGAGGGCGGCGGCGATGTTGGTGTGACCGGCCATGCGGAAGGCGCTGATGACCAGGTTGCGCAGGCTGGCCATGACCTGGGGCGCAGCACCGGTGCGGACCTGGGAGCGGTCCTCGTCGTAGGTGACATCGCGGACCCAGTGGACTCGGTTCTCGATCTCCCAGTGCCCCCGCACCAGCGCGCCGAGCCGAACCGGGCCGGCCTGGGCGGGCGCCAGGCTGGTGATGCAGTAGGCGGTCTCCTTCCGGATGCGCTGGCCGTCCAGGCCGCCGGTGTCACGGCGGATCCGGAAGACCTGCGCGGCATGGGGGAAGTCGATCCCGTCGCCGTCGGTGACCGGCATGGTCCGGGTGGTGCGCTGCTCGGTGCGTCCGTGACCACGCTCGGAACTGACGTCCTCGGCGGCGAAGGCGCGGGCCGGTCCGGATAGCGCCTGCTGGCAGGCGGCGAACAGGGTCGGCTGGTTGGCCTTGACGGTCAGCACGTAGTCGGCGCGCTGTGCCGTGACCAGGTCCTCGGCCGTGGCGCGCTGCGTGTGCAGGGCGTCCGCGGTGATCACCTTTCCGGTCAGGTCCACGCCCGCGGCCATCACATCCGCATACTTCTGATCCATGTAGAAGAGCGCCATGGCGTGGGACGCTTCACCCCGGTCGAAGCAACCCTCTTCGGCCAGCACCGTCCGGAAGTTGTGGGAGAAGGCATCCACCGCAGTGGCACGCACGCAGCCGGAGGTGGCGGTGCCGACAAGGATGAGCGTGTCAGCCTCCAGCAGACGCAGATCAGAGGCAAGCGGCGTTCCGTGGAAGACGCTGGGCGCTCGTTTGGTGTAGACGACATCACGCTCCTCGGGAGCGATCTCCCGGACGATCTCCTGCGGACCGTATCCTTCAGGGGAGTCTTCGCCTCCACGGCAGGGTCTTTGCGCCACAGCCCGCGGCCGAACCCATCCGGGCGTGCGTCGTACCCCGTGGAGTAGAGGATGGGAAGGTTCTTCTCACGGGCGGCGGTCAGCAGCTCCTGCACGTAGGGCATCGCTTCCCAGGCGTGGGGCCGCAGCTGTTGTGCCACTTGGTGACGGAGTCTTCGAGGGGATCATCCTTCTCCCCGGTGAAGACATAGCTGATATCTACGACCAGAATGGCCGGACGCTCACCAGGTCCCAAGTAGTAGCCGTAACCGCTCTGAGGGAAGATCCGCTTGTCCTGCTCGGTAAGAAACTTCTCCCACACTGGCATAGTGCCACTCCTCTGGTTCTACGGAGGGCCGCCTTTCGGCTTCCGTAGAACCCGTGAACGGCGGGGCTGTTTCACCCTAATATCTCTTTGGTCGCATGAAAGTTAAGCCACTATTCAGCTGGCGTCATTGTGCTGCTGACCTCGGGTTTTCCTTCTCTGAGGGGAACTTCCGCCACCAGATCAGGGGTTGATCCTCTCCGGTCAGTCCTCTCAGTAGGTTCGCGGAGGGAGCGGCGGTGTCTCTGCCGAGGTGTTTTCCTGGGAGGCTGAAGGGGCTTCCACCCTGGCCGCGTAGAGCCGCCATCCCAGCTCCACCAGCCCGCTGCCGAGCACTGCGGCCACGAAGGAGGCGGCCAGCAGTTCGGCGCTGGGCATGGCGAAGAGGTGGTACTGCTGGGAGATCGGCACCAGAAGCACCAGCGCCAGCAGCACGTACATGGAGCTGATCAGGATGATCCGCGGCACGCTCAGCGGCCGCAGGGCCACATTGAGCACCCACAGCCCGACGGCGGTCAGGCACAGGGTGGAGGCTGTCTGGATCCCAGGGGCGGTGTCCCCGAAGACCCGGCCGAAGAGGCTGACCGGGATCACCGCCAGGCATATCGCCAGGGAAGCGGGGATGGAGAACAGCACAGATCGTCGCAGGAACCCGGGCCGATACCGGCGGGTGTTGGGCATCAGCGCCAGGAAGAACGCCGGGCAGCCCAGCATCAGGAAGTCCACGGTGGAGAACTGGCGCGGCAGGAACGGGAACTCCCAGAACATCAGCGCGTAGAACAGCCCCAGCAGCAGCGCATAGGCGGTCTTGGTCAGGAACAGGTGGGCCACCCGTTCGGTGTTGGCGATGACCTTCCGGCCCTCGTCGAGCACATCGGGCAGCCGGTCGAACTTCCCGTCCAGCAGCACCATCCGGGAGACGGCCTTGGTGGCCGGCGCCCCGTTGCCCATGGCGATGCCCAGATCGGCCTTCTTCAGGGCCAGGGCGTCGTTGATGCCGTCGCCGGTCATCGCCACCACATGGCCGTTGGCCTTCAGCGCCTCCACCATGGCCCGCTTCTGCTCCGGGGTCACCCGCCCGAACACCGAATGGGTGGACATCACCGCCCGCAGCGCCTCCGGGTCCTGGGGCAGCCGGGAGGCATCGACGCCGTCGCCGTCGACCTGCATGCCCACCTCACGGGCCACGGCGGCGACGGTGCGCGGATGGTCCCCAGAGATCACCTTCAGGCCGACTTCCTGGCTGTGGAAGTACTCCAGGGTCTGCTTGGCGTCGGAGCGGACGTTCTCCTTGAAGGTCAGCAGCGCCACCGGGTAGAGGTCGTTGGGCAGCCGCTCGCCCCGGCCCAGCGGCCCGGAGGCACCGTCCACCACCGTCTCGTAGAGCGGGGCACGGGCCAGCACCATGGTGCGCAGCCCCTGGGCGGCGATCGCATCGGTGTGGGCGAAGAGCTGTTCGGCCTCGATGCCTCCGGCCACCACCGGGTCCAACAGGATCTCCGGGGCGCCGAGCACCCAGTGCCCGGCCAGCTCGCCGGCGTCGTCGGCGAAGGTCACTGCAGACCAGCGGCGGGCTGAGGAGAACTGGACCTGGAAGGCGGCATGGTGCCGCGGCAGGGCATGGAACGGGACCTGCAGGGCTGCCGCCGTCGGGTTGGCCAGCTCATCGTTGCCGAACCAGGCCAGCACCTGCTGCCACGGCTCGGTGCCGGCGATGGCGGTTGAGCTGGGGTCCTGGCTCCAGGTGGTGGGCAGGCCGCGCCGGTCCAACGGGGCCGCACTGTGGAAGGCGACGGTGCCGTCGGTCAGGGTGCCGGTCTTGTCGAAGCAGACCACATCCACCCGTGCCAGGATCTCCACGGCGGGCTGCTCCTGGATCAGCACCTGGGTCTGGGCCAGCTTCACCGCAGCCACAGCGAAGGCGATGGTGGTCATCAGGGCGAGTCCGGCGGGGATCATCGCGGTCACCGAGGAGACGGCGGTGACCATGGCGTCGCGCCAGGCGCCGTCGC
The DNA here is from genome assembly GCF_017876395.1 of Nesterenkonia lacusekhoensis. NCBI lineage: Bacteria > Bacillati > Actinomycetota > Actinomycetes > Micrococcales > Micrococcaceae > Nesterenkonia > Nesterenkonia lacusekhoensis. The sequence goes on along the minus strand of NZ_JAGINX010000001.1, from coordinate 2,168,512 downwards.
TCCAGCCCTGCGAGATCGCCTCGGACCAGCCGCCGTGGGCCTGCATCTGGCCGTTGAAGACCACCGCGGTGATCGGCAGCAGCGCCATGGACAGCCAGAAGGCCACCTTCTCCAGGGCCCGGCGCAGCTCGGAGTTGATCTTCTGGTAGCGCTTGGATTCGGTGGCGATCTTCACTGCATGGGCCTTCTCGCCCACGGCAGTCACCACGAAGCGCCCGGTGCCGGCCAGCGCTGCGGTGCCGGAGAGGATGTAGTCGTCGCGGCGCTTGGGGACCGGGTCCGCCTCACCGGTGAGGATGGACTCGTCCACATCCAGCCCGCGGGAAGAGATCACGATGCCGTCGGCGGGGATCTGGTCCCCGCGGCGCAGCTCCACCACATCGTCCAGGACGATCTGCTCGCGGTGGACGCTCATCAGGGTGCCGTCGCGCAGCACCCGGATATGGTCCTGATGCAACAGCGCGATGGCATCGAGCTTGCGCTTGGCGCTGTACTCCTGGACCAGGCCGATGATCACATTGGCCACGGCGGCTACGGCGAAGAGCAGGTCCAACCAGCGGCCCAGGATGATGATCATCAGGGCGCAGACGCCGATGATCAGGTTGAACAGCGTCATCAGGTGGGTGCGGAGGATCTCCGCGATGGACCGTGAAGTGGTGTGCGGCTGGACGTTGTCCAGGTCGAGGCGCTGCCGTTCGGCCACCTGGACAGCATTGAGCCCATAGCTCTCCAGAATGACCGGGTCCACCGGGGACCGCGACTCGGCAGGGTCGCGGGGCGGGGCTGTCTCACTCACCGATGTCATTCACCTGTGACGCCGATGATCAGTTCCTCGCCGTCAGCACCGACCTGCACGTCCAGCCGGAAGGGGACGTCGTGGCTCTCCTCGAGCTCCTCACCGTCGTGGTGGTCCAAGGAGTCGAAGGTGACTGTGGCGGTCATGTCCAGGCCGGAGACCTCCCAACCGTCGGCGGCGAAGCTCAGGGACGTGTCCGAGGCCTCGGGCATCTCCCAGCTGATGGTCTCGGAGTCCACCTGGTTGGGCGTCTCGATGCCCATGGGGCAGCCGGAGGGCATGAGTACCTGCTGCTCGGCGCACCCCTGCAGGAAGGACTCGACCTCGTTGTGCAGGACCTCCTCGGCCTCCTCGGAGGCCTCCAGCTCCAGGGTGAGCTGCTGGGCGGTGGGCTCGCCGTCGGCGTCGGCGCCCTCCTCCGGGGTGATGACCTCAGTGCTCGTGCCGCCTAGCCACTGGCTGTCGATGCCGAACTCGACCACACCGGGCAGGAAGGTGCTCAGCGTGACGGACTCGTCCTCCAGGTTCACCGGTTCACCGTTGACCTCGATCTGCCCGACGCCGGCGGCATCCGAGCCGGGGACCTCCACTTCGAGGTCGGTCACCGCCTCCGGGGCGATGCTCCAGTCGTCGAAGACGAGCCAATGCGTGCCGGCGTCGACCATGGGCAGCGTGGTCTCATACTCCTCGCCGTCAGCGGTGAAGCTGACCGAGGCGCTCTCAGTGCCCTCGGTGAAGCTCATGCCCTCCATGAGGGACGCGCTGTGGGAGAGGGGCTCGCCGTCGAGGAGCACGGCGTCGCCGCCGGTGTCCTCAGGCACGGAGTCCAGGTAGCCCAGGGCCTCGGCGCCGTTGCCGGAGCGCAGGGCCTCCCAGTAGTTCTCCGCGGAGGCTTCGGTGGTGTAGAGCTGTTCGTCGACCTGCCAGGCGATGACCCCGCCGATGAGCAGGGTGATGGCCAGCGCACTGCCCCAGGCGGCCCAGATCAGCCCGCTGCCCTTCTTCCGGGTGGGCGCCGGCGGCTGGGCATAGGGGTGCTGGTGGGGATGGGGCGGCTGGGTGTGATGAGGGGGTGCCGGGGGACCGGCAGGCGGGCCCGCAGGACCCGGCTGGCCCGGCGGCTGTTCGTCGCCGAATGGATATCCGTGGTGGCTCATCTGCTCAAGATCCCCTGTATTCCTGCGGCTGCCCGTTCCGTCCCTGCGGGCAGCGTGACGTCTGGCTCAGCCTAGCAACCCAGAGCGATCGGGTCCCATCGCAGGCGCGGATCCCGGCTGATCTGTGATGAAGAGGTGATCTTTGGCGTGCCCCGGGGGTTCTCCCAGCCTCGCTCCGCACCCACCGCACGGCACCGTACCCATCCCACCGCACCCCCGTTTTACCAAGGCAGATTCAGATTACCCCTGCGGATCCGCAGGGGTATTTTGAGAAGTGGTTGGTAAAACGCGGGTGAGGGTACGACGCCGGCGGCTCATCTCAGGCACGCACGGTCACCTCACCTGACCGCACATCAGGCATCGATGTGCCGGGCCGGAGCCCCCTCGGAGAGGTAGGTCTGCACGTAGCGCGGTCTGCGGCCCTGGCGCATGAGCTTGCCGCGACCCGGGCCCATGAGCTCAGGCCGGACGCGGCCCACCACGGGCCCTTCAGAGGGATCGCCGGAGAGCATCAGCGAGGGCGCGCCCACCGCACGCACCGCCTCGGAGAGCGGGTCATGCATGATCCCGGAGTACCGGCGGGCCAGCACCACGTGGAACTTGATGTCCGGGGCGCTGGGCACATGCTGCATCAGCGGCTCCAGCGGGCGCGGCATCGCGGCGTTGAGGATGTCGTAGTCATCGACGATCAGGAAGGTGTGGGGCTCCCCGGCCAGGTCCTCGGCCGACATGGTCCGCCGCTCGGCCAGTCGTGCCGCCAGCCCGCCGCGGATGCGCTCGTACATCTCCTGGTTGTTCGCATAGCCGCCCACGAACTCTTCCGGGGCCACATCGGCCAGCAGCCGGCGCGGGTCGAAGATCGCCAGCTTCATATCCGCCGGATCGTACTGCTGCATCAGCTGGACCACGATCGACTCCAGCACCGAGGTGCGTCCGGTCTGGGTGTCGCCGTAGATGATCAGGCCCTGGTCGCGGCCGGTGAGCGCCAGCTCCTCGGGCCGCAGGTCGCCGTCGCGCAGTCCCAGGGAGACCGTGCCGGGATTCTTCGGCACCTCCATCGCAGTGTGCTCCACCAGCTGGGGCAACACGCGGACCTGCCGGACCGGGGTCTCGCCGAAGTCCAGGCTGTTGACCAGCGTGGTCTGCTCGGCGGCGGTGCCCATGGCGTCCTGCTCCAGGCTGGGCAGCGCGAAGTGCCCGATCAGCTTGTCCTGAGTCAGCGCGCGCCCGGGCCGGTCGCCGGTGATCTGCTCGGCCTTCTTGCGGTCGATCTGCGAGTCGCGCGGCTCGTTGAGCGCGAACTCGATGGAGTTGCCGAAGGCGGCCTGCTCATCGGCGCGCAGATCTCCGGGACGGTTCACGGTGACGATCACATGCACGCCCATGGCGGCGCCGCGGCTGAGGATGTCCTTCATCCCGGCCTCCAGCGGTTCGCGCTCATCGCGGGTGCGGATGAACCCGTCCACCAGCAGCACCACGTCGCAGCCCAGATCCGTGGTGATCTCCTCGGTGCCGCGCGCCCGGCGCACCTCGGCGAAGCTGTCCCAGCCGTGCCGGGCCATGAGCGCCTCGCGCTCATCGAGCATCTGCTGGATCTCCTCCACGGTCCGCCGCGCCTTCTCGGCCTCCTTGCGGCTCGCGACGCCGCCCACATGTGGCAGGTTCTCCAGCGGCTTCAGCGCGGAGCCGGTCAGGTCTATCCCGTAGATCGCCACCTCGGACGGCGTGCAGCAGAGCGCCAGTCCAGTACCGATGCTGCGCAGTGCGGTGGAGCGTCCGCTCTGCGGTCCGCCCTGCATGCTGATGTGTCCGCCGCGGCTGGTCAGGTCCAGGTGCCACGGGCCCTGCCACTGGTGGGCCGGGTCGTCCAGGACGCCGACCACCGGTCCCAGCGGACCCTTTCCGGGCAGCGCCGGGCCGGTCTCGCGCTGTTCGAGCTCATAGCCGAGCTGGGCGAAGCTCATCCAGTCCGGCAACGGCGGCAGCCACACCGGGGAGACTGCACTGGGGATCGGGGCCATCTCGCCGACCATCGTGTCCACCATCATCGGCTCGTCCAGCTCGGGCACTGGCGGGGCCGGATCGTTCTCCGGCTCCTTCTCAACACTTCCCGACGCCGGATCAGCAGCTCCCGACGCCGGCTCGGCAGCCTCACCAGAACCATCCTCAGACCCAGCGCCGTCCCCGACCAGGATCGACTTTCCGGACCCGGCGAACAGCCCGAAGGACTCCACGCGGATCTGGTCGGCCTCCAGCTCCTCGGCCTCACCCTCGATGTCGTCGTCGGAGGGTGGCATGGGCCCGGAGACGTAGGAGGCGCGGAACTTCCTGAACACGGTGGTGTCCACCTTCAGGTAGCCCCAACCGGGCTGGGAGGGCAGGTTGAAGGCCTCGGGACGGTTGATCGCGGTCCGGGACTCCATCTCGGAGAAGGTGCGCAGCGCGATCCGGTAGGACAGGTGGTTCTCCAGCCCGCGCAGGGTACCGGCCTCCAGGCGCTGGGAGGAGAGCAGCAGGTGCACGCCCAGGGAGCGTCCGGTGCGACCGATCTGCTGGAACAGATCGTTGAAGTCGTTATAGGCGGCCATGAGCTCACCGAACTCGTCGATGCACACGAACAGATGCGGCATGGGTTCGCCCTCGATCTGCCCTGCCTTGTGCAGCCTGCGGTACTCGGTGATATTGGCCAGGTTCCCGGCCTCCTTCAGCCGCTCCTGGCGCCGCATCAGCTCACCCTGGAGGCTGTCGTGCATACGGGCCACCATGGCGGTGTCATCGGCCAGGTTGGTGATCACACCGGAGGTCTGCGGGGCGTCTTTGAAGGGCGCGAAGGTGGCGCCGCCCTTGAAGTCCACCAGGATGCAGGTCAGGTCCTCGGGGCCGTGCGTGGCCATCAGTGCGAGCACCAGGGTGCGCAGCAGCTCGGACTTTCCGGAGCCGGTCGCACCCACGCAGAGCCCGTGGGGTCCCATACCGCCCTGGGCGGACTCCTTCAGGTCCAGGTGGACCGGGGCCTGATCGTCGTCCACGCCCAGCGGGACCCGCAGGAAGTCGGCGGTGCCGCGCTTGCCCCACACCGAGGTCAGCTCCTTCTGGGTGAAGCCGGGGACGCCCCAGGACGAGGAGAGGCTCTGGATACGCTTATGCTCCGAGTGCTCGTGGCTGTCGGCGGAGAGCCGCAGCGGGGCCAGCTGCCGGGCGATGGACTCGGCGTAGTCGGTGCTGACCGTATCCAACACGCCCTCGCGGAGTGCGCCCTGGTACCAGGCGCGGATGGACCCGTCCTCGGCCCGGACCCGCATGTCCACCCGCTCGGGCTCCAGCTCCTGGGAGGCCAGCAGGTGCATATGGGTGGTGTGCAGGCCGCCCAGATCCGCCGGGGCATCCTCCCACACCGAGTGCGCCTCGCGGCTGGGCTGGTCGCTGATGATCAGCAGCCGGGAGTGGGCGTCGGCGGGGATCTTGGTATAGGACTGTTGGGATTCGATGACGGTCTGCATCCGCCGCTCCCGCTCCGGGGCCAGGGTCTGGACCAGGGAGGAGTAGGTGGTGAAGGTCAGCGGCGCGTCCTTGCCCTGGGCGTGGGGCAGCCACTTCACCCAGTCCCAGTCCTGCTGGTGGGCCCGATCGGTCAGGACCACCACCATCAGGTCCTCGGGGGAGTGGGTGGTGCACAGCTGCAGCAACATGTTCCGCACGGTCAGCAGCTGGGACTCGCGGTCACCCAGGCAGCTGATCACTCCGGCGTTCCGCAGCGGCAGCAGGAAGGGCATGTTCGGGATGGAGCCGAAGCGCTCCTTGAGCAGATGCGCCTCATTGAGCATGAAGGCGTCTGGGGCCTCCACCTGGTCGGCGTCGCCCTGGATCCGGAAGTCGCTGATCGGCAGCGGGGCGGTGCCCACCCGCGGGGCGTAGGCGTCCTGGGACGCGCGCCGGCGTTCCCAGAGCCGCAGCGGGTCCATGATGATCCGGTGCAGCTGCTGGGCGTCGGGATAGGCGTGGTGGTGCTCGGCGCGCAGCCGCTCCTCATCGGCCTCCATGGAGGTCCGTTGCCGCTTGAGGTAGTCCATGTACTGCTTGCGCTGGTTCTGCCGGTTCCGCGCGGACTTGCCGCGCTGGGAGACCATCATCGCGATGCCGGCGATCACCGTGGTGACCATCATGATCGCCCCGATGCCGGCCATGGAGGAGCCGCGGAACATGGTCATCACCGTGACCGAGGCGGCCGCGCCCAGCATGGGGATCAGCATGATCACGTTCATGCCGGTGTTCCCGGAGAGGGCGGGCGGCTCGGCCACCGTATGTCCCGGAGGCATATTCGGCGGGGTGGTGCTGCGGGCCGGGCGGTGGATGACCTGTCTGGTCACAGCACCGCCTCCGCGGCACGGCCGGTCAGCCTGAGCAGGGCGGTGCGGCTGCGGCGTCGCAGCTTCTCGGCCCGGCACTCACCGTCCAGGGCGGCCCGCGGATCCCAGGGCATGGTCACGGTATGACCGCCGAGCTGACGCCGCCGGGTGGAGTTCTTCGACAGCAGCTTCAGCACCGGGGTGCGTGGCTGCAGATGATCGGCCAGATGTGCATCCGGCTCCTCCTGGGGCTCCTGACGTCCCGGTGCGGAGACTGAGATGACGGTGTGGCAGTGCCCGGCGGCCTTGGCTGCGTTCGGGGTCATATATCCGCTGCCCAGATCGATCACGGTGAAGGGCACCGAACGCGACAGCGTCCCCATCAGTCGGCGCCAGTGATCCTCCTTCAACCGCTGGTCAGGACCCAGGCTCAGGCAGCTGACGCCGCCCTGGTCCAGGCCCAGGATCTCCCGGGCGCGCTCGGGGTTGCTGTTGGGCGGCAGCTTCAGCAGCTGGGTGAGCACCTTGCCCAGGGAGCGGTCCTCAGCGCCCAGACGTTGGGCGGCGGTGGAGCGATGGGCTGCCAGGTCCAGGATCAGCACCGGCTCGGCGCGCACTGAGGAGAGCGCCTGGGCCAGCAACGTGGCGGCCGTGGTGGTCCCGACGCCGCCGTGGAGCCCGTGCAGCCCCACCCGGCGTCCGCTCACGGCGGGTTTCCGGATGGTCTCCCAGTGGGTCTGCAGCTCCCGGGAGAGCTTGGATCCGCTGAGGAACTCGTAGATCTCATGGGTCAGCCGCTGAGGAGACAGCGTGCGGTGCACCGGTGCCGCCGCCGGTGTCGGGGCGGGCTCCGGGGGCTGGGCAGGTGAGGGGTCGGCGTCGGGCGCTGTGTCTGTGGCGCTGCCGAAGCCCATCAGTGCGCGGGCGGAGCCGGAGGAGGGTGGCCTGTGCTGGTCAGTCATCAGAAGGTGTCCAAGAGGTCGCCGTAGAGTCCGGTCATGCCCAGGGCCAGGGGCACGCTGGCCAGCGCGCAGAGCAGCTCCACGCGGCGCACCCAGATGCGGAACTGCGCACCCTGGGTGGCCTTCCAGCTCACAGAGGTCAGCAGCAGCACGACGCCGGCCAGTCCGACCAACGCTGCCAGGGCCCAGTGATGGTGGTCCCCGCTCAGCTCGGCGGAAGTGATGCCCAGCACTGCACCCACTGCGGCGAAGCTGATCGCCAGGCGTTCGGGCAGCATCGGCACGCTCTGGGCGCGCAGGGCCAGGGCCACGGTCAGCACCAGGCACAGCGGGAAGGTCCAGATGCGCTGCTCGGTGTCATGGGCGAGCACCGCCGCACTGACGCCGATGGCCGGGGCCATGACCAGGTAGATTCCGGCCACGCTGCCGTGGGCGCGCAGCAGGGCCTGGCCGGCCTCGGCCATGGAGATGCGCTCGCCGCTGCGCTTGGAGGTGTCCAGCGAGTCGATCCCGGAGAGCCCCACGGCCATCCGGGGCGCCGAACCCATCAGGTAGAGGGCCACCACTCCGATGATCCCCGCCGAGAGCATGGTGGAGACTCCGGAGGTGTGCAGCAGATGGATCGAGCCCAGCAGGGCCAGCAGCAGCGATCCGGTGACGATGTTCGGGCGGGCCAGGTGCCCGGCCACCGCCGCGCCGAGGAAGGCGGCGGCCAGTACGACGCCGGCGATCAGCGAGCCCTCCCAGGCTCCAAGGGTGTCGAAGCTCAGGGCGCCGCCGATGATGACTGCGCTGCCCAGCAGGTACAGGGAGATGGTGGGGAAGGCCCGGCCCAGCATGATGCCGCCGGCGGCCAGCAGTGCGGCGGCCACACCCACGCCGATGGTCTCGTTGCGGGTCTCTGAGTGGTGGATGCTCATCAGCCCGCCCACGGTCAGCAGCACGGCGGCGCAGAGGGCGGACACCCAACCGCGGTGGCGCTCCCAGGCCAACGGGTGGGAGTCGCGGTCCGAGGCCACCACCGTGGTGACGTCGTAGACCTCTGGGGGAGGGGAGACGGCCTCGGTCTCCTGAAGGTAGAGCACGGAGCCGTCGCGCAGCTTGGCCTGGTGGGGCGAGGCGTCCATGTCCAGCTCTTCGCTGGACTCGGTGACCAGGGTGAAGCGGCGCTGGCTCTCAGCGGGGATCTCCAGCAGCTCCAGCACAGTGGGGAAGACGTCCACCAGGGGAGCGGCGGTGGGGACGCGCAGATCGGCCCGGCGGTCCTCGGCGACCACACGGATATGGGACATGGAGACATGGATCTCGCTCACCGAAGGCCTCCTTCCGCAGCGGGTGCAGTGGTCAGGCGTGCGGGGGAGTGGGGCGCGGGGAGCGCAGCTGCGGCGCCGGCGTCGTCGTCCACCACGACGACGGCGGCAGGGTTCTCCCGCTGCTCGCGCTCCTGCTGGCGCTGTTCGAGCATGTTCATGATGAAGGAGGCTCCCACGCAGCCGGCGGCGATCAGCGCCGCGATCAGGATGCTGAACATGAGCCGGACCGTATTGGTCCGGTGCATCTGCTCATGCGGGTTGGTCCCGTAGACGAAAGCATCGGTCAGGCGCTGCCGGCGGACCTTCTCCGACTCCAGGAGCCGTACATCATGTTCAAGCTCCATGCCGTTCACCGTCCCGGCTGGGGTAGCCGTCCACGATGGCCGCGGCGATCTCGCGGTAGGCCTTCAGCGTGGCCGGCTTCAGCTGGTCGACCCGGACGCTGTCGCCGTCCGCCACGGCCGGGTCATGCGGGACCACGTAGAGCCCGCGGCAGAGGCCGGCGAGGATCTCGTTGATCTTCTCCGGGATGACCCGGTCGGAGACAGTGTCCTTATCGGTGATCACGATGATCGCCTCATCGGCCAGGTGGCTGTAGCCCTGGTCGTCCAGCCAGGTGAGCACGCGGCGGGCGCGCTCGGCTCCGGAGATGGCGTAGCCGGCGGCGATGACGATGTTGTCGGCGCGCTCCAGCACCGCCTCCATGGCCGGGTGAGAGACGCCGGTGCCGCAGTCTGTTAGGGTGACCGCGAAGTACTGGCTGAGCAGGTCCTGGACCCGGCGGTACTCCTGAGCGGTGAGCGAGTCGGAGAGCTCGGGGTCCTGCTCACCGGCCAGGACGTAGAGCCGGTCGGAGATCTCCAGGTAGTTCTGCAGCCCGGTGAGGCTGTTGATCTGGTCTGCGTCATTGACCACGTCGGAGATGGTCAGCCCGGTGCGGTTGTGCAGCTCGGCCTCACCCAGGGCGCGCTCCACGAGGTCGCCGCTGTCCGGGTTGGCGTCCACGGCGCAGACCATGTCACCGCGGTGCTCGGCCAGCGCGTGGCCCACGCCCACTGTGGTGGAGGTCTTCCCGATTCCGCCCTTCAGGGACAGGACGGCGGTGTTGTGGCTGCCTGTCAGGCGGTGGCGGATGCGCTGGGCGCGGGCCTGCTGCTCGCGCTCCTCGGCGGAGGGGCCGGCCTTGTTGAGCCCGAGGGTGAGCACCTCGACGGTCTTGGCCCAGGTCCCCGGGCTGGGTTCGCGCTCCTGCTCCAGGAAGTTCTCCTGCTCGGCGCGCAGCCGGCGCTCGCGGCGGCTGGGCTCCATGTCCAGCTCCGGCTCCTGGCCGTAGGCGTCCAGCGGGGGACCGGCCATCGGCTGGACGGGCAGGGGCTCCTCGGCGGTCGGGAAGGTGAAGTCGGCCGGTGGGAGGTTCTGGGCAGGGGTGGGATAGGTGGATTCGCGGGCCGGGTTGTGGAGTTCCGGGGTGTGCTGTTCTTGAGCGGGGGCCGGGGCCCCGGGGGTGGGTGAGGTCTCCAGATCAGGGCCCGACGCCGCAGGCTGCGGTTCTGCAGCGCGGTGCGGGTCCTGCTGGGCGTGAGGTTCTGAGGAGAACGGTTCCTGCTGAGTCTGCGGTTCGGGGAGGTCCTCGCCCTGCGGTGCGGCAGGGGCCGGCGCGGTCTGCCCTGTCTGCTGGGTGACCTGGTCGGTGAACTGCGTGGTGGGGTCCTGCTCCGCAGCGGCAGCCGGCTCGGCAGGGGAGGGAGCGGCAGGTGCCTGCTCGCCGCGATCCTCCTGCGGCTGGGTGTGCTGCAGGTCTTCGGGAAGCGGAGTCTCTGCAGAGGCCGTCGGCCCAGCGGCCTCAGCGGGGGCCGGGTCTGCAGGGCTGTCCTGGTGCTCAGCCCGCGACTGCTCTGCGGCAGAGGTCTGTTCGGAGGCAGAGCTCTGATCAGCCTCCGGAGTGTGTCCTGCTGCGAATGTCTGCTCAGTGTCAGCTGCCCGGGCAGGCGACGGTGACGGAGCGGAAGCCTCCTGCTCAGCAGGCTGCTGTGCAGGGGTCTCCGAAGAGACCTGGTCAGCGCTCTGCGCGGCCTCAGTTGCTTCGGGTTCCGCAGCGTCCTCAGCCTCGGCGGGCTGGTCGGAGCTGGTGGGGAGGGCGGCCTCGGCGGAGAACTGCTCCTCCGAATCGGCCGCGGCCGAGGCATGTTCCACGACTTGCGGCTCGTCCTGTTCAGCCGCATGCTGCTCAGCGCCGTCCTGTTCAGCCGGGTGCTGATCAGCAGAGCGCTGGTCTGCCTCAGGCTGGGCAGGCTCGAACGGCGGAGGTGCCGGCGGAGCGGAAGGCTGCCGGTCGGCGTCGTGGGCTGGTTCCTGTGGTGCCCGGGCAGATGACGGCTGCTGGGCAGACGGCTGCGGCGCCGTGCTGTGCTGCGCGGGCCGCTGCGTCTGCTGGTGCTGACTCTGCTGCTGGGCCTGCTGATTGTGGGCAGGCTGCTGGTGGGTGCGCACCTCGCCGTTGGGCATCACCGTGAAGAACGTGGACTCGCCGCTGGGGTCGTCGATGGCCTGGACCGATACAGGCGTCCCGCTGCCATGGGCCTGATGGATCAGGATGTTCAGGCAGTATTCATAGGGGTCCGTGACGCCCTCAGGCATCTGGACAGTCTGGCCGTCGAGGGTCAGCACCCCATCTGCGGTGAACCTGACAGTCCGTTCGGCGACGCTCACAAACACGATCCTCTCAGGGCCCAGAGAGTGTCTGGGCCCACCCGTTCTCCAGAAAATTCCCGGCCACCATTATGCCCAGGCACCACAAGACCGAAAGCGGCCTGCGGGAGTCAGCGCGGTTCAGCTCCCAGCGCGGCCTGCCATGCGGCCGAAGTACCAGATCAGGAACCCGCCGACCAGCGTGGCTCCTGCAGCGATGGCCACGGTCAGACCGACATTGCTGGAGGTACGCTCCCAGCCGGACATGGCCTCGGCGTCCTCCTCGGCCAGCTCGGACTGCTCATCGCGCTCGGCGGGAGCGGAGTTCTCGGCCTCGTCATCCTCCAGCGGCTCGTTCGCCGGGGACTCGTTCTGGTCCTCGTCATCCTCTTCCTGCTGAGCGGCGTCCTGCTGGCCGCCCTCGAGGGGATCGTTGGGCTCCAGACCCATATCGGTCATGCCGTCCTGGCCGGAGGCCAGGGCGTCGTCGCCGAGCTCATCCTCACCGGGCTCCAGGGCCTCCGCCGGGGCATCGCCCTCCAGGCCGCCCTGTCCGGGACGCTCGTCCTCGAGGCCCTCACCTGCGGCGGGGTCCTCACCTGTGGCCGGGTCCTGGGTGGCTGCATCCTCAGCGTCCGGGTCCTGGCCGGGCTCGAGCGCCTCGGGGTCCTCGGAGGCATCCAGGTCAGAGGGTGCCTCGCCGGGCTCAGTGGGAACGGAGTCCTCCTGCTCAGGGGTGTCCTGGGCAGCATCCTCCTCGTCCTCGTCATCCTCCTCGGGCACGGACGGGGTCTCCTCCTGGCCGGGAGCCTCCTGCTCAGGATGCTCCTGGCCGGGGGTCTCCTGACCCGGATCCTGCTCGCCCGGCTGCTGGCCGGGGTACTCCTCGTCAGGCAGCTCCTGGTCATCATCGCCGGGGTAGCCGCCTTCCTGGTCACCCGGGTCCTGGTCGTCCTGACCGTCGTCCTCAGGGTGCTCGTCCTCCTGGCCGCCCTGGCCCGGGTGCTCATCATGGTCGCCCTGGTCCGGGTGCTCGCCGTCCTCATGCGGGGGCTCACCCTGGCCGGGGCCCTCGTCCTCCGAGCCCTCGTCGTCACTCTCGTCCTCGTCCTCAGGCTCCGGGACGGTGAAGTCACCGTAGTCGAACGGCATCGAGGAGCTCGTCACGGCCACGCTGTAGTCGCCGGGCTCCAGGCCGAAGTGCTCGACGAAGTCCACGGAGAGCTCGCCGTTCTCGACGAAGAAGGTGTCGCCGTAAGGCGTGCCGTCGGGACCGATGATGCTCACACTGTACGGTGTGCCGTCCTCCGCCTCATCCACGGAGAAGCCGGTGTGGTCCTCGGTGAAGTCGACCTGGCCGGAACCGGTGCCCAGGTCGGCCCAGTTCTCGCGGTCCTCAGCGAAGAGGTCGCCCATATTGCTGTAGAAGAACGCCCAGTCCTCATCGTCGAAGTAGTCGAAGGACTCCGGCAGCTCGCTCCAGAGGCTCTCCTCGTCGTCGGAGTCCTCATCCTCAGACTCATCATCAGAGTCCTCTTCCTCGTCCTCCTCGGGACGCTCCTCCTCATCCTGCTCAGGAGCCTCGTCCTCGGGAGCGTCGTCCTCAGGGGTTTCGTCCTCGGGAGCACCGTCTTCCGGCGCCTCCTCCTCGGGTTGCTGCTCTTCCTCCGGAGCTTCCTCAGCGTCCTCGTCCTGGGCACCCTCCTCTGCGGCCTCTTCGCCCTCGGAGTCCTCGGGGGCCTCATCCTTTGGGGTGCCCTCTTCCGATGTGCCCTCCTCAGGTGCCTCGTCTGCGGACTCGTCCTGCTCGGCGTCGTCGGCCTGGTCGTCATCGGACTGGGCGGACTGCTCCTCGTCGCGGGGCTCGATCTCGGCCTGCTCGATCTCCTCGGCCTCTTCGGGATTGCCCACGGCTGCGGACATCGACAGCGGGAAGGTCATCCCTGCGACTACGGCTGCGGCAAGAGCGCGGCGGCGATGAGTCTCATTCATCCTGGTCTGTTCCTTCGTGGTCGTGGGTACGGATGTGGTCTGTACGGTTGTCTGTTGTGTGCTGGGCAGCTGCTGCGGCTCAGTCGCCGCTCAGCGCTGCCAAGGTCCCATCGGGACGGCGGATCAGGGCGATCCCGTCCTCCGAGTAGCCGGTGACCCGGTCCGACTCGTAGTGCTGCGTGCCGTCCAGGACAAAGCTGCGGCTGCCCTCGGACTCGGCCAGAGCGGCAGGGCCCAGCGCACCGGTGAAGGTGGCGTCCGGGTGCCGGGCGGTCAGCTCGCCGGTCTCCAGGCTGAAGGCGTAGGGGCCGGTCACGGCCAGCTGCATGCCGCGGCCCACCTGCCAGGCCTCAGGCTCATCCGGGGCGGCCACAGCGGAGGTCACCGTGCCCGGCTCCTCCTCCAGGCTGTGGACCACCAGGTACTCCTCGTCGTCCACCTCCCAGAGGCTGAGCGAATGGCCGGTGCCCACGCTGAGGTGGCGCAGGAAGGAGGCGCCGTCGGTGGGTGCCTGCAGCAGCTCCTCGGAGGCCGGCGGGGAGTCCTCATCGGCGGTCACCGGCAGCAGGGCCACCCGGGGTTCGCCCGGGATGACCTGGATGAGGCTGTCGTCGATGGCCCCGGAGATATAGGAGGGGTTGCCCTCGGTCTCCACGGGGTCCTCCTCCCCGATGATCAGGGCGGAGGTGTCACCGTCCTCGGTGGTGAGCATGGGGGTGGTGCCCGGCGCGCGGACCACTTCGCCCTCCTCCAGATCCCAGCTCTGGTCATCACCCTCGGCGGTGACGGCCACGAACTGGTCCTGGGTGAAGACCCCCGCTGCGGGGGTGTCCTCGTGGAGGAACTCCACCACGTGCTGGACCTCGCCCTCCACCGGGATGCGGGCGATCTCGTCCCCGATCTCGGTGTCCAGCAGGACGACCTCGCCCTCCTCACCGTCGATGACGACGGCGCCGGCCGCGAACCAGTAGGCAGGGTCTTCGGTGCTGAGGCTGTGGGTCCACAGCTCCTCAGTATGAGCATCGGTCAGAGAGGTCTCAGCGGGGTTCAGCGCTGGGGCCGAGGCGATCCAGTTCTCCTGCTCGGAGGCAGGCTCGCTGGCCTCATCCCCGCCGAAGGGCCAGGCCCACAGCCCGGCGCCCAGCGCGATGGCCAGCACCGTTCCGGCGGCCACGGCTCCGGCCACAGGGAACTTCCGGCGCCGGGTGGAGCGCTCCGCGCGGGAGGAACGACGTCGGCCGCGCACCGCAGTGTCAGCCAGGGAGGGTGCCGCATGGTCGCGCGGCGGTCCGGGCTGCTGGTATGGAGGCTGGTGAGGCGCCTGCTGGGGCTGGTGCGGGCCCGGCTGCGGCTGATGAGGGGCAGGCTGGGCCTGCGGCGGGTAGGGCTGCCCCTGGTGGGGCGGCTGAGCCTGTGGAGCCGGCTGGCCCGGCTGCTGCCGGGGTGATTTGTGGGCGGGCTGAGCGGTCAGCGGCGTGGACTCGGCGCGACGTGCGCGGCGGCGCTGCTGATGCTCGGGGGAGAGGTCGGCGTCGGCGTCGGGCTGCCGGGCCTGCTGAGGCTCCTGCTGCTGTGGTGCTGGCGTCTGCTCCGGCGGGATCTGGGCAGGGGAGGTGGAGGAGGTCTCCTGGGGGCGGATCACCGCGTCGTTGAAGCTGGCAGAAGCGTCGCGACGCCGGCGACGCTGTGAGTGTTCAGACGTCATCCGTTGCTGTTCCCTGCATGGCATGCTCAGTAAAGCCGTTCGCCGGATCAGGGTAGCCATAAGGACAGCATGGGTGCGAACTGAGGGAGGCCGGATGAACTTATTGTGTTGCCGAGATGAATGTCGCGTTGCAGGCACCCCATGAAGCTGAACGCTAGCTGGCATTGAAGTGGGAATTCGCTCAGGATGCTGTTCTCGGCTTGACTTGACTGCTGCAAAGTCTGGGAGGGTGGTGCACGCGATGCTGGTCAGGTGTCTGTCTCTGAGTCGACCTGATGGGTGTTGCCAGGAGGCGAGCAGTCGATATCCGAAGGGAGCGTGCCGCTATGGGCGGAGTGTTTGATATGGGGGCTGAGACCCTCTCAAGTCTGACCAAGCAGACCTCGCATGAGCAGCAGGATCTGGGTCAGCTGGTCCGGGAGTTCGTGTCTGCGGTCGAGCCGCTGGAGGGTGTCTTCCAGGGTTCTGGTCGGGCGAAGTTCGATGAGTTCAAGCTGCGGGCTGATGAGGTCGCCAATGAGCTCAATCGTGGGCTGGGTCAGATTGTGGAGGGTCAGGGCGGTATGGACCTGGCGTTTCAGACTGGGGATCAGGAGCTGGCTGATAACTCCTCGGGTGCACAGTCGATGGCGCAGTTCGGTGCAGCCAACTTCGGTAAGGCAGTCGGCTGAGCGCCGCTGGGAAGGATTGAGAGATGCCTAATGTGAACCGTATTTCCTATGACACCAACGTCTCTGCTGACGTTGAGGGCAACATCAACAAGATCGCTGGTCAGCTGCAGGCCCAGATCGGTGCTCGCCGCACTCAGGTCGAGCAGGCGATGAGTGATTTCCAGGCAGACGGGGTGGACGAGGAGTACCGCACGATTGAGACTTCGTGGAATCAGGCTGCGGATGAGGTTGAGGCCATCATCCGGTTGGTGAAGGACACGTTGGAGAAGAATGACACCAGTGCTGAGACTGCTCGGTCGCAGGCGCTGAACGCGGTCTCGGGGATCCGCTGAGCAGAGGCAGAGGCAGAGGCAGCATCGGCAGGGGCGCGTCCGCGCTGTAGGTGAGGGCGCGCCCCTGCAATCTCTTCGAAGGACAGAGGAAACAGACGGAACGGTATGACCAGCTTTGATCTGGACGTCGACGGCGTTCTTGAAGTCTTGGAGAAGGTCTGGCCTGAGGCAGACACGATGTCTGAGAAGGGCAGTCAGGCCACGACGAACGGTAATGCCATTGAGGGTCAGTGCGGGACTGCTGCTGATGTGGCGGCAGCATTCTCGGCCCTGTGGTCGTCGCGGTCTGAGGTGGGGACCAGGGCGGCCGATTACGCCCAGGCGTGCGCTGATGCGGTGGGGATGGCCTCTGCTGCAATTTCTGATCAGGACGATCTGATGGACGATAACGCGGGTATGGCACTTTCGTCGGTTGATCCGGTCCAACAGCCGCTGAAGGTGCATGTCTGATGCATGATGCAGGAGCTCCCACCCTTTCGATTCTCACGCCGATCGAAGTCGATGTGCCGTGGGATGAGTTGGATTCCTCAGCTTCTGGGTTGAAGACCAACTCTTCCGATGTGGAGGCTTCGATGTCTGACGTCGGGACCTCCTGGGGAGGCTTGCAGGCTGCTTATAAGCAACCCGCATCCCAGGAGACTGTATGGTCGGCAATGGACGAAGTGCCCGGTGTGGTCCAGGACTGGGCCGACACGATGGACTCGGCTGGCAACATTATTCAGGACTTCGTCACCGAAGGGCGTCCGCTTCAAGAGACAGCGGAATCCCTGCGTACTCAAGCTTGGCTCCTGGAAGCACGCCTGGCAATCTCAAGGATCGATATCTTCGGCCTTATCAGCGACGATGAGACTGACGAGGACTCCCAGCTCAGGCAAGACATCAACCAGCACAACCAGGACGTGTTGAACTTCAACTCGGACTGGCGATCGCTTGAGAACCGAATCTCCGGACGTCTCGTGGCGCTGCACGGCGCATCTGGAAGAGATTGGGAGATCCCGAGGGTCTATGCGGACGGGTCCGCACGGCCTGGAGCACCAGGTGGTGGGTTCGCAGACTCGTTCGACTTGGGGCAGATCGCTCTTGCTGCAGGCGATTCCCCAAGCGAGGCAGTGGAAGAAGCTGAAGAGCTCTATGGGGACGCAATGGCTGAGGGCGCCACAGGAGAAGATCAACAGCAGTTCCTCGATCAGATTGCCGACATGAGCGCTGAGGAAATTGAGGAGTTCGCTGAGCGAAATGAAGACGCCAATCTTCACAATCTGCCTGCGCCGTCCTCAGAAGCAGATCTTCAGGAGTGGCCTGATGGCGCCTATGGCGTTGCCTGGTGGGATGGCATGAGCGAAGCGCAACAGGCCGCTCTTATCGCAAGTCTTCCGCTCATTACTGGGAATGTTCAAGGTGTCCCGAGTCGGAAACGTAATGAAGCGAACTTGAATGCTCTGGATAAAATTAGAGAGTCAGGCGTGCACGATGAGTATGCCGAAAATCTGGAGTCTATTGAAGACGCGGCCTTGGAGCAGGAAGGCCAAGGAGAGCGTTTCCTTCTCTCTCTGGACGTTGGAACACCGCATGAGAGTAGGCAGCCCCTTGCCGAGATATCCATCGGTAACCCGGACGTACATACGGAGGTCACCTACAGTACTCCGGGTATGAATAGCGGGACCCATAATATGGATACTGAGACTGATAACGCCCAGAGAATGTATGACAATACTTCAAATCAGGCAGTCGTTGCTTGGATGGGCTATGAGCCTCCCACTACCGATGAGACTATCCCTGAAAGCGTCCAGGAAGACTTCATGGACAGCGAAGGAAATGTTGATTGGGAGAATATTACCTGGGAGGACATTCAGAACCTTCAAGAACATCTTGAGGATGCTCATGATGGATTGATGAGTCAGGATGGTTCGGTCATGAATGATGTACGCGCCGATGAAGGCGGCTATCGATTCGCCTACGCGATTGACAGTCGTATCGACTCAAAGGAGGCGCGTGCTGAACACATGGACACAAATGTAGAAAGCGAAATCGACGTCAACATCGTTGCCCACTCGTATGGCACAAATATGACAGCTCATGCCTTGACGAGAACCGATCATGATGTGGATTCTGTTGTTTTCATGGGGTCATCAGGCATTCCAGAGGATGTGGCTTCTTCTGCCGATGAACTCAACATCGCGATGACTGGTCAAGGTGAGCCTGCGCTGTTTGTTGCTGAAGCGGCAGATGATGAATGGGCGCACCTGGGGCAGGGGCAGCCGTTCGGGATTCCGCTAGACAATTTGCTTAACACCCCCCGCATCGATCCGACGGATGACAGCTTCGGTGGCTATGTGTTCACGGCTGATGTTCCGGATCAACTATTCGGAGGGTTCCTTCAGGACCCGCCTGAGTACGAATCAGTTACTGGCCACAGCCGTTACTATGGGGATGGCGAAGACATGGGATACTTGGAGGAGGATACTCTAGCCTTCGAAACAATCCGCCTCATCTTGGACGGTGAGTGGGATTCCGTTGAGTTTGAAAGCGTTCCCCAATAGTAAATGGATGGTGGGGCAATGGCTACGAGGTCAAGCCTTGGCGTAGTCGTCATAATGGTGGGTGCGCTCATGTTGGGTGCATGTGCCGATACTGGATCAGTGCAAGAGGGTGATGACGTGAGCGTCGATTTGGGGGCCGGGGAATCCCGGCAGGAACAGATCAGCGAAATTGAAGTAATTGTCGGCCTCTTGGGGCAGCATATGGGTGAAGATCCTGTGCTTCGCGATGATAGTGCGAACGAATGGACTCCCGAGTATCACGAGGAGAACCGGCGTCCGACAGCAGACTGTTCAGACGATAATTCCTATCGAAATCGTGTTATTTTCGACTACCCGGGCCTAGATTCTCAGGAGGCCTACGCGGCAGCGGAGCGTATTTCAGGGGAGATTGGCTTTACAGCAAACGACGACCTCAATGACGATGGTTCCGCTGGGTCGCGAATGATTTTCGGAGCACGCGGCGAAGGGGGTCGGAGTTTGGTTGTGCGCGAGAAGAGCGGCGATTCTGGCTTGATCGAAGTTGTTTACAACACTCGTTGTTCCACCCATGAGTCTCATGATGAGGCGATGGAAAAGTTCCGTGAACAGGCGCGTGAGGAGCGCCGGAGGGAGCGTGAGGGTTCCTAAGGATCCCGCACGTTCGAGTGAGACTGGCGTCGCGGTTGTTAGCGTGCGCCGACCAGGAGCCTGGAGCGCCTGATGGGAATGTCGATCTGGGGCCCGGCGAAAGCCGGGAGGAGCAGATCGAGGAGATCGGCGTCGTCGTCGGGCTCTTGGAGGACCATATCGGAGACGGAATGGTTCTGCGGGCGGAATCCGCCGATGAGTGGAGTCCTGAGTATTACGTGGAATACCGCGGGCCCACTGCCGACTGTTCTGGTGAGGACGAATGCCGAAACGAAGTCTTCTTCACTCACCCGGAGATCGACGTCGGGGAAGCCTATTCTGTGGCCGAGCGCATTGGGGATGAACTTGGCTTCGCGCCGAACGGGGAAGTGAACCGGCAGAGCGAGGACAGCGCCCAGGGCATCATGTAGGCGGCACGCGCTGAGGACGGCCGGGTGTTCGTCGTAGGCGAGGCCCCTTCTGAAGAAGAGAACGTGCAGATCATCTGTAAGACTCGCTGCACGGAGCATGCGTCGAACCACGAAGCCATCGAGGAGTTCAGGGAAGAGGCGAGGGAAGAACGACGGCGAGAGCGGGCGGCGCAGTGATGTCACTGAAGTCCAAGGGTATGAGTGGGGTGGCTGCCGCGGGGCTGGTGTTCCTCGTCGGCTGCGGTGCGGCGGAGGAGACGCCGTCCGCCGAGGAGCTCTACTGTGATGATGGTTGGTGCGACTTCGACAAGATCGAAGGCTCATACGATCGGAGCTCGCACCGTTCTCTGTACTGCTTTGTTGAAGAGGCTCGCGCGACCGTTGAGCGAGACAGCGTCGATGTGGACCAGCTCGTGGAGGACCTCCCTGACTGGGGCGAAGGAGAGGACGGCTCCGGAGTTCCAGTGATTCTGGATGTAGCGACAACGCCTCCGAACGAAGCGTACGAGCGGACGCTCCGAATCGATGATGCTCTGGAGGAGCAGGGAACGTACGTGGACCGTCGGAACACGGTTCAGTGCATGGAGGAAGTCGACCAGGAGATGATTGAGGGCTCATCGCAGATGAGGGTGTAGCAACGGTCTGAAGCCTCCAGTGTCTAGCAGCGATCTCGCGATGTAGTGGGCGAGATTTCTGAACCCCAGTGCAGTGCCGCGCAGGTGCTCGAGCCTGCCGTTGATCGCTTCTGTAGGCCCGTTAGAAGTGCCAGGCCTCTCGAAGTAAGCCAGGATGTCCGCAGCCCGGCGATTGAAGGTCCTCCCCAGGCTGATCAACTCCTGCAATCGGCGGGGCACCGCCCGGCGCAGTGAAGCGATGACAGCCTCGAGCTGTTTCTTGCCCTCGCTCTTCGAAGGGTTGCGGTAAGCGGCCACGAGGGTCTGCTGAAGGTTCGGTTGACTTCAAGACTGCTTAGAAAGCAGGAAGGATGGAAGTCATGCCGAAAGTCGTCTACACCGAGGAGTTTCGCCGGACCGCCGTGGAGCTGGTTGCTGGCGGGATGAGCCAGAAGCAGGTCTGCGCGGATATGGGCTGCTCGAAATCTGCGCTGCAGTCCTGGGTCCGGGCCGCGAAGCTCGAAGAGCACGGGATCGAGCCGGCTAAGGATGCTGAGGAGCCTCGGGAACAGGCGAAGATGCTGCGCCGGATCCGTGAGCTGGAGCAGGAGAACAAGGTCCTGCGCGAAGCTGCGGCGTATCTCTCCCAGGCGAATTTGAAGCTGGGTGGGGCCTCCCCAAAATGATGTTCCCGCTGGTCCGTGACCTTGCCGCCGCCGGGGTGCCGGTGGCGGTGACCTGCCGGGTTCTGGGTTTCACCAAGCAAGCGTTCTACAAATGGGCAGCAGCCCCGATTTCTCAGCGGGATTGGGAGGAGGCCCACCTGCTCAACGCCGCAATCGATGTTCATGCTGATGACCCGGAGTTCGGGCACCGGTTCATCGCTGATGAGCTCGCCGCCGCCGGGTACCGGGCCTCTGAGCGGCGGGTGTGGCGGCTGTGCTCACAGCAGCAGATCTTCTCCGCCACTCAGCGCAAGGGCAGGAAGAATCACAAGAAGCCAGGCCCGCCAGTCTGTGATGACCTGCTGGCCCGGGATTTCACCGCCACCAGGTCGAATCAGAAATGGCTGGTGGACATCACCGAGCACCGTACCGGTGAGGGCAAGCTCTACTTATGTGCGATCAAGGATGTCTTCAGCAACCGGATCGTAGGCTATGCGATCGATTCCAGGATGAAATCACGGCTGGCTGTGGCCGCCCTGCATGATGCGGTTTCCCGCCGCGGAGGCCTCTCCCAGGTGGCCGGATGCATTGTCCATTCGGATAGAGGGTCGCAATTTCGTTCACGGAAATTCCAGCGGGCGCTGAAGGGATACAAGCTGGCTGGGTCCATGGGACGGGTCGGGGCTGCTGGGGATAACGCGGCGATGGAGAGCTTCTTCTCGACGTTGCAGAAGAACGTGCTCAACAGGCAGTCCTGGGCCACCAGGGATCAGTTGCGAGCCCGGATCATTCACTGGATCGAAGCGACCTATCATCGCCGCCGCCGACAGCGGAGGCTGGGTAAGCTGACTCCGGTCGAATACGAGACCGTTCACAAGGATGCCGTCGCCCTGGCGGCATAAGCCCGACGGTCAACCGAACCTTCAGCAGACCCGCGCGTGGCGGCTGAGTTTCGCTCGTGGTGCCGCGGTGCAGCTGGTGTCTTGGCGCCAGACTCGGGCGCAGTCAGCGCACCGGTATCGGCGCACTCGAACCACGAGTGTGGTGGGACGCCAGCCCAAGGGCACGTGCGCCAACTGGCGCACGACGGTGCCGATGGAGACGCCCTCGGCGCCGCAGTGCCGGCACCATGGGTCGTCTTCGCGGACGCGGCATTCCAACACGGCTCGGTGTTCTTCGAGGCGTTGGCCGGTGATGGTGAGTCCGAGCTGGTCGACCAGGCAGAAACTATCGATGTCAGGGGTGGTGAAAGTAGGCTTGGCCACGTCGAGGTCTTTCTAGATGGGCAGTGTGAGAACTTCCATCTTCGGAAGGCCTCGACGTCTATCTGCACACCGCCACGCCACTACTTCCCCGCAATTGCTACACCCTCAAACGCGAAGAGCCCGATAACGGAGCATTGCCTGGACACGGTCAGCCAGGAGGTCATCCAAGAGTCAGAAGGCCTGTACGAGGGTCCGGCTGACTAGATTTCGGGGCGTGCAGGACTGACCGGTGCCACGTCCCAGCCGAGCCGTCGGCGTCGTCAGCTCATCTGTCACCGCTCTATCGACTCATCACCGTGAAATTACCCGGTGATATGTCGATAAGCCGGTGACAAACCGGCCGCCGCGCCCGCAACCGCGCCCGCCGCCGCGCCCACGCGCACCCGCACCACCACTACACTCCTAGCAGCACCGCTACAACGATCATCGCGGGGATCGCGAGAACCGTGGTGATCAGCACGGTATCGCGGACCATCGGCTCACCGGTCTGATACCGCACCGCGGTCACCAGCACGTTCTGAGCCGTGGGCAGCGAGGCCATCACAACCGCCGCATACAGCGCCAGCCCGTCCAGCCCGAACAGGAACGCCGCCACCGTCCAGGCCAGCAGCGGGTGCAGGATCAGCTTCACGATCACCGCCAGCAGCACATCCCTGCGTTGGCCGGAGGACTTATCCAGCGGTCGGTTCCCCACCAGGGACAGCCCGAAGGAGATCAGCAGCAGCGGGATCGCCGCCCCGGAGAGGATTTCGATCGAATTGTGGATCGGCTCCGGGAAGCTCCACTCCTGCCAGGAGAACAGCAGGCCCAGCAGCGCCCCGATGATCACCGGATTGCCCGCCGTCTGCGCCACCCGCCGCAGAGCAGAGGTCTTCGCGCCAGGTGCGGCGTCGGCGTCGTGCTCCTTCACGGTGGACTGATCCAGCGTGGCCACCAGCACCGGCAGATAGATCGCCAGCTGGAACACCATCACCGGGGCGGCCAGCGCCACATCGCCCAACACATACGCCGCGATGGGGAAGCCCAGATTGGCCGCATTCACCTGCGAGGCGCCCTGCCCGCCCACCATCAGCTCGGAGAAGCTGCGCCGCCGGAACAGCAGCCGCGCCAGCACCATATAGAGGAAGAGCATGGTGAACGCGCTGATCCCCGCGATCAGGAACGCCGGCCCCAGCACATCGCGCACGTCGGCCGCGGAGATCGTCACGAACAGCAGGCAGGGGGAGGCCACGAAGAAGACCACGCGGCTGAGCACGATCCGCGCATCGGTGCCCAACACCCGGAAGCGGCCCAGCAGGTAGCCCACCGCGATGATGATCCAGATGACGCTGAACCCGGAGAGCACCGCCCCCATAGAAATGCCTCCTCACAACTGTGGAACCCGGCCCGTCTCACATCCCTGACGCTGCGACCGCGGGCACCACCCTACTCCTGCCGGGCTGACCTGGGGCTCACGCGGGGTCACCGGGAGTTCGGCTGCGGTTCATCCTGCTGAAGCCGAATGGTCACGTCGAACGAGAAGAGTGGACAGCTGTCACTCACATCACCATTCCTTGAGGGGGAATCTGACCTATGCGCTTCCACGCAGCCCGCAGCAGGACTATGGCCGGAATGGCCGCCGTCTCACTGCTCGCACTGGCCGCCTGCGGCGACGACGCCGACGCCACCGCCGCCGACGGTGAGGGCCAGGAGGTCTGTGGAACAGACCAGCTGCGCTTCTCCGACACCGGCGTGGAGGGCCTGGAGGTCCTGCAGCTGGAGTTCGAAGACTTCCGCGTCGCCCTGGAGGAGGCCACCGGCCTGGAGATCGAGTTCCAGCCCATGTCCTCCCGCACCGCTGCGGCCACAGCGCTGGAATACGACGACCTTGACGTCCTGCTCACCGGCCCCGCCGAGTACGTGGTCCTGCAGGCCGAGGCCGATGCCGTCTCCCTGGTGGGCGTGACCCGCGAGAACTACCGGCCCGCCATCTTTGTGCGCGCCGACTCCGACATCGAGTCCGTGGAGGACCTCGAGAGCGGCCAGATGATCACCGAGGAGGTCGGCTCCACCGCCGGCCACCTCGGCCCGCTGGAGATGCTCGACTCTGCCGGACTGGACCCCGACGCCGGCGACGTGGAGATCACCCCGCTCTCCGACACCCACATCGAGGCTTTCGCAGCCGGCGACGGCGACGCCCTGGGCACCGGAATCGACGATCAGGAGACCATCGACGAGATCGCCGGCGAGGGCGAGGTCGAGGTCCTGGAGGAGGGCCCGGACCTGCCCAACGATCTCTTCGTCGCCCGCGAGGGGCTCGGCCAGGAGTGCGCCGACTTCCTCGAGGAGCAGCTCATCGACAACCAGGACGTGCTGCTGGAGGCCATCGTCTCCACCGGGGAGAACGACAAGTACATGAACTCCGAGTTCGTCGACGCCGAGGACTCCGACTACGACCCGGTCCGCCGCGCCTTCGAGGCCGCCGGCTTCGAGGACTACGCCGAGATGCCGGACGAGGACGAGGAAGACGCCGAGGACGACGAATGATCCATCCGCAGTCACCGTTGTGTGGGCACTTTGTGGCGCTCTCAGCGCCGAGACGCTCTCCAGAGCACCTCAAAGTGCCCACACAACAGCCTCGGCAGAGGAGGTCTGATCATGCATGATCCCGTGATCCGAGTTCAGGGCCTCAGCAAGGAGTTCCCCAACGGCACTCAGGCGCTCGCCGGCGTGGACCTTCAGGTCTCCGCTGGTGAGACTGTGGTGCTGCTGGGGGCCAACGGCTCCGGGAAGTCCACTCTGCAGAAGTGCCTGACCAAACTGGTCCGCCCGACGTCGGGGACGGTGGAGGTCCTGGGCACCGACGTCTGCACCGCCCGCAAGCGTGAGATCAGCGCCCTGCGCAAGGATGTGGGCGTGGTCTTCCAGAAGATCAACCTGGTGCGCGAGCTCAGCGTGCTCACCAACGTCATCCACGGCTCTCTGGGCCGGGTGAGGTCCTCTCGGAACTGGTTCGCCTCCAGTGCGCGCGGCGAACAGCGCGAGGAGGCCATGGAGGCTCTGGAGCGGGTGGGCCTGGCCCATGTGGCCGGGCGCCGGGCCGAGCAGCTCTCCGGCGGACAGCAGCAGCGGGTGGCCATCGCCCGGATGCTTATGCAGCAGCCGCGTGTGGTCCTGGCCGATGAGCCCGTGGCGGCCTTGGACCCGCGGGCCGGCCGTGCCGTGATGGATCTGCTCTGGGAGGTCACCGAGGAGCAGGGCCTGACCATGATCTGCACACTGCACCAGCTGGGGCTCGCCCGCGACTACGGCAGCCGCCTGGTCGCCCTGCGTGAGGGTCGGATCGACATGGACACCTATATGTCCCGTGTGGCGGATGATGAGCTCGAAGGGCTCTATACCGCCGAGGACGAGGTGATGTATGCCCACTGAGCAGACCTCCGCCTCAGCACAGACCCAGCGCTCAGCACCGGCCCAGTCCTCAGCAGAGCGCCTCTCTGCGCCGCCGCGGCTGCAGCCTCCCCGCGGCAGCACTGTGGTCATCGTGGCGATCATCCTGGGCCTGGCTCTGCATGGGCTCTATCGGATGGACATCGACTATGCCCGGCTGCTGCGCGGCCCGGAGAACATCTGGGACTTCATCACCGGGGCGATCCCGCCGAACACCGAACGGTTCCCCACCCTGGCTGAGGCCATGCTGGAGACTGTGGAGATCGCGCTGATCGGCACTGTGATCGGCGTCGTGCTCTCGGTTCCCGCGGCTCTGCTGGCCGCGCAGAACACGACGCCGTTCCTGCCGCTGGCCTATCTCATGCGGTTTGTGCTGACCACGCTGCGCGCGATTCCGGACCTGGTGTGGGCACTGATCTTTGTGATGGCCGTGGGCCTGGGCCCGTTGGCCGGCATCCTGGCCATCACTGTGGATGTGCTGGGCTTCGCCGGACGGTTCTTCGCCGAACGCATCGAAGAGGTCGAACGCGGCCCCATCGATGCTCTGCGCTCCACCGGAGCCGGAGGGGTCGCCGTCGTCGTGGACGCGGTGCTGCCGGCGGCGTTCGCCTCCTTCACCGCAACCAGCCTCTACTGCGTGGAGAAGTCCATCCGCGGGGCCACCGTGCTGGGCATGGTCGGAGCCGGCGGGATCGGCGGGGAGCTGACCACCGCCTTCAACGTCAGGCAGTTCGACACGGCCTTCCTGATCATCCTGATGATCCTGGCCGTGGTGCTGCTGGCCGAACAGCTCTCCTCTACGGTGCGGCGCAGGATGCTGGGCGCGGACCAGCTGACCCGCGCGGTCTGAGAGCTCCCCTTAAGGCGATTTAATGCGATTCGAGCGGGGTTTCTGCCCTTTTGGCCCGATATCCGGCGTCAAAAGGGCAGAAACCCCGCTCGAATCGCATGGAGAGAGGGGGAGTTACTCCTGCTCAGCCTCAGCGGCTGCTTCCAGGAAGTCGGTGCGGATGCGCTCCACTCCCTCGGCGGAGATCTGGAAGCCGTGCTCGGCGCCCGGATCGATGATCACGCCGACGCCGGTGATCGACTGCACCACGGCCACACCCGGGGCGTCGACAGCGTGCGGAGCCTGCTCCAGGTACTCGGCCGGGAACTGCTCCTGGGTGCTGAACAGCGCGATCAGCGGGTTGCCCTCCTGATCCTGGACGGTCAGAGGGTTCACGGTGCTGCTCTCATCGCTGACCTCATTGGGGGTCAGGAAGAAGACAGTGTTGGTCAGGAATGCGCGCACCACATCTGCGGGCTGGGCCTGGCCGTCCTTGCCGGCGATCAGGACCTGCTCCAGGGAGGGAAGCTCTTCGGCCTGCGGGGTCTCTTCGGACTGCGGGGTCTGGTTCTCAGTCATTACTCCACGCGATCACGTCTGCACCGCAGAACGCAATACGAGCAGACCGGACTCGGCCCTCAGCGGAAAATATCCGCACCCCGCGGCGTGGGGACCGGTCATGATGCAATATCGTGGAGCTCGTGCTGCTTTCAGACAGAGACATCCGTGCAGAGCTCGACGCCGGCCGCATTCAGCTGGACCCGTTCGACCCGTCCATGGTCCAGCCCTCCTCGGTGGACGTGCGCCTGGAGAGGATGTTCCGGCTCTTCGACAACCACAAATACGCCCATATCGACCCCTCAGTGGAGCAGCCTGATCTGACCCGCCTGGTGGAGGTGGACCCGGAGGAGCCGTTCGTGCTCCACCCCGGAGAGCTCGTACTGGGGGCCACCTATGAACAGGTCACCCTGCCTGACGACGTCGCCGCCCGCCTGGAGGGCAAGTCGTCCCTGGGCCGTCTGGGGCTGCTGACCCACTCCACCGCCGGGTTCATCGATCCGGGCTTCTCCGGGCAGGTCACCCTGGAGCTGTCGAACATGGCCACGCTGCCCATCAAGCTGTGGCCCGGCTCCAAGATCGGCCAGCTGTGCTTCTTCCGGCTCAGCTCGGCCGCAGAATACGGCTACGGCTCCGCGACGCATCAGTCGCGGTATCAGGGCCAGCGGGGCCCGACGGCGTCGCGCTCCCACGAGAACTTCCACCGCACCATCATCGAAGAGTGACGCGGGGGCGCGGGCCTCGGCCGAGGCTTGATCAGATAGGGCCGCCATTTCTCCGGAATCGGCCTGACGTTCCGCGCGTATCTGTTCTAGCCTCGCTCCTCCGACGCCGGGCCCTCGCCCCGGACCTGTGGATAACGTCGGACGGCTTCGCGGGTTTCCCAGCAGGATGAGGGTATGCGCCCTGCGACCCCGCTCCCCACGGCATTGGACGGCCTGCCGCTCACGGCCGCGCTGCTGCGACGCCACGGCGTCCCCACGCGGCGGCTGAGACGGGGTGACATGACGCCGCTGGGGTCCGGCGTCTTCCTCCCACAGCTCGCCGCCGATGCCCTGGATCCTCACGGGCGTCTGCGGATGCGGGCGCTGGGCGTCACCGCGGACCACCCGGGTTCCTGGGTCTCGCACACCACTGTGGCTCAGCTTCTCCGCCTTCCGCTGCCTCGCCGTGCGGAGCAGGACCTGCACATCACCACACCGAGAGACGCTGCGCCGGTGCGCCGTCAGGGAGTCCGCCCTCACAGAGCGACCGCCCACGCCGGTGAGCTCCGCACAGTGGGGCGGCTGCCGGTGAGCAGTGCGGAGCGGATGTTCCTGGAGTGCGCTGCCGTGCTGCGCCACGATGAGCTCATCGCTCTGGGGGATGCCCTGGTCCGCCAGCCACGGTTCCAGTACGAGAAGCGGGGCCGCCCGTACAGCAGTCTCGAGGTGCTTGCCGCCTACCTGCGTGCTCATCGCTACGATCCGAGTCACCGCCGGGCCGCCGACGCGCTGGGCCACATCCGTGTGGGCGCCGACTCTGCCCAGGAGACCCGGATGCGCCTGGCTCTGGTCCGCGCCGGGCTTCCTGAACCTCAGCTGCAGGTCTCGGCTGACCCTCAGGATCCGCGGTCCCCAGAGGCCGACGCCGGCTATTCGGCGCAGAAGGTCGCTCTCCAGTACGACGGCCAGGTCCACTTCGACGCCGAACGCGCCAAACAGGACCGGCGGGTGGACAGGTACTTCCTCAGCCGCGGGTGGACCGTGCTGCGTTACTACGACGACGATGCCCGCGAAGGTTTTCGTCGTACGGTCCGCGAGGTGCGAAGAACATTGGATCTGCGCTGAGAGGACCTGCTGCGCCGAGGCTTGATCAGATAGTGCCGTCATTTCGTCGGAACCGGCCTCAGTTGCGTGCGTATCTGATCAAACATCCCCCTCCGGCAGCGCGGCCGGCCACCCGCCGGCGTTCAGCGCAACCCGTGCTCGACCATCTTCGCGCGGCCGGTGGGATTGTGCACCAGAAGCAGCATCAGCAGGCCGGCGCCCAGGATCACGATCACGCCGATGATGATCGACTTCTGCCCGCCGATCGCCCACAGCAGCAGGCTGATCAGTGCCGGAGTCATGAAGGAGACGCTGCGCCCGGCCGTGGCGTAGAGCCCGAAGAGCTCGCCGGCGCGGTCCGGCGGGGCCAGCCGCGCCAGGAAGGCGCGTGAGGAGGCCTGCGCCGGGCCTACGAACAGGCACAGCGCGAGGCCGAATATCCAGAACGAGGCCGTCGGGGTCAGCGTGATTCCGAAGATCTCACGCTCCACGTCCAGGAAGTACAGGGCGGCGGCGACCACCACCAGGGAGACCACGCAGAACATGATCACCTGGCGCGGGCCGATCCGATCATCGAACCAGCCGCCGGCGAAGGCTCCCAGGGCGGCCACCACGTTGCCGGCGATGCCGAAGATCAGGATGTCCCCGGCGTCGATCCCAAAGACCCCGACGCCGAGGATCGCACCGTAGGTGAACACCGCGGAGAGCCCGTCCCGGTACAGCGCGGAGGATGCCAGGAACCAGAACGTGTTCCGGTCCTGGCGCCAGAGGCCGAGGATCAGTCGGAACAGGCGCTGATAGGACTGCAAGATGCTCAGCTTCGAAGCGTCCTGACCGGCAGCGGCGTCGGCGGTGGGTGGGCGCATCAGCAGCAGCGGAAGCGCCCAGATCAGGAACCAGACGGCGGCGACCACAGCCACCATGCGGATGTTGATCGCCTCATCCTCGCCGAGCCCGAAGGCATGGGGCGGATCTCCGGCCACCAGGGTGAAGTAGACCAGGGCGAGGATCACGATCCCTCCCAGATAGCCGGAGCCCCACCCGATCCCGGAGACCCGCCCCATGCGTGAGGAATCCGCGATGTCGGTGATCATCGCGTTGTAGTTCAGCTCCGCGAACTCGTTGAACAGCGTCATCGACGCCATCAGGGTCACGCCCAGCAGCAGGAACCCGGGCTCCGGCTTCACGAAGAAGCAGGCGGCCACCAGCCCCACCACCAGGAAGGTGTTGATGGTCAGCCACAGACGACGCCGGCCAGCCCGGTCCGCGCGCTGGCCGATCACCGGAGCGGTCACCGCGATGATCGCCCCAGCGATCGCGTTCGCGGTGGTCAGCCACTGGGCGCCCCGGTCATCGGGGCCGAAATGTTCGGCCGCGAGATAGGTGCCGAAGACGAATGTCACCATCACCGCGCTGACCGTGGAGTTTCCCCAGCTCCAGAGGCTCCAGGCGGTGATGACCTTCTTGTTCAGGGGTGTGGGCACTCTGTCCCCTGTGGCGTGGTCTGCATCACCGGTGGTCATGTGCGCATCGTAGCCTCAGGTTGTTAACATAAAGGGAATCCCTGCTCGGGATGTTCTGGTCGTTGCTTTTCATAGAAAGGGTCGCGGATGCTCGTCATGCTCGCTGTACTGTTTGCGGTGAGCATCATGATCCCCTTCATCTATAACCGGCTCGGGCGGAAGACCTTCTTCATCCTGGCCGCCGTCCTGGGCGTATCCTTCCTCTGGGTGCTCAGTCTTGTGCCCACGGTATTGGAAGCTGCTCAGTCGGCCGCCCCGGGCCAGCCCAACGCCCCGCCGGAGGAGACCCTCCCGTGGATCCCGCAGCTGGGTGTGGAGCTGGCCTTCCGCATGGACGCACTCGCGGCGGCGCTCTCTCTGCTGATCACCGGCGTGGGAGCGCTGGTGATGCTCTACTGCGCCCGCTACTTCGGCCGCCGAGATCGCTCCGTGGGGCCCTTCGCCGCGGAGCTCTTCGCCTTCGCCGCCGCCATGCTGGGCCTGGTGCTCAGCGACGACCTGGTGATGCTCTTCATCTTCTGGGAGCTCACCACCATCCTGTCCTTCCTGCTGATCGGCTACTCGGCCCACCGCATCTTCGCCCGCCGCTCGGCCATCCAGGCGCTGATCGTGACCACCTTCGGCGGCCTGGCCATGCTGGTGGGCCTGCTGTGGATGGGCGAGCTCGCCGGCTCTTACCGTCTCTCCGAGATCCTCGCAGCCGCCCCTGAGCTGATGAGTAGCCACGCATCGTCAGTCGACATCGCTGTGCTGCTGATCCTGGTCGGGGCGCTGAGCAAGTCAGCCCTGGTCCCCTTCCACTTCTGGCTCCCCGCCGCTATGGCGGCCCCGACGCCGGTCTCCGCGTATCTGCATGCCGCCGCCATGGTCAAGGCCGGGGTCTACCTGGTGGCCCGGTTCGCGCCCGGCTACTGGGAGACCACCTTCTGGCTGCCGATCGTGCTGGGCTTCGGACTGCTGACCATGCTGGTGGGCGCCTACCGGGCGCTGCGCCAGACCGACATCAAGCTGGTCCTGGCCTATGGCACGGTCTCCCAGCTGGGCTTCCTGGTGATGATCAACGGCCTGGGCACCGAGGACGCCGCCCTGGCCGGCATCGCGATGCTCATGGCCCACGGCCTGTTCAAGGCCGCGCTGTTCATGGTGGTCGGCATCATCGACCACGAGTCCGGGACCCGCGATCTGCGGATCCTCTCCGGACTGGTCCGCACCCAGAGGCCGCTGTTCTGGGTGGCGCTGATCTCCACGGCCTCGATGGCCGGGCTGCCGCCGCTCTTCGGGTTCGTGGCCAAAGAGGTCGTCCTCGAGTCCTTCTACGCCTATGCGGAGGTCTCCGGGGCCGAGGGCTCCATGCTGGGCTGGGCGGTGCTGGCCGGCGTCGTGCTCGCCTCCGCACTGACCGTGGCCTACAGCGCCCGGTTCATCTGGGGCGCCTTCGCCACCAAGACCTATGAGGGTCAGCGTCTAGCCGACACCACCTTCCACGGGCGGGTCAGCGTCACTTTCCTGGCGGCCCCGGCGGTGCTGGCCCTGCTGACTGTGGTCCTCGCGCTCTACCCGGCGGGTCTGCAGGCGCTGATCGAACCCTTCGCCGGGCGCTTTGAGCCCGCCGAACCGGGTACAGACTCCACCTATCTGGCTCTGTGGCACGGGCTGACCCCGGTGCTGGGGCTCTCCGTGCTGACCTGGCTGCTGGGTCTGGGGCTGTTCCTGCTGCGCGTGAGGGTCAGCGCCGTGCAGGCCCGAGTTCCTGCCCTGGTGGACTCCGAGCGCGGCTACCGCAATGCCGTGCGTGCTGTGGACGGGGTCGCCGTCTGGCTGACGGCCCGCACCCAGCGCGGCTCTCTGGGCTACTACCTGTTCATCATCCTGGCCGTGGCCACTGTGGTCCCGCTGTCGGTGGTGCTCTTCACCGAGCACACGGTGCCGGAGTCGGTGATCGCCTATGAGCAGCCGCTGCAGGTGCTGTTGGCCGCGGTGGTCATCGCCGGCGGCCTGGGCGCGGTCTGGGCGCCCAAACGTTTCATGGCGGTGCTGATGGTCAGCCTCTGCGGCTGGGGCATCGCGGGCCTCTTCGCCCTGCAGGGCGCTCCGGACCTGGCTCTGACCCTGCTGCTGGTGGAATCGATCATCCTGGTGGTCTTCGTACTGGCGCTGCGCACGCTGCCGGCCGGCATCTGGACCCAGAACCCCGCGAAGTTCAAGCTCGGCCGTGCCCTGCTGGGGGTGGCCTTCGGTGCCGTGGTGATGGTCGCCGTCGCGATCTCCATGGACTCCCGCACTGCGGACCCGGTGTCCATCGAATATCCGTGGATGAGCTACGAGGTCGGTCACGGCGCCAACATCGTCAACGTCACCCTGGTGGACATCCGCGTCTGGGACACCTTCGGCGAGATCACCGTGCTGGCCGCCGCGGCCACCGGTGTGGCCAGCCTGATCTTCGTCAAGCGGCGCGACGTCCAGCGCCGCGAGCTGCATGAGGTCCCCACCGGCTCAGTGGGCCGGATCATGACAGACGGCGCCCTGACCCCACGTCAGGCCCGGGAGGTCCAGGTGGCGCGGTCCTTCGCCACAGTGGCCCGGGAGGCCTGGCTGGTGGCTGGACGGACCCTGGCGCCCGAACACCGCTCCATCATCTTCGAAGTGGTCACCCGGCTGATGTTCCACGCGATCATCATGCTCTCGGTCTACCTGCTGCTGGCTGGGCACAACAGTCCCGGCGGCGGCTTCGCCGGAGGCCTGCTGGCCGGGTTGGCCCTCGTGCTGCGCTACCTGGCCGGCGGGCGCTACGAGTTGGAGGCCGCCGTACGGTTCTCCGCCGGGGCGCTCATGGGCTGGGGCCTGGCCGTGGCCTGCTTCACCGGTGTCCTGCCGCTCTTCGCCGGCGGGCAGGCCTTCCAGAGCTTCATCATCGATCTGGACCTGCCCGTGCTGGGCGAGCACCACTTCGTCTCCTCTGTGCTCTTCGACGTCGGCGTCTACCTGGTGGTGATCGGACTGATCCTCGACATCCTGCGCAGCCTCGGCTCTGAGATCGATGTGCGCAGCGAAGAGGAGAACCGACGCCGCAGCATCAGCGTCAGCCGCACCCAGGGCCACGACGTCCACTCGCAGACCACGCTGGGGGTGGCACGATGACCATCAACCTGACCCTGCTGATCGTGATGGGCGTGATGCTCGCCGTCGGGATCTATCTGCTGCTGGAACGTTCGCTGACCCGTGTGCTGCTGGGCATCATCCTGATCTCCAACGGGGTGAACCTGCTGCTTCTCCAGACCGCGGGACGCGCCGGACTGGCGCCGCTGGTGACCGAGGGCGCCGAGGCGGAGGAGTACTTCGATCCGCTGCCCCAGGCGCTGCTGCTGACTGCGATCGTGATCGCCTTCGCCCTGGTCAGCTTTGTGCTCGCGCTGATCTACCGCTCCTGGGTGCTCGCGCGCCAGGACGAGGTCACCGATGACGAGGAAGACCGCCGCGTGGCCGCCCAGCCTGACTATGACCCGGAGGAGGACGCCGAGGTCGAGACTGAGACTTCTGAGTTCATCGAAGAGGAGCAGCTGACGCTCAATGAAGGAGGGGAGGACCGTGGAGACGAATCTCGTTGAGTTCGTGCCGCTGGCGGTGCTGCTTCCCTTCTTCGGAGCGGGCTTCGCCTTCGCCTTCTACCGGAACCAGCCGGTGCAGAAGGCTATCACCGTGGGAACCCTGATCATCACAGTGCTCCTGGAGATCTCCCTGCTGACCGAGATCTGGCACACCGGGGCCCACGCGGTGCACCTGGCCGGATGGCCGGCACCCTTCGGCATCTCCATGGTGATCGACCGGTTCGCCGCGCTGATGCTGGTGGTCTCTTCCCTGATCACCCTGGCGGTGCTGCTCTACGCCGTCGGCCAGGGTGCGGCGGAGGAGAAGAACGACTCCGGCCCGGTCTCCATCTTCTATCCCACGTACCTGATCCTGGTGGCCGGCGTCTCCAACGCCTTCCTGGCCGGGGATCTGTTCAACATGTACGTCGGCTTCGAGATCTTCCTGACGGCCTCCTACGTGCTGCTGACCCTGGGCGGAGGGGAGCAGCGGATCCGCGCGGGCGTGACCTACGTGGTGGTCTCGATCATCTCCTCGATGCTCTTCCTGATCACCATCGGGCTGATCTATGCGGCCACCGGCACCGTCAACCTGGCGGACCTGGCGCTGAAGCTGGGAGAGCTCGACGACGGCACCCAGCTGATGCTCCATGTGATGCTGCTGGTGGCCTTCGGGATCAAGGCCGCCGTCTTCCCGCTGGCCTTCTGGCTGCCCGACTCCTACCCGACGGCGCCGGCCCCGGTCACCGCGGTCTTCGCGGGCCTGCTCACCAAGGTGGGCATCTACGCGATGATCCGCACCGAGACCCTGCTCTTCCCGGGGGAGCGGATCAACACTGCGCTGATGATCATCGCGGCGCTGACCATGATCGTCGGAATCCTGGGCGCCCTGGCCCAGACCGACATCAAACGTATGCTCTCCTTCACCCTGATCAGCCACATCGGCTATCTGGTCTTCGGCCTGGCGCTGAGCTCGATCGTGGGCATGTCCGCGACCATCTATTACGTCGCCCATCACATCACCATCCAGACCACCCTGTTCCTGGTGACCGGGCTGATCGAGCGCCGTGCCGGTAGCTCCAACGTGGACCGGCTGGGCGGGCTGGCGAAGATCTCCCCGGTGCTGGCGATCCTGTTCTTCATTCCGGCGATGAACCTGGCAGGGATCCCGCCCTTCTCCGGGTTCGTGGGCAAGCTGGGCATGATGCAGGGCGGCATCGCGGAGAACACCTGGATCACCTGGACCCTGGTCATCGCCTCTGTGGTGACCTCGCTGCTGACGCTGATGGCCGTGGCGCGGATCTGGGCGCGCGGCTTCTGGCGCAAGGGCGAGGACGCCGAAGACCCGGATAAGCTGCTGCTGTCCAAGACGCTGGCCCATGCTCGGGCCGCCAATAAGCGCCTGCTGCCGATGAACATGGTGGCCCCCACGGCTGCCCTGGTGGCGATGTCTCTGGCCTTCACCGTCTTCGCCGGCCCTCTGATGCAGTTCTCCCGGGCAGCCGCCTATGACATGTACGAGCGTGCCCCCTACCTGGACGCGGTCCTGGGTGAGGAGCGCGTGGACGGGGTCCGTGATGAGCTCACCGAGTTCACCGAGGGCCTGCTGGTGGATGTGGACACCGGCGACGCCGGCGTCGAGGATCACGCTCCGGTGCAGACCGGGCTGGAACCGGAGGACTCGGAGAACCTCGAGGACACCCGGCATTCGACCTCCGGCGATGAGGACGAGCCGGTGGAAGGAGGCGGTGACTGATGAAGCGACCCAAGACGCCGCTGAAGATCGAGCTGCCGCTGATCGCTTTCCTGGGCTTCCTCTGGATGGCGCTGTGGCAGCAGTTCGACCTCGGCACCCTGATCATCGGACTGGTCTACGGGACCGTCATCGTCCGGGTCTTCTACCTGCCGCCGCTGCGTGGCACGGGACGGATCAACCTGCTGTGGGGCCTGATCTTCACCGTCCGGTTCCTGGGCAAGATGGTGCTGGCCTCCTTCCAGGTCTCTTGGATCGCGGTGCGCCGAGGCCCCACCGTGCACAACCGGATCATCTCGGTGCAGCTGCGCTCTCACGACGACCTCCTGGTGACTCTGGTGGGCCACTCTCTGGCCCTGGTGCCTGGCTCGCTGGTCCTGGACGTGGACCGTACGACGGCGACGCTGTACCTGCACTGCCTGGGGGTCACCGACGACCATGGGGCGGAGAACATCCGCCAGGACGCCCTGCGCACGGAGGCGCTGCTGATCCGCACCTGCGGCAACCGCTCGGACCTCGCCGTGGTGCGGGCCGAGCGCCGTCTGGGGCGGATCAGCGGACTGTCCAAGACCGAGCGCGATGCTGCGGTCCGGGTAGGAGAGGGGGCCGCCGATGCTTGAGATCGCGGTCGGGATCACCCAGGTCCTGTTGGCCATCGGTGCGCTCTGCGCGGTGTACCGGGTGTACCGGGGGCCTTCTGTGCTGGACCGTGTGATCAGTGTGGACGTCATCCTGATCATCGTCGCCTCGGTGATGCTGGTGGAGATGGTGCGCAGTGACCACCAGGACTTCATCCTGTTTGTGCTGGTCACCTCGGTGATCGGATTCCTGGGCGCTGTGGCGATCGCTCGATACGTGGTGGCGCGCAAGCCGGCCGATGCTGAGCGCGCCGCGGAGCGGGACGCTCAGGCGGCCGGAATGGAGGAGCCTGAGCCGGAGACGCCGCAGAACGTGGCCGCTTCACCGGTGATCACGGCAGCCCAGGAGTCTGAGGATGAGGCGACGTCCTGGTTTACGGCCCTGGCGAAGTCCGGCTTCGCACCCCAGCGTGGGAAGGACCCCGCGCGCGGCGGGGATGCTGGCGGGGCCTCTGGTGGGGACGCCGCGAACCCCGCAGAGAACGCAGCAGGGAACTCAGCAGGGAACTCAGAGAACCCCGGCGAGGGTGCTGCCGGTGAGGATGCTGGCGAGAGCGCCGGCGGTGAGGATTGCTCAGGCGAGGGATCTGCTGAACAGCCGAAGGGAGAGCGCTGATGGAACTGGATGCTGTGCTCGACGGCGTCGCCGCGGTGTTCCTGGTGGTCGGTGGGCTGATGTCCCTGGCCGCCGGCATCGGGCTGGTGCGCTTCCCGGACCTGCACTCGCGGATGCACGCGGCCACGAAGCCTCAGGTGTTGGGGCTGTTGATGCTGCTGCTGGCTGCGGCGATCACCTGGCGCAGCTGGTCCTGGGTGGCGATCACCCTGCTGGCCTGGGGGCTCATGCTGCTCACGGCGCCGGTCAGCGCACATGTGGTGGGCCGGGCTGGGTACCGGACCAAACACATGCGCGCCGACCTGCTGACCGAGGACGAGCTCGCCGCCGCCGTGGACCGGGTCGGTCGCGAACCAGGTCCACGGCGCGAGGTCGACGACCGCTGAAGCGACCCTGTGGGGTCTCAGCTCGGACCGTGAGTCGGGCCCTGGAAGAGCCGGTCCCGAGTCGGCCTCTCAGCTGAGGATCAGACCTCGGCCTTATCGCCCTTGATCTTCCTCACTGCGGACTTGGCGCCGCGCTGGGAGAGCACCTGCACGCCTGCGGAGATCGCGGCTGAGGTGACGGAGAAGACCAGTGCCTTCTGCAGCGAGATGTTCTCGTCGTCGTCGCCGTGCGGGGTGTCCTCGTCTCCGGTGACCTGCTTCCAGACGGTCTCGAAGACCTTGGTGGCCACGAAGCCTCCGCCGAACGCGATGCCTGTGGTCAGCAGCTTGTCCATGATCTTGTCCATCGTGATACCTCCATGCTCTGATCAGCGCCGTTCCTTCCACGCCCAGCCTAGCGGAGCGCCCCGCACGAACGTCAGCTCAGGTGCTCCCGCAGGGTGGTCCCCTCGTAGTCCTCCCGGAAGCGGCCGCGGCGCTGCAGCTCGGGGATCACCTGCTCCACGAAGTCCTCCACCCCATAGGGCAGCGAGGGCGGCATCAGGTTGAACCCGTCGGCGCCGCCCTCATCCAGCCAGCGCTCGATCTCATCGGCGATCGACTCCGGCGTGCCCACCATGGTGCAGTGGCCCCCGCCGGCGGCCAGTCGGCCCAGCAGCTGCCGAACTGTGGGCCGTTCGGTCTCCACGATCCGCAGGATGGTGGCGTAGCGCCCCTTGGGCCCGCTGAACTCCTCCAGCGGCGGCAGCTCCGGCACCGGGGCGTCCAGCTCCCATGCGGAGGCGTCCTGGCCCACGAACACACTGAGCTGACGCAGCGAGCTGTCCACCGGCAGCAGCTCGTCCAGGGCGCGCTGCTTGGCCCGGGCCTCCTCCATCGTGGAGCCCACATAGGTGACCAGCCCGGGCATGATCGCCACGGAGTCCGGATTCCGCCCGAGCTCCGCGATCCGGCGCCGCACATCGCCCCGGTACTGTTGCCCGGCGGCCAGGTCATAGGCCACTGCATAGATGCCCTCCGCGCGGCGCGCTGCCAGGTCCCGTCCCTGCTCCGAGGCTCCGGCCTGGAACAGCACGGGGCGGCCCTGGGGCGGGCTGGGCACGTTGAGCGGCCCGCGCACGCTGAAGTGCTCGCCGTCGTGGTTCAGCTCGCTCAGCTGCGAGCCGTCCACATAGCGTCCGGGGGCACCGGCGTCGTCGGCGCGGTGCTCCCGCTCGATGAGGATCGACGACGCCGGCCAGGACTGCCAGAGCCCCAGCACCACATCGACGAACTCCTCCGCCCGGGCATAGCGCACGGCGTGCTCGGGCATCTGCGCCATGCCATGGTTCTGCGCCTCGGCGTCGAACATGGAGGTGACCACGTTCCAGCCGATCCGTCCGCCGGAGATGTGGTCCAGGCTGGCCAGCATGCGTGCGGCGTGGAAGGGCGTGAAGAAGGTCGCCGAGACCGTGCTGACCAGTCCGATCCGTTCGGTGGCCCCGGCCAAGGAGGACAGCAGGGTCAGCGGCTCCAGGTGCCAGAGCGGACCATCCTCCACCGCCGTGATGGAGGTGGAATGCCCGTCCGCGAAGAAGACGGCGTCGAGCTTCCCGCGCTCGGCGATCTGGGCCAGCTCCTGGTAGTACTCGACCGACCTGAGCCGTTCGGCGTGGGAGTCGGCGGCTCGCCAAGCGGCCGAGTGATGTCCGACCCCGTGGATGAACAGGTTGAAGTGGGCCTGCCGTCGGCCCGCAGCGGCGCTCGTGCTCATCCCTTGACCAGGCCGCCGTCGACGATCAGGTTCTGCCCGGTGACTCCGCGCGCCCACGGCGAGGCGAAGAACAGCACGGCATCGGCCAGCTGCTCGGGCGTGGTGACGCTGCGCAGCGGTGTGCCCGCGGCGATGCCCTCGAAGACCTCCTCCGGTGTGGCCGCGGAGGCGTCGGTGGTCTGTAGCAGGCCGCCGGAGACCATGTTGACGGTGATCCCGGAAGGTCCCAGGTCATCGGCGAAGGTCCTGGTCAGTGAGAGCAGGGCGGCCTTCGCCGCGGTGTAGTCGTGGTAAGGCACCACCGGGTGCTGGAACAGGTTGGTGCCGATGCTGATCACCCGCCCGATGCCGGCGTCGACCATCGACGGCAGGGCCGCCTGGATGACGTTCAGCGCTCCCTTCACCGAGCCTTCGAACTGCCCGGAGAGCTCCTCGTAGGTGATCTCCTCGGCGTGGGAGCGGGCGTCGCCGTTGAAGACGAAGTCCACCAGGGCGTTGTTCACCACGGTGGTGATCGGGGCGCCGAAGTGCTCGGCGGCGGTGCTGATCAGGGACTCCACGGCGCTGCGGTCGCGGACGTCAGCGGGGAGG
Organism: Nesterenkonia lacusekhoensis; assembly: GCF_017876395.1. Classification (NCBI taxonomy): domain Bacteria; kingdom Bacillati; phylum Actinomycetota; class Actinomycetes; order Micrococcales; family Micrococcaceae; genus Nesterenkonia; species Nesterenkonia lacusekhoensis. The sequence continues at coordinate 2,128,961 of NZ_JAGINX010000001.1, read as the reverse complement.
GCCAGGGCACGGCCGGCGTGTTCGTCGGCCAGTGCCTGAGCGGCCTCGGCGGAGGAGCGGTAGTTGATCACCACGCGGGCTCCCTGGGCGAGGAATGCCCGGCAGATGGCGGCGCCGAGCCCGCGCGCCCCTCCGGTGACCAGGACGATCTGCTCGGACAGGGCCGGTGCGGACCCGGGGGAGGGGATGCCGGCTGCGGGGCCGGCGTCGGGAGTGGGTGTTGAAGCGGTCATGCGCTCATGCCTCTCTGTTCAGAGGCGAAGGCAGCCCGTGCGGCGATGCGCTGATCCGCGGGCAGAAGCCTCGCGGGTGCGGCTGGGCCGGACATTCCCTTCGCCAGTGCTAACTGGATCAGGTTCGACGGGTGTCATCTCAGCCCCGGTCCTCGCCGGACGGGGCACCCCGTGTCACAGCCCTATCCCACCATGAGTGGCGCAGAACTCTCAATCGCTGGGGCCGTCCACGTCCCGTCGATCGGCATCTTTGAGCCGGGTCCGCGCCGCTCTGCCGACCCATCTGTGCCAATGGATGAGGGGAGAGGCGCCGTCAACCTGGCCTGCGTACGTGGTGTGATCAGATACGCGCGGAACTGAAGCCGATTCGGCAGGAATTACGCGCGTATCTGATCACACCCCCGGGCACCGAGACGATGAGGGGTGAGGGGCTCAAACTGTCGCTAGCGGCTTCCTCAGCGACAGTTATCTTCATAGGTGTCGCTAACGGGCCAGCCCTCGCTCCGTGCTAAGGCCCGGCCATCGGCACAGATGAGTGGGGTCGGAGCCGTTCTGACGACTCAGACGTGCCAATGGACGCAGGATTGAGCAGAGTCTGCCCAAGGGCCCTCAGAGATCGCGGGCGTTGGCCAGCACCGGGATGAGCCGCTGGGTGTGCTCCACCGTCTCGAGGTCCACGTCCACGGTCAGCAGCTGCGGCGCCTCGCCGGCCTGGGCCAGGACCCTGCCGGTGGGTGAGACCATCAGAGAGTGCCCGACGCCGGTGGGCGCCTGCTCCGGAGCTTCCACTCCGGCGGCGCTGGGCAGACCCTGCCCGCAGGCCACGATGTACTGTGTGGAGTCCAGCGCCCGGGCCCGGGCCAGCAGCTCCCACTGTTCCACTTTGCCCGGTCCGGCGCCCCACGAGGCGGGAACCAGCGTGGCGGCGGTGCCGGCGCGGGCGTGGGCGGTGAAGAGGTCGGGAAAGCGGATGTCGTAGCAGGTGGCCAGCCCCAGCGTGACTCCGTCCACCTCGAACCGGACCAGTTCGTCTCCGGGCTGGACCGTCTTGGACTCCTTGAAGCCGAAGGCGTCGTAGAGGTGGACCTTGTCGTAGGAGGCGTGCACTCCGTGCCCGACGGCGATGAGCGTGTTGGTCACCCGGTCGCGCCCTTCGGCGCTGGGGGTCCCAGGGGTGAACATGCCTGCGACCACGATGACGCCGTTGATCTCGGCGATCTCCTTGACCGCGGAGGCCCAGGGGCCGTGGATCGGCTCGGCGATGGGGGTCAGCGGATGTCCGAACGCTCGCTGGGTGGCCTCGGGGAAGACCACCACCCGCGCGCCCTGACGGGCTGCGAGCTCGGTCCACTTCTCGACCTGGCGGAGGTTCTCCCGGACGTCCGGGCCTGTGACGATCTGTGCGGCGGCGATACGCATACGCTCAGCGTACTCCCGCTGACCTGGGGCTGAGGAGGGCCTGCCGTCCTCCGATCCTCGCTCAGTTCAGCGGGTGGTTGACCGGCAGGTCCTGCTTCAGGAATGCGGTCAGCTGTTCGGTGAGCTCCTGGTCGACCTCGAGCTCGCGGTCTTCGATCCGTGCCACGGGTGTCGCATAGCGCAGCGAGGAGCACAGCCACACGTGGTCGGCGTCGTAGAGGTCCTCCGGAGTGAGCGGGCCGTAGCCCAGCTGCCAGCCGGCCTCGGCCGCGGCGGCGAAGATAGCCCCCTGGGTGGTTCCGGGCAGGATGCCGGTTTCCAGCTCCGGAGTGGTCAGCCGCGGCGGCTCGCCCTCGGTGCCGCGGTGCACCAGCAGGACGGTGGAGGTGGGGCCCTCTAGGACCTTGCCGTCGGAGGAGGTGAAGACGACGTCGTCGAACCCGGTCGCCTTGGCGTGGCGCAGTGCGGCCATGTTCACCGCGTAGCTCAGCGTCTTCGCGCCCAGCAGCAGCCAGGGGGCGCGTTCGGCGGCACGAGCGTCGTAGCCGCGGTCCAGCAGGGTCACAGCGATGGGCCTGCCCCGGCCGGCACGCATCTCCGGCGAGATGGGGGTCAGCAGGGTCCAGTAGGTGCCGGCGAAGGCCGGGTCGTCAGAGGCCGGCTCGCCGTCCACACCGCGGGTGGCCACCAGCCGGATGGAGAGCTCCTCAGGCAGCACGCCGCGGGTGCGGTACTCTTCGATGCCCAGCTCCACTGCGGCCCGCCAGGACTCCGCCGGCGGGATCCCGATGCCGGTCAGTTCGGCGGAGCGGGCCAGCCGGTCCACGTGTGCCTGGAACTTCCGGACCTCGCCCTCCACAGCGTTCATCGTCTCGAAGATCCCGTCACCACGGACGGCCCCGAGGTCGTCCACGCGCAGCTGGGGCTGGTGGGGATCGAAGATCATGCCCTGCGGATGCTCGACGTCGATCCGCACGGCGACAGCGGCGACGGAGTCCTCACGGAAATGCTCGGCCATATCACCAGCTTAGGCCATGCCGGGCCTGAGGCGGCTCTGTGTCCGCGCGAGCACGTAAGATGAGCAGGGCCAAAACAGGAGGTGTGCGTTGTGCTGTGGCCATTGAGCGGACTGGGGCTGGAGTCTCTGCCCCAGTGGATCATCCTGCTCATCCTGGTCTTCGAGGTGGGCGTGCGCGTGCTGGTCATCGGTGTGATCCCGGAGAACCGGCGTCCCAACACGGCCATGGCCTGGCTGCTGGCGATCTTCTTCATCCCGGTGGTGGCCCTGCCGCTGTTCTTCATGCTGGGCAGCCATAAGCTCTCGCGGCGCCGCCAGGAGCGGCAGCGTCGGATCAACGAGTCTCTGCTGGAGGCCACCCGTCATCTGGACCTGGCGGATCAGCTGCGCGGTCATGACGAGCAGCTCGGGGACACCGCCGCCCTGAATCGCAACCTGGGTGCCTTCCCCATCCAGGAGGGAAACCAGATCCGCCTGATGACCGAATATCGGGAGCCCTTCGACTGGCTGGTGGAGGAGATCGACGCCGCTGAAGAGTACGTCCATATGCTCTTCTACATCATCGGCAACGACGACGACTACGTGGGTCCGGTGCTGGACGCGTTGGAGCGTGCCGCGGCCCGCGGGGTCAAGGTCCGTCTGCTCTATGACCACCTGGGGACCTTCCGCGTCCGCGGCTATCAGAGGCTCCGGCGGCGGCTGAGCCGGGCCACCCGGGAGCTGGGGGATGGCTTCGAGTGGTATCGCGTGCTGCCCATCCGTCCGTTCAGACGCCGGTTCTCCCGGCTCGATCTGCGCAATCACCGCAAGATCGTGGTGATCGACGGCAAGAGTGCGCTGACCGGCTCCACCAATCTGATCGAGCCGCACTACCAGCGCCGCCGAGCCCGGCGGATCGGCCGGCGCTGGGTGGAGCTGAACCTGGTGGTCACCGGCCCCACGGTCACCGGTCTGGACATCGTCTTCGCCTCCGACTGGTCCGCCGAGACCGGTGAGGATCTGGGTGAGAAGCTGCTGGTGGACATCGAGGCGGATGAGGCCTCGGCAGGCGGCTCACTGGTCCAAGTGGTCCCCTCAGGGCCCGGCTTCCCGGATGAGAACAACCTGCGCCTGTTCAATGACCTGATCTACCAGGCCACGGAGCGGATCATCATCTGCACCCCCTACCTGGTGCCGGACGACTCGCTGCTCTATGCGGTGACCACTGCCGCCCGCCGTGGAGTGGAGGTCCAGGTGATGGTCTCGGAGAAGGCCGATCAGTTCACCGTCCAGCACGCGCAGCAGTCCTACTATGAGGCGCTGCTGGAATCCGGCGTGCGGCTCTTCCGGTACCCGGCCCCGGAGGTCATGCACGCGAAGTTCATGGTGGTCGACGACGACGTCGTGGTCCTGGGGTCCTCCAACATGGATATGCGTTCGTTCTCATTGAACCTCGAGGTCACACTGATGATCGTCGACGAGGACAAGGTTCGGGAGGTCATGGAGATCTTCACCCGTCGAATGCAGGGCGCGGGGGAGCTCGACCTTGAGACATGGAGGCGCCGCCCGTGGGGGGTGCGATATCTGGACAACGTCTTCCGTCTGACCTCGGCGCTGCAGTAGCGGGCACCGTAGAATGAGGGGGTCGGCGTCGCATATTGAGGGGGAACGATGGAGACAGGACTCAGGCCTCTGGCCGTGAGCGCGCTGGCGGCGCTGGTCCTGACCGGATGCGTGGGGCTGGAGCCCGGTTCTGACGTGGAGCCTGGCACTGATCCGGAGGATCAGCAGAGCGGCCCCTCCGAGACCGGCGCAGGAGAAGGCGGCGGAGACTCTGGCCCGGACCAGTCGGAGACCGACCCCGCTGAATTGACCTATGAGGAGCTCGACGCCGACCAGATCGAGTATCTGCTCCTTGATGAGGACGACTGGCCCTACGCCCTCGACTCCTTCGAGCAGGAGGAGGGCGATCCCTTCCTCAGCGAGTACTACGCCGAATGGGCCGAGTATTGGATCCCGCTGGACGGCATCGACTACACCTCTGAGGCGCAGGACTGCTTCGACGGCATCGCCGCGCTGGAGGAGATCGAGTCCGACGGCGGCGAGAACGTCTTCGTCGGAGGGCTGCGGGACAACCCGAACGTCTCCTATGGCGAGGACGTGATCATGACGGGCGCCTCCTCCTTCGGCGAGGAGCAGGACACCGCGGCCGTCTGGGAAGAGGTCCACAGGGCCTGCGACGGCGTCGAGATCGAAGAGGATGGAGACGTCGTCTCGCTCAGTGCGATCGAGCAGGGCAGTTGGAACGGCGTGCACATGGCGGTGCAGGCCGGCAGCTTCTTCGAGCAGGATCTCTACTTCGACGACATCTTCCTGGCCACTCTGGACCGTGGGGAGAACATCGTCTACGCCGTGGGCATGGACGTCCCCTCGGGCACGTTCACCGATGTGCTCCGCGCGCAGGAGCGCAGATTGGACGAGGGGCTGCCGGAGGACCTCGACGACGGCCGCGAGGACGATGACGGTGCCGATGATGGCGCCGACGAAGACGAAGCCGATCAGGACCGAGACGACCAGGACCGAAACGACCAGGACGAGGACGACGATGAGGATGAAGCCTGAGTTCCGCGCTTCTGCGGCGCTTCTGACTCTCTCAGCACTGGTCCTCACCGCCTGTTCCGGCTCTGATGCAGCCGATGAGGCCCCTGCAGCTCCCTTCGCGGCGGTGTCCACGGATGGTTCGGAGGAGCCTGAGGAGGCCCAGGCGGCGGCCGGAGACCAGCCCGTGGTCGCAGCTGAGAGTGATCGTGCCGCGCTGAGCGAGGAACAGATCCTCAAAGCTCTGCTGGATGAGGGGGACATGCCCTTTGAGGTCCTGCAGTTCGCCGAGACCACGGGAACGCAGTACTTCCGTGACCGCATGGGGGTGAACCAGGGCGTCTACGTGGACGGGTTCGGCGAATCGGAGTGTGCCGCCGCCATGGACGCGGTCAATGTGGACCTCATCGGTGAGGATCCGGAATCAGGCGTGATCCGTGAGGTCGGTTATGAAGAGGGCAGCATGGCGCTGTGGATGCTCAGCTACGACCGTCCGGCCGAGTCCGCGAGCGTCTGGGAGCAGCTCCTCGAGTCCTGCGGAGGCTCTGTGCTGGAGAACGAGTCGGAGGTGGCGGAGTTCGGCGGGTTCTCCCACGGCGCCTTCGGCGGAATGACGATGCAGATGCATTTGGCGGACGGGTCCGTGGTCGAAGGCTGGTTCGCCACCAGGGACTTCGGGAACAACCTGGTCATGATCAGTGCGCTGAACCTGGATCAGCCCGTCTTCGAAGAACTGGTGGAGGCACAGGACGAGAAGCTCGACGCTCTGGAGTGATCAGCGCTGTGGGAACTCTGCGCCCAACGCTCCCAGTACGCCCGCCGACTTGGTGCGGACCTCTTCCCATTCGGCCTCAGGGTCGGAATCTGCGGTGATGGCGCCTCCCAGGCCGAGGTGCAGGTGCCGGCGGTCGCCGTCATCGGTGAGCACCGCGGTGCGGATGAGCACCGAGAGGTCGGCGGCGCCGCTGCGGCTGAAGTAGCCGGCCACTCCCGAGTAGGCGCCCCGCGGGCCGGTCTCCAGCTCTTCGAGGATGTTCATCGTGGAGATCTTCGGCGCCCCGGTCATGGATCCCGGCGGGAACGCTGCGGCGATGACATCTGCCGGGTGGGCCTGCCGGTCCAGCTGAGCGCTCACCGTGGAGACCATCTGGTGGACGCTCGGGTAGCTCTCCACTGCGCAGAGCCGTTCGGTGCGCAGCGTGCCGGTCTCGGCGTGGATGGAGAGATCGTTGCGCACCAGATCGGTGATCATCACGTTCTCCGCGCGGTCCTTGGGGTGGGTGCGCAGATCCTGAGCCAGCGCCTGGTCCTCCTCCTCGGTGCCGCCTCGCGGCCGGGTTCCCTTGATCGGCTCCGAACGGACGGTGCTGCCGGGGCCCTCGGGTGTGACGCTGAGATAGCGCTCGGGTGAGGTGGACAGGATCTCCGTGCCGGAGCCCTCGCCCGAGGGCAGACGCAGATACTGGGTGAAGGGCGCCCGATTGCGCTCCCGCATCCGGGCGAAGAGCTCGACGCCGGCCGCAGCCCCGTGGACTTCGGCGCTCACGGCTGTGGTCAGACAGATCTCATAGGTGGTGCCGCTGCGGATCTCCTCCTGAGCGGTGCGGATCGCGGCCATGTACTCCTCCTGGGAGTCCCGCACCCGCAGATTCCGCAGCTCCGCCGGCGGGGCTGCAGGCTGTTCGCTCCGGTCCGACTCCAGCTCCGCGAGGGCCGCGGCCACCTCCTGATCCCACGCGGGATCCGGCTGGAGGGACTGGATCTCCAGCTCTTCGCGGTGGTGGTCGATCACCACTGCGTGAGTGGCGCGGAAGAGGTGGGCCTCGGCCTCAGGCAGGCCGCCGGCGGGAGTCCGCCGAGCGGCGGCAGCACCGTCGGGGGAGCCCAGCTCGCGTTTGAGCTCATAGCCCAGCCAGCCGACCCAGCCCAGTTGGAACGGAGCCGCCGAGGCCGTGGCGCCCTCGGCGTCGGGAGTGATCTCCCAGTTCTCCCGCAGCCAGTCGAAGAAGGGCTGCTCGAGGCTCTGTTCCATCCCGGCATGAGCACCAGGTGCCTCACCGCTGCGGACGCGGCTCGCTGCTCGGACCGTGGTCAGGCCGCGGGAATGCAGCACCTCGCGGCGCTCGGGACCTGAGGAGAAGGCCAGGATGCTGTAGCGGCTGCGTGCGGGAGCGGGGGAGCTGTGGTGGTCGCTGCTGTCCAGCAGGGCGGCCGGGTCCTCGGGGCGCTGCGCGCTCAGCCGAGCGAAGAGAGCCGCGGCGCGATCGGCGCTGCGCGGATGGAGGCCCGCCGGCACCTTCATGAGAGCCCGCGCCATCCGTCGACGGCCATCCACGCGCCCACACCGAGCTGCAGGGCGGAGACCAGCGTCCAGCCGTGATCGATGAACAGGAAGAAGACCCCCGAGCCGGCGACGACCAGGCCGCCGATGAGCAGCAGCCAGTTTCCCTTCGGGGTGGAGGCGGAGCCGGGGCGGCGGCTTCCCTGCGAGCTGTTGGGCATGGATCAAGTCTACGAGCAGGCCGGGTCCGGCCGAGGTTGGCTCACGATACGATGATCTGCGTGACTGAGACCCCCTCCGCTCCCGCCAAGAGCACTGCCGCGCGCCGTGGGCGCCCGCGCAGCGAAGCATCCCATCAGGCGGTCATGGAGGCCACGGCGCGGCTGCTCGACGTGGAAGAGCTGCCCTATGAGGAGCTGACCGTGGAGCGGATCGCCGCAGAGGCCGGCGTCGGGAAGCAGACCATCTACCGCTGGTGGGAGAACAAGGCGGCGGTGGTGCTGGAGGCTCTGGTGACCGGGTACCTGCGGCTGGACTTCCACCAGGTGCCGGACACCGGAGATCTGCGCGCCGATCTGGACAGCTGGGTCGAGCAGAGCGTGAAGGGCATGCGCAAGCAGGATGAGGATGAGGGGATGGTCATCCTGTGCAGTCTGATGGCCGCGATCGTCAGCGGCGGCGAGGCCATCCAAGAACTTCTGCAGAACACCGATGTGTGGTCCGGGATGCATCTGGCGGAACGGCTGCGCTCGGCCCATGCGGCGGGGGAGCTGCGCCCGGATGTGGATCCGAGCATGGTTGCCTCTGCGGTGATGGGCACGGTGGTGATGCAGATGCTGACCACTGGAACACCCGATGGGGAGTGGCTGAAGAAGCTGCTCCATGTGCTGCTCGACGGTGCGCTGGATGCGCGCCGTCCCGCGTGAGCTGTGACTTCGCTCACTTTCGAGTCGTCGCGTCTCGGAATCTATTTATGAGACGCGACGTTCCGTTTATGCTGTATGAGGTTCACTGACCTCTCTCCACCTTCAGAACAGGGTCGCTCATGGCAAAAATGCTCTATCGCCTCGGTCTGTTGGCCGCCCGCCGCGCCAAGACCGTCATCGCTGCTTGGTTCGCCCTGCTGATCCTCGCGATCACTGCCTTCCTGGGCTTCGGCGGCCAGCTCACCGACCAGATCACCATGCCGGACCTGGAGACCACGGAGGTCGCCGACCGCCTGGCCGAAGAGATGCCCGACGCCGGCGGCGGCAGTGCCAGCGTGGTGCTGCGCACCGAGGACGGCAGCTCCTTCACCGAGCAGCAGGAGTCCGACGTCGCTCAGCTGATCGAGGAGGTCGAACAGCACGAGGCCGTGGATTCGGTCACCGACCCCTTCGTCTCCGAGGAGGAGATGGCTGAGTCCCAGGAGGAGCTCGCCGAGGGTCGCGAGGAGCTGGAAGAGGGCTCCCAGGAGGTCGAGGCCGGTTGGGAGGAGCTCGAGCAGGCCCGCGAGGAGCTCGAGGCCGGTCAGGCCGAACTCGACGCGGGGCAGGCTCAGCTCGACGAGGCCATCGAGGAGGCACAGGCCGGAGGCTACTACGAGGCTCTGGCTCCGCAGTTCGAGTACCAGCAGGGTGAGCTCGACGTCGCCCAGGAGGAGCTGGACGGCGCCCGGGCCGAGATCGAAGAGGGCGAGGCAGAGCTGGAGGCCGCCGAGGAGGAGATGGCCCCCGCCGAGGCTGAGCTGGACCGCGGCGAGGCCATGCTCGCGCTCACCGAGGATCTGGGCATGGTCTCCGAGGACGGCGACATCGCCGTCATGAACGTCTCCTTCCACGAGTCCATGGAGAACGTGGGCATGGAGGAGCTCTCCTCGCTGGACGAGGAGCTGACCGCCGCTGAGATCGACGGCGTCGAGATCCTGCCCTCCCAAGACATCTCCATGGAGATGCCGCACCTGTTCTCCACCGCCGAGGCGATCGGCCTGATGGTGGCCGCCGCAGTGCTGCTGATCATGCTGGGCACGCTGATCGGTGCCGGACTGCCGCTGTTCAACGCGCTGATCGGCGTCGGCATCGGTGTGGCGGGTGCGATGGCCCTCTCCGGCACGGTCGAGATGATGTCGATCACCCCGATCCTGGGCCTGATGCTCGGCCTGGCCGTGGGCATCGACTACGCGCTGTTCATCCTGCACCGCCACCGCAACCAGCTCAAAGACGGGATGGGCATCCGCGAATCCATCGCGCTGGCCAACGGCACGGCCGGCAACGCCGTGGTCTTCGCCGGCGCCACTGTGGTGATCGCCCTGCTGGCGCTCAACGTCACCGGACTGCCCTTCCTGGGGCTGATGGGCACCGTGGCCGCGGTCTGCGTGATCATCGCGGTGCTCATGGCCACCACGATGACGCCGGCGCTGCTGTCGCTGGTGGGCCGCCGCATCCTGCGCCGCAAGGAGCGCCGCTACATCGGCTTCCACGAATCCAAGAAGATCACGACGCCGATCGGTGGCCTCAAGGCTCTCGGGATCGCAGTGGTCTCTCTGGTGGGTCTGGGCCTGCTGGCCGTGCCCACCTTCGATATGCGGCTGGGCCTGCCCGACGCCGGCTCCCAGGCCGAGGACTCCACTGCCTACCAGGCCTACAGCGCCACGGAGGAGGCCTTCGGTCAGGGCATGAACGGGCCGCTGCTGGTGGTGGCGGACCTGCATGGCGACTTGGATGAGGGCCAGGCCATGGACTACCAGATCGAGATCGGTGAGGCGCTGGCCGCACGCGATGACATCGACGCCGCGGTGCCGGTGGGCGTCAACGACGAGAACTCGGTGGCCGTCTTCCAGGTGCTGCCGATGGAGGGCCCGTCGGCCGAGTCCACTGAGGCGCTGGTCCACGAGTTCCGCGATGGCGAGCCGCTCTCCGGCGTCGAAGCTGAGACCGAGGGGGTCTATCTCTCCGGAGTGGAGCTCTCAGTGGCCGGCATGACCGCGGCGAACATCGACGTCTCTGATGTCATCTCTGATGCGCTGCCGCTCTACCTGACGCTGGTGGTGGGCCTCTCCCTGGTGCTGATGGTGATCGTCTTCCGCTCGATCCTGCTGCCGGTGGTGGCCACCCTGGGCTTCATCGGATCCTTCGCCGCGGCGATGGGAATCGTGGTCGCGATCTTCCAGTGGGGCTGGATGGGCGATCTCTTCGGTCTCAGCGAGCCCGGGCCGATCGTGACCTTCCTGCCGGTGATCATGGTGGGCATCCTCTTCGGCCTGGCCATGGACTATCAGCTCTTCACCGCCTCCGGGATGCGCGAGGCCTATGCCCACGGCTCCGCCCCGCGCCTGGCCGTGCGGCAGGGTCTGCATGCGGGGCGTTCGGTGGTCACTGCGGCGGCGCTGATCATGGGGTCGGTCTTCGCCGGCTTCATCTTCACCGATGACCCGATGGTCGCCTCCATCGGCCTGGGTCTGGCCGGCGGCGTGCTGCTGGATGCCTTCGTGGTGCGTCTGCTGCTCGTTCCCGCGGTGCTCACCCTGCTCGGCCCGGCGGCCTGGTGGCTGCCGAAGTGGCTGGACAAGATCCTGCCCGACGTCGACGTCGAGGGTGCGGCGCTGGAGCGTGAGGTGACCGACGGCGAGACCGAGGAGGCCGAAGCCGCGCGGAAGGAGGCTGAGGAGGCGAAGGCGAACGGTCGGCGTCGTCGAAGCCGCCGCCGCGAAGGGGCCGAATCCGAGGCGGAGGCCGACGCCGAGGAGTACGCCTCCACCCGCAGCTGAGGATCTTCTTCCCTTTCCGAATCGCGTACCGGAATGTGGTCAATGGCGGACACAATCCGCTCATTCACCACATTCCGGCACGCGATTTCGCGCCTGGGGGTGTGGGGCTGTGCTGGCCGGTAGCCTGAGGACAGAAGACCCCGAGGGCTGAGCGAAGGATGTCGGGTGAACAGAATCCTCTTCGACGGTGATCATGTGGTGGTGAAGCCCCGCGGTTGGGCGAAGATCTTCGGGTTCCGAAGAGAGCTGCGTCTGCAAGCCAGCAACGTCAGACATGTCGCCGCAGACTCTGGCATCGGATCTCGGGGCCCGGAATCCCGCCTGATGGGGACGTCTCTGCCGGGCAGGTATATGGGAACATTTCTCGCTGAGGGACGGGCTTCCTACTGGAATGTCCGGGATCCCCGTCAGAACATCGTGCTGGAGCTCGTCAATGAGGGCTTCCGGAAGGCCGTCCTCACTGTGGAAGACCCTGAGGGAGAAGAGCGCAGGATCCGGTCCTTCCTCGCTGAGCATCGACAATAGGTGCAGCTGAGGCTCGCCCCGGCGCTCAGGCAGCAGAAGGCTCGCGGCGTTCTCTGCATCCGGCTCGGGGCGCCCGGTGTCCGGCGTCCGGTGTCCAGGCTCGGCGCCAGGCCGGGGCCGGGAATCGCCCGGCCCCAGAATCGTGTACCGGAATGTGTCGAATCAGCGGATTGCGGCCGCCATCATCGACAATCAGGTACGCAATTCCGTAGGAGCTCAGGAGCAGGAAAGAAGCCCCTCAGTCCTCGGCATCATCCTGGATGAAGTCGTCCACCAGCTCGTGGACGCCGTCGATGATTCGGTTCGGCCGGAATGGGTACTCAGAGATGCTCGACTGGGAGGAGACGCCAGACATCACCAGGATGGTGTGCATGCCTGCCTCCATGCCGGCGACGATGTCGGTGTCCATGCGGTCACCGATCATGGCGGTCTGCATGGAGTGGGCTCCGAGGTGGTTCAGAGCCGAGCGGAACATCATGGGGTTCGGCTTGCCCACCACGTAGGGGTCGCGTCCGGTGGCCTTGGTGATCAGCGAGGCGATCGCTCCGGTGGCCGGCAGCACGCCCTCGGGGCTCGGGCCGGTGGCATCGGGGTTGGTGACGATGAACCGGGCGCCTTCGTTGATCAGTCGGACCGCCTTGGTGATGGCTTCGAAGCTGTAGTTCCGCGTCTCACCGACCACCACGTAGTCGGGATCGGTCTCGGTCATGATGAAGCCGTGCTCGTGCAGCGCCGTGGTCAGGCCGGCCTCGCCCACCACGTAGCAGCTGCCCTGACCCTGGGCAGCGTCCACCTGCTGGGCCAGGAAGGTGGCGGTGGCCAGTGCGGAGGTCCAGATCCGTTCCTCAGGCACGACCAGCCCGGAGTGCCGGAGCCGTGCGCTGAGGTCTCTGGCGGTGAAGATCGAATTATTCGTCAGGACCAGGTAGGGGAGGTCCTGGCGGCGCCACTGTTCCAGCAGCTCAGCCGCGCCCGGCAGGGCCTCATGTTCACGGACGAGCACGCCGTCCATGTCGGTCAGCCAGCATTCGATGTTCTCGCCATTCATCATGTCTCCCATCCTACCGTTGACAGACGGTCTACTCCTATGGTTCATTAGTCAAGTAATGAACCACTGAGGTAGTGATGTGGTCTAAGCTGGGGAGGTCCTGATGGAGGAGGTGAGTTCTGTGGAAGATGGCCGTCCGCTCTTCGTGCAGATCGCAGAGCAGGTCGAGTCCTCCGTGCTCGACGGCTCTCTGGCCGAAGGGGAGCGTGCTCCCTCCACCAACGAACTCGCAGCCTTCCACCGGATCAACCCGGCGACGGCGGCGAAAGGTATCAATCTGCTGGTGGACCGGGGCATCCTGGTCAAGCGCCGCGGACTGGGCATGTTCGTCGCCGACGGCGCCCGGGAGATCCTGCGCGCCGAACGCCGGCAGCACTTCGCCGATCACTACCTCGAACCGATGCTCACCGAAGCACGCGCCGTCGGGCTCACCACGGACAGCGTGATCGAGATGCTCCGCGCCAGAGCGCGCGAGCAGTGACCTGTCCGCTCCCGCGCGGGCATCAGGAGAGGAGGGATGCTCAGTGAGCACCCGACAGAGACCGGCGATCGAAGTGCGTGGCGTCTCGCGGAACTACCGCAGCACCACGGCGCTCGACTCCGTCAGCGTCACCTTTGAGAAAGACATGATCCACGGCCTGCTGGGCCGCAACGGGGCGGGGAAGACGACTCTGATGTCGCTGATCACCGCTCAGGACTGGCCCAGCTCCGGCGAGATCTCGGTCTTCGGGCAGGCCCCGCATGAGAACGAGCAGGTGCTGCCCAAGATCTGCTTCGTCCGTGAGGAGCAGAAGTACATCGACGACGCCAAGGCCTCGCATGCCTTCGCCGCTGCGGCCCTGGCCTTCCCCAACTGGGACTGGGAGCTGGCCGAACGGCTGAAGCAGGACTTCAAAGTCCCGGAGAAGACTCGGATCAAGAAGATGTCCCGTGGACAGCGTTCGGCCGTGGGAGTCATCATCGGACTGGCCTCACGGGCCGAGGTCACCTTCTTCGACGAGCCCTATATGGGTCTCGACGCCGTGGCCCGCCAGCTCTTCTACGACCGTCTCCTCGAGGACTATGCGGAGAATCCGCGGACCATCGTGCTCTCCTCGCACCTGATCGACGAGGTGGCCCACCTGATCGAGAACGTGGTGGTCATCGATCAGGGCAGGATCCTGATGGATGAGCCTGTGGAGGAGCTGCGCGACCGTGCCGTCACCCTGGTTGGACGCTCCGACGCCGTCGCCGAGATCTCCGGAACGCGTGAGGTGCTCCACCACGAGGAGCTGGGCCGGATGGTCCGCACCACTGTCCTGGGCGCACTCAGCCAGACCGAGAAGCGCCGGGTCCACGAGTTGGATCTGGACGTCGTCCCGGTCTCGCTGCAGCAGCTGATCGTCCGCATGACCGAGAAGCAGCAGGAGGCAGCACGATGACTACGACGACGACCGCGACGGCTGGGACTGAGACCGCCCAGCACCGTTCCAGCTTCGCCCGTGTGCCCGCGGCCTTCCGGCTGCAGTTCCTGGTGAAGACCCATTTCATCCATGTGCCGCTGATGGTCTTCTTCGTCGCCTGGGCGATCGCGCTGGGCATCGGCTTCTGGCTGGACCGTGTGCGGGCCCAAGGGTCATGGACTGCCGAGGATCCCTTCTATGCCGGTGCCTCGCAGGCCGTGGTGTGGTGCCTGGCCTTCATGGCTGCCTATGCGGCGTCGCACACCTTTCCGTTCTCCATGGCGCTGAGCTTCAGCCGGCGGGTCTTCGTCCTCGGGGCCTACCTGGCCTTCGCCGTCGTCTCCGCCGTCTACGGGGCGGCCTTCGCCCTGGTGGCGCTGCTCGAACGGGTGACCGACGGCTACGGGATCCACTCCTACACCTTCGACCTGCCGTTCCTGACCGAGAGCTCCGGGATCGCCGGGGCCGGGGCGCTGGCCGCAGCACTGTGCCTGATGGTGATGCTCTTCGGCTTCGGCGTGGTGATCATGCATCAGCGCCTGGGGCTGACGTGGACCTGGACAGTTCTGATCGGCATCGGCGTGATCGTGATCCTGGCGGCCATGCTCATCACCACCAATGACGGGTGGCCCGCAGTGGGCCGTTGGTTCGCAGACCAGACGGCGTTCACCCTGGCGCTGTGGACCCTACCGGTGTCCCTGCTGGTCGGCTGCGGGAGCTACGCCCTGATCCGCCGGGCTACCCCGGCCTGAGCTGGGACGGCCTGGATGGCTCAGTCCGAGGTGATCAGCGTGCGGAGCCATCAGCGTGCAAAGATCAGCGCAGCACCCAACGGGTCTGACCCAGAGCGGGCTCTGCGGCTCCGGAGGTGAGGTCGGCCAGGCGCGTGATGGCCTGGTCGACCTCCTCGCGCGGAACTGCGAAGGTCAGTGTGACCTTCTCGCCATAGCCGGTCTCCACCACGGACCAGCCGGCACTGTGACATTCGGCCTCGAAGGCCGGGCCGTGGTGGTAGTCCAGCACCACCGTGATCTCGTGGCGCAGCGCGTAATGGGCCAGCTGTGCGGCCTGGATGCCCTCTGAGACGGCATTGCCGTAGGCCCTGATCAGGCCGCTGGCTCCCAGCAGCACCCCGCCGAAGTAGCGGATGACCACGGCGACGACGTCGGTGACCTCTTCCTGTAGCAGCACGTCCAGCATCGGGCGGCCTGCCGTGCCGGAGGGTTCGCCGTCGTCGTTGCTGCGCTGGACCGCAGCATCCGGGCCGAGCACGAATGCGGTGCAGTGGTGCCGGGCTTTGGGGTGGGTGGAGATCTGCTCGGCGATGAACCGCCGCGCCTCTTCCTCCGTGTGGGCAGGGGCCAGGGCGCAGATGAAGCGGGATTTCTTGATCTCCAGCTCCGCCTGGGCGGGCGCCGCCACAGTGGTGTATTGCTCAGCCATCGGAGTCCACACTAGTCGCCGCTGATGGTCCCGCCGTCTTCTCTCGTTCTTCGGCCGGATCCAGTCGGTTTCGGCCTCTGGCGTGGGCACGCCTGAGGACCTGTGGGGAGAGGCGGCAGATGACAGAGAAGAGCCCCCGGGTCCGGCAGCGTGAGGGGGACGCTGTGTGCCGGGCCCGGGGGCTCTGAATCACTCGCACCTTGATGAGGTACTTACTAATATAGGGACCGACCTTGATGGTTCCCCCGAAACTCCCTGAAAGTTTCCTGTGAGTTTTTGCTCGGCGCTCGATTCGGGCATCGGTCCAGGCCAGAGCGGGTCATTCAGCTGGGTACGGGGTCCCCGGGTAGAGCAGTAGGGAGCCATCCTCGACGTCCACCCGGTGGGTCTTCACCGGCTTCATCGCAGGCGGCGTCTCCGGGACGCCGGTCTTGAGGCAGAAGGCCGAAGCGTGCATCGGGCACTCCAGGGTCTGTTCCTCCACGAAGCCGTCGGAGAGGGACACCGCTTCATGGCTGCATTCGTCGTCCAGGGCGAAGAATCCGCCGTCCTCCGCGTGGACCACAGCGATGTCGGCGTCGTACCCGGAGTCCTCTGCGGTGACCCGCATGACTTCGCCCTCAGGCAGTTGGCTGGCCGGTCCGAGGTTCACTGGTTCAGTCATGCTACCCAGGGTAGTGGTTTCGGCCCGTCCGAATCCTGCTCAGCGGTCCTTGATGTAGCCGCGCAGGGCCTCCAACTGCCGGCGTTCACGCTTGGTCGGTCGGCCGGTGCCGCGCTCGCGAACGGGAAGTCCGACCTCTCGGGGCTTGATCTGCTCCGGGGAGTGGTCCTGATATGCCGTGCGTGCCACCGGCGGCCCCACCCGCTTGGAATAGGTGTGCACGACTTCCAGGATCACCACGAACCCAGGCCGGCTGATATGGATCTGAGTCCCCGGGGAGATCTTCAGCGAGGCCTTGGCAGGCTCGCCGTCGATCTTGATCTTGCCGGCGCGGCAGGCCTCAGTCGCGGCGGAGCGTGTCTTGAACATGCGGACCGACCACAGCCATGCATCGACTCGGACCGGCGACGTCGGGGCGCTCTCACTCATGGGGACAGTCTAGGAAACCGCCTGGAACGAGCGCAGACCCCGTGTCGAAAGCGTGAGGGGGACGCTGTTCTTCGACACGGGGCCTGCTGAATCACTCGCACCTTGAAGAGGCACGTTCCACTCTAAGGAGCGAGCTTGAGTGATCAATGGGCGCAGCCTGAAAGTACTCTGGGATTTGTTGTCGGTCTCGGTTGCATGGGCCAGGACTTATGCTCAGTCACAGTCTGATTACGATGTCCGCCGAGAGTGCCGGCGTGGCGGTTCTGCAGGTCCTGCGGATGAAATAGTGGAACGCGAAGAGGGCAGTGCAGAGTCATCCGTTGTCCTGCGGTAGTGGCAGCCTGACGATGCACTGCCCTCCTCACCTCACTGCAGCCGCGTCGAGCATCTTCAACTCCAGCTCGAAGCTTTGCGGCCTTCTCCTTGCCATGCCCTGACAGCCCCGGGTTACTCTGAACTCGAACGCGGCGAGTCGTGCGCGCTGGCTTCCCATCCTTGTGTACGATCCGCCGCTTCCCCCACAGCGACAGATGTGGGGTGCACCTGGTGCGCCCCGAAGGGGCCGTTCCGCGGAACGACTAGTGAGGATTCTGCTGTGCCGAAGAAACTTTCGACGGCCATCGTCGGCACTCTTGCCGTCGGCCTGACCCTGCCGATGAACGCCCAAGCGGCGACTGCGGCGCCCACCGCGCCCAGCCCGACGCCGACTGGTCCAGGCACCGACGTGCCCACCGCCGGGGCCAACACGCTCGACGGGATCGCGCTGGACATCACCCGGACCGCCGGTGTGGAAGCTCCCACCGTCTCTGTCTCCACCAGCGCCGGTGCTGAGGAGCTGGAGCCCACGATCTACCGGGTGACCACTGCGCTGAACGCACGCAGCGGCCCGGGGACCTCTCACCCTGTGCAGCAGGGCATGCCCGAAGGCGAGGAGATCATCGTGACGGCCCGGGACGGCGACTGGGTCCAGTTCGAGCGCAACGGGCAGACCGTCTGGTCCCACAACGCCTACCTGGAGGAAGTCGATCCGGCCGAACCCGAGGTGGAGGGCACCTATGAGGTGGACGGCGTCTGGCTGAACGCGCGTACCGGACCCGGAACCGAGCACTCCGTGCGCACTGTGCTGGAGCCTGGGGCTCAGATTGAGGTGACCGGTCGTGACGGCGAGTGGTTCAGCTTTGATTCCGAGGGAGAGACGCTCTGGTCGCACTCTGACTATCTGACCGAGGTGGAGAACCAGACTGCGACCACCACGGTCTGGCAGAACTTCCGCACCGGACCGAGCACTGAGCATAACGTGATCCGCGGCATCGCCCCCGGCGTGACCGTCGAGCTCACCGGCGCGCAGGACGGTGCCTGGTACGAGGTGGAGTTCGAAGGCGAGACCGGCTGGATGCACGGTGCCTACCTCGACTTCGGTGTGAGCCACGCTGAGGCGCCGATCCAGCAGGGGGTGCCCGCGCCACAGGCTCCGGTTCAGCAGGCACCGGAGCCTGCGCCGGAGGCGTCCGAGGCTGGACAGGAAGCTCCTGAAGCGGAGGCACCGGTGGAGAAGCCAGAGCCTGAGGCGGAGCTGCCCGAGGAGCCAGTGCAGGAGGTCCCGCAGCAGGAGGAGGCCCCACAGCAGGAGGAGGCACCTGCGGCTGAGCCGGAGCAGGAGGAGACCGAACCTCAGATGCCGGCGCAGCAGGAGCCCGTCGAGCAGGCTCCTCAGGAGCCGGCCCAGGAGGAAACAGAGCCGGACGAAGGCGGCCAGGATGAGCCCGTGCAGCACGAGCCCGCTGAGTCCGAGCCTGTTGAGGAGGAGGCTTCTGAGGAGGAGCCCGAGGCAGAGCCTGAGGACGACGCGCCCCAGCAGGAGCCGGCACAGCAGGAGAACTCCGACCAGGACCGCCAGCAGGCCGAGGCTGATGACGAGACTGAACCCGCGCAGCAGTCGGTGCAGCAGCAGTCCGTGCAGGAGCCTGCCCAGCCGTCGCCCGCCGAGGAGGAAGCTGCCCAGGACGACGCTGCTCAGGAGGAAGAACCTGAGCCCGCACCTGAACAGGAGCCCGAGCCCGAGCCCGAGCCGGAGCCCGAGCCGGAACCAGAACCCCAGCCTGAGCCGGAGCCAGAACCGGAACCTGAGCCGGAGCTGGTCGAGGTCTCTGCGCAGGAGCCCAACCAGGTCTGGAACCTGGTCGAGATCCCCGAGGTGGAGGGCGTCACCCACACCACCGCCGAGGGTGAGATCAACGACGACGTCGAGGTGCCCGAGGGCGGGATCACGGTCGAGGCCACGGCCGATGAAGGCTACGAGCTCACCGGTCAGACCTCGTGGACCTTCGAGTTCCAGGAGCCCGAGGGAGGCACCGAGCCCCAGCCTGAGCCGGCACCCGAGCCGGAACCGGAGCCTGAGCCTGAGCCGGAGGCTCCCGCACAGCAGCCTGCTCAGACCGGTCCGTCCAGCGGCCTGCACGCACAGAGCTCCAGCGGTGAGCCCTACAGCCAGGTCTGGGACCAGCTGGCGCAGTGCGAGTCCGGCGGCGACTGGTCCATCGACTCCGGCAACGGCTTCTACGGGGGCCTGCAGTTCCAGCAGAGCTCCTGGGAGGCCGTGGGCGGCGAAGGCCGGCCCAACGAGGCCTCCAAGGAGGAACAGATCCAGCGGGCTTATGCCCTCTGGCACCAGCAGGGCTGGGGCGCCTGGCCGCACTGCACCCAGCAGCTCCTGCCCAGCCAGGGCGTCACAGGCCTCAACGGTTGGGACAACGATCCCGGCGGGTATGGGGACTCCTACCTGGAGGTTCACGGCACCGGAGTCGACACTGTCTCGTCGAGGTCGTCGGCTGAGATCTGGAACGCGAGCTACAGCGTGCCGCTGCGGGAGGAGGCCGATTCCTCCAGCGATCGCCTGGTGCAGATCCCGCGCGGCTCCGAGCTGGAGAAGCTGGACGAGGACGGCTCCTGGATCCAGGTGCGCTACACCGGCGAGGACGAGACGCTCACCGGCTGGGTCAACACTGACTACGTGATGGCCGCCTGAACGGATCCCTCAGCTGTCAGCCCCACCCCACTCACACAGAATCGCGTACCGGAATGTCGTGAATAGGCGGATCGTGTCCGTCAATGTCGATATTCGGGTACGCGATTCTGTATGTAGGGCCGCTCAGCGGAAGCGGATCTGGACGGCCTCGCCGTGGGCGGGAAGCCCCTCGGCTGCGGCGAGTGCTGAGACGTGGCCGGAGACCTGGTTCAGCCCTTCGCGGCCGTAGTGGATGACCTGCTGGGAGCGCATGAAGCTGGTGACGTTGAGCCCTGAGGAGTAGGCCGAAGCCCCTCCGGTGGGCAGCACGTGGTTGGATCCGGCGCAGTAGTCGCCCAAGGACACCGGCGTGTAGGAGCCCACGAAGACCGCACCGGCATTGTGGATCCGGTCGATCAGCTCGGCGTCCTGGGCGGTCATCAGCTCCAGGTGCTCAGCGCCGTAGGCGTTGGCCACCTCCATCGCGACGTCCACGGAGTCCACCACCAGCACGGCGGACTGCTCGCCGCTCAACGAGGCCCGCACCCGGGCGGCATGCTCGGTGGATTCGGCCTGGGCGGAGACCTGCTCCAGGACGGATTCGGCCAGGCCCATGGAATCGGTCACGAGCACGGCCGCGGCCAGCTCGTCGTGCTCGGCCTGAGAGATCAGATCGGCGGCGACCAGGCCGGCGTCGGCGGTCTCATCGGCCAGCACCATGATCTCGGTCGGGCCGGCCTCAGAGTCGATGCCCACTACGCCCTGGACCGCGCGCTTGGCAGTGACCACAAAGATATTGCCGGGACCGGTGATCAGCGAGACCGGCGCGCAGACCTGCTCGCCTTCGGAATCCTTGGCGCCGTAGGCCAGCATGCCCACCGCCTGGGCTCCGCCGGCGGCGTAGACCTCGTCGACTCCCAGCAGAGCGGCCGCGGCCAGCACCACCGGATGCGGGTAGCCGCCGAACTCGGCCTGCGGGGGAGAGGTGATGGTCAGAGACTCGACGCCGGCCACCTGGGCGGGCACCACGTTCATCACCACAGACGATGGGTAGACCGCCTGGCCTCCGGGCACGTAGAGCCCCACCCGGCGGACCGGGACCCACCGGTTGGTGATCCGGGAATCCGGACCGGGCGAGATCACCGAGGCCGCAGGAAGCTGCGCGGCGTGGACTTCGCGGGCTCGGGTGATCAGCTCCTCCAGAGCCTCGCGGATGCTCGGGTCCAGCTGGTCGAGCGCCTCGTCCAGCTTCTGCTGGGGAACGCGCAGCGACGGCGGGCGCACGCCGTCGAACTTCTCTGAGAGGTCCAGCACAGCTTCGACGCCGCCGGTGCGCACCTGCTCAAGGATCGGCTTCACGGTGTCGACAGTGGCGGAGACGTCCTGTTCCGCACGGGGAAGCACCGTGGCGACGTCTGCGGTGCTTCCACGGAGATCCTTGAGGGTCAGCAATGGTCCTCCTCGAGATGGACAAGGGGCGGGCGGTCGTCAAGCTCCCGCCTAGCCCATCCTAATTCCTGCGTGGGATCATCGTGCGCATGGGTATCAACACTTCAACATTGGCAGCCGCTGAGGGCGAAGAGACCCTCATCGATGAGGAGACGGACCCGAGCCAGCGGATCGATGAGGTCGAGGAGTACGTCCCTGAGAGCTTTGAGTCCATGGTGACCGAGGCCGGGCTGCTCTGGGGCGTGCTGATCGGCATCGGCGTCGCCTTCCTCTTCGCGCTGGCGGTCACGCTGGTGACTTCTACGATCATGAAGCAGTTCTTCCGGAAGTCCCCGGAGGTCCGGAGGGTGATCGACCGAACCCGGCTTCCGCTGCTCCTCGCGGTCACCGCGATCGGGGCACGGCTGGCCATCGACTTCGTGGCCCGTCAGGAGGTCTGGTACCCGCCTGTCTCCTTCGCGCTGATCGTAGTGATCGTGGTGGGACTGGCCTGGTGGGCTCTGCGCCTGGTGGGCGTGGTCGAGGCGTTCATCCTCTCCAAGTACATCGGGGACGGTGCCGAGGCCGACCTGGAGAACCGCCGCGGACGGAGGCTGCAGACCCAGGTCTCGCTCATCCGCCGGATCCTGGCAGCGGTCATCATCACTCTGGCGGTAGCCGCCGTGCTGCTGAGCATCGAGCAGGTCCGCGCTCTCGGCGTCGGTATGCTCGCCTCGGCCGGCGTGGTCTCCGTGGTGGCGGGTATGGCCCTGCAGTCCACCCTGACCAACCTCTTCGCCGGCATCCAGCTGGCCTTCACCGACACCATCCGGGTGGGCGACGTGGTGACGGTGGAGGACAACTTCGCCACCGTCGAGGACATCACGCTCTCCGTGGTGGTCCTGAAGTCCTGGACCGGCCGACGCTTCATCTACCCCTCGGGTTACTTCGTGGGCACGCCCTTCGAGAACTGGACCCGGGTGGGGACCGAGATGATGGGCACCGTGGAGCTGGAGGTCGACTGGCGGGTCCCGGTGGACGCCATGCGTGGCCGGCTCAAGCGGCTGGTCGCCGCCACCGACCTGTGGGACGGTCGGGAGGCCTCCATCCAGGTCACCGAGGCTTTGGGCGGAATGGTCAAGGTGTGGGTCGTGGTGTCAGCACGAAACTCCGGCGAGCTGTGGGATCTGCAGTGCCTGGTGCGCGAGGATCTGGTCCATTTCCTGCGTGCCGAGTACCCCTACGCCGTGGCCGCTCAGCGGATGCTGATCTCCAGAGACGAGGCCCTGGTGGAGATGGGCGAGCGCGGCGAGGAGAATCCCGCTGCTCCCGCCGAGGCTCCGGCAGGGGAAGCGGCGACCGGCGAGCAGAAGCTCTCCGGAGCGGGTGACGGACAGGACGAGGGCCCTCGCGGTGAGGTCTCCGGTGAGGAGCAGGAGTTCCTGCAGCGCTACGACTCCGTGACGGAGGAATACTCCGCTGAGAGCGGTGAGACTCCGCTGACCACCTCGGATCAGTACTCCTCGATCTTCACCGGTTCCATCTCCGCCGTGGAGCGCAACCGGGAGTTCGCCGGACCGGGCGAGGATGCGTACAGGGAGCGTCGGGAGCGCCAGGAGGAGCACGACGGCGACGCTGAGGACGACCAGGACGGCGAGGAGCGCCACGAGCCCCGGCACTGACTCTCCGGAGTCCTGACAGACGCATCGGCGTCCCTTCTTCAGGGATTTCCAGGCCCTCAGGTCCCTGAGGAGGCCAGATCCCTTGAAGAGGGGACGCCGATCTGTTGTGTGTGTGGGGGAGTCTGATTCGTCGGGGGAGGGTGCTGGGGTCCTACTTCTTCTTGAGCGGGTTCTTCTTCGCCTGCCAGGTCGACTGGGCAGCTGACTGAGCGGCGGAGGGGTTGGAGGATGAATGGGCCTCGGAGACGCTCTTCTCAGCCGCGTCGTCCTCGGCAGCCGACTCGGCGATCTCCTCGCTCGGCTCGGCACTCTCCTCCGCCTCGGTCGCGGCGGCGTCGGACTATGCGGATTCAGGTTCCGTGGACTCGGGTTCGGTGAGCTCGGACCATGTGGACTCGGACTCTGTGGACTCAGGCTCTGCAGCTCCAGGCTTCGCGGCCTGAGCCTCCGCAGTTTCAGAGCCCGTACCCTCAGGCTCCGCGACCTCAGGGGCCTCTGCCTCGGGCGCAGCCTTCTCCGTGGGTCGTGCAGGCGGTTTCGGGAACTTCACCTTGGAGGCCTTATAGGCGTCCACTGTCTTGATCGCGCCTGTGGTCGGCTCCGCGGTGCCGTCGGCGTCGTGCTCTGCCGGAGCCGCAGGTGCCGGTGCGGTCCCGGCATAGTCGGGCGCCTCGATCTCCTCAGGGCCGGTCTGCTGACCGGGCATGCCCATACGCCGGTTGACCGCCCAATGGACCACCGAATCGGGCATGAAGCGAGTGGCTGCGGTGAGCATCTGGTAGCTGCGCGAAGGCACGCAGACCGCAGCGCCCTGCGCGTTGGCGGCCAGACCCTGACGGACCACGTCGTCGGCGTCGAGCCACAGCCGCTTGGTCGCGCCCTTGACGCTGATGCCCGAGCGCTGGTGGAACTCCGTGCGGACCAGGCCGGGGCAGAGGGCGGTCACCGTGACTCCGTCGCCGGCGAGCTGCTGGTGCAGCGCCTTCGAGAAGTTGATGACCCAGGACTTCGCAGCCGAGTAGCTGCCGGTGGCGGTGAACCCTGCCACGGAAGCTACGTTGATCACACGCCCAGCCCGACGCCGGACCATCGCCCGGGCAGCGGTGTGGGTGAGCTCCATCGGCGTCTGGACATGCAGACGCAGCAGATCGCGTTCGTCGTCGAGGTCGCTTTCGAGGAACTCGCTGGCCAGACCGTGTCCGGCGTTGTTGACCAGCAGGTGCACGGGATTGCGCATATCGGAGAGTCGTTCCTGGACCGCTCCCACGCCGTCGTCGGTGACCAGATCGGCCACCAGGACAGTGGTGGAGATCCCGTACTGGGAGCTCAGAGCCTCTGCCTGTGTGCCCAGCCGGTCGGCGTCGCGGGCGACCAGGATCAGGTCATAGCCCTGCCCGGCGAGCTGGCGCGCGAAGGCGGCTCCAAGTCCGGCGGTGGAACCGGTGACTACAGCGGTATGAGTGCCCATGACTAGATATCGTAGAACGTGAAGGTGGATGCTGGAGGCCACGCTGTTCAGGCCATACTCAGGCTTTGGCCCGATGACCGGCAGCGCGCCTTCGGATCGTGGGGAAACTCTTACTTTGTTACCTGTGCCGGGGAGGCTCTCATGAGGTGGAAGAAGCGTACGGAGTGGGGTCCGCGCACGCTGGGCTCGGACGAGTGGGCGGTGCTGGAGGCACAGATCCGTGCCGATGATCTGGCCGAGGTCGAGCAGGCGGTGGAAGAGCTCACCGGGTTCATGGACTTCTTCCGCGCAGACCTCGACGGCGCCCCGCTGACCGGTGTGACCGACGGGCAGCTGGCCGTGGTCCAGTGCACCGGGGAAGACCGCCGGGGACGCCGGGTCCACGCGGTGACCTTCTACGCGGCGGGGGCCGTGGGTCAGGCCCAGCCTCACGCCTTCGACCGCCTGGGCTCCTCAGCCTCGGAACTGGTGGACTATCTGCAGAGCGAGGGGGTCGGCGTCGCGGAGATCACCTGGACCGAGCATCCCTACGTGAAGCGCGCGTTCTGAACCTGCCCCCCCGGGATTGTGTACCCGGGGATCGTGTACCCGATCCTCGAGAATCGAGTACGCAATCCGCTCATTCGCCCCATTCCGGTACGCGATTCCGGGAGTTGGGGCGGCGCGACAGGATCTCAGATCTCGCCGAGGTCCCGCAGGTGGGCCAGCTGTGAGGCGGCGATCTGCTCGATCACCCGCTCCGGAACCTGGGCGCGCTCGCCGTAGATGAGCCTGCCCAGGGTCGCAGCGTCCAGGGCCTCATGGGTGCGGGCGCGGTGCTCGGCGATCAGCTCACGCGTCTGCGCCAGGCGCTCCTCACGGTGCTTCAGGTACCGTCCGGCCATCACGCTCAGATCCTCGCGTTCGGGTCCGTGGGCCGGGCACATCCCGACGCCGCCGAAGCCGCCCAGCAGCCGCAGGGACTCCATATAGTCGCTCAGCCTGCCGTCGGGGTGATCCAGCATGGTGGTCCCCTCGCCCAGGATGGTGTCTCCGGTGAGCATCACCCCGGGCTCTGCCGCGGCTTCGGACTGGGCCTGAGGGATCCAGAAGCACACCGAGTCCGAGGTGTGTCCGGGGGTGTGCAGCACCTGCAGGCTCACCCCGGCCACCTGGATCTCCTCGCCGTCCATCAGCGGCAGGACTGTGCCTTGGACGGGGAGGCAGTGATCGGCGTCGTAGCCACGCACCGGAGCGCCGGTCCGCGCGCTGAACTCCTTGGCGGCCCCGGTGTGGTCCCGATGCCGGTGGGTCACCAGAATCTCGGTCACCGTGCGCGTGCCGACGGCCTCCAGCACTGTGCGGAGATGGTCGTGGTGGCCCTGCGGGCCCGGATCCACGATTACGGCCTCCGAGGCTCCCTCGGCGCTGATGATGTAGGTGTTGGTGCCCTCCAGCGTCATCGGAGAGGGGTTGTCACAGGTGATCCGGGTCAGAGTCGGGACGGTCATGGCCCCAGCCTAATAGGGGCATGCTCAGGCGGGGCGGTGCGCCGAAGCGGGCTTCGGCGTACTCTGTCTCTGTCCTCCTCGTACCGGTGCCGCGTAGGCTGATCCCATGGCTGATCAGAATCCGCAGAAGACCTTCGGCACGGAGAACTCCACCCAGGGCGCCTACGTCACCGGCGGCGAGTTCACCCGCGACACCAACTACATCGAGGACCGAGTGGTGGCCGACGTCGACGCCGTCACCTCGGCCCCGCGCGAAGAGTCCAGCTCCATCGGGGATCCCCGGGTCAGCGGCCTGACCGAGGGTGCGGAGGCGTGGCCTGTGGAGTCCGGCCGGTACCGGCTGGTCGCCGCCCGCGCGTGCCCGTGGGCCCACCGCTCCATCATCATCCGGCGGCTACTCGGTCTGGAGGATGCCATCTCTCTGGCCACGCCCGGACCGGTCCACGACGTCCGCTCCTGGACCTTCGACCTCACCGAAGATGGCAAGGACCCGGTGCTCGGCACTGAGCGCCTGCAGGAGAACTACTTCGCCCGCTTCCCGGACTATCCGCGGGGCATCACCGTCCCGGCGCTGGTGGATGTGCCCTCCGGCGGTGTGGTCACTAACAACTACCCGCAGCTGACGTGGGACTTCTCCACTCAGTGGAAGGAGTTCCACCGCGAGGGCGCGCCGAACCTGGCTCCGGAGGAGCTGATCGATGACATGCTTCCGGTGATCAAGCGGATCTTCACCGAAGTCAACAACGGCGTCTACCGGGCGGGCTTCGCCGGGTCTCAGGAGGCCTACGACGCCGCCTACGATCGGCTCTTCGACGCCCTGGACTGGCTGGAGGAGCGGCTGGCCGATCAGCGCTACCTCATGGGCGAGCACATCACAGAGGCCGATATCCGGCTGTTCACCACCCTGGTGCGGTTCGACCCGGTCTACCACGGGCACTTCAAGTGCAACCGGCAGAAGCTGGCGGAGTTCCCCAACCTCTGGGCCTACGCCCGGGACCTGTTCCAGACCCCGGGCTTCGGCGACACGGTCGACTTCGACCAGATCAAGGCCCACTATTACGTGGTCCACGAGGACATCAACCCCACGCAGGTCATCCCCAAGGGTCCGGAGCTGCAGAGCTGGCTGAGCCCGCATGGCCGTGAGGCTCTGGGCGGCTCGCCCTTCGCCGAGGGCGCGACGGCGCCCGGTCCCGTGGCGCCTGAGGAGCAGCCTCCCGGGGCGAACCCGCTCTACCGCTGAGGAACCCACGTTGTGTGGGCACTTTGAGGCGTTGTCCGGCCGGATCTCCGCGCCAGAACGTCCCAAAGTGCCCACACAACGTGTGTGCGGCGTGGTGCCTCAGCCGCGGTAGGTCTGGATGACCTGCGAGTCGTCCCGGCCCGCCCAACCGGCGTCGGCGGCCTCGGCGTACTTCTTCTTCGCCGCCTCCAGCAGCGGGGCCTCCATGCCGACGGACTCGGCGATCTCGCTGACCAGCCCAGAGTCCTTCACAAAGATGCTCACCGCACTGGCGACCTGGGCATCCAAGCCTTCGAGCATGCGCGGTCCGCGGTCGCTGAGCATGAAGGATCCTGCCGCTCCGCCGGAGACTGCCTCCAGCACCTCGGCCGGCTCCAGGTCCAGCTTCTCAGCCAGCGCCAGTGCCTCTGCACCTGCCACGATATGCACTGCGCAGAGCAGCTGATTCACAGCCTTGAAGGACTGTCCGCGGCCCACCTGCTCGCCGCAGCTCACCACAGTCCCCATAGACTCCAGCAGGGTCTGCTGAGACTCCACGGCCGCCGGATCGCCGGAGACGAAGAGTCGCAGATCCCCTGATGCCGCCCGGGCGATGCCGCCGGTCACCGGGGCATCCACCAGCTGCACGCCGCGCTCGGCGGCCGGTCCCACCAGGTCCTGCACGGCCTCAGGTCCCACTGTGCTCATCACGATCAGCCCGGCGCCTGGGCGCATCCTCGCCAGCAGGCCTTCACCGCCGGCGCCCTCGCCGGATCCCAGCACGGCAGCGCGCAGCTGGTCTGCAGTGGCCACCATGACGATCACCGCGTCGGCATGGGCCGTGGAGCCGGCGTCGGCCGCTGCCTGCAGGCCCTTCTGTTCCGCGGCGGCGCGCTGTTCGGCCGAGAAGTCCACGCCGGTCACCTCGAATCCTCCGGCGGCCACGGCGGTGGCCATGGGCAGGCCGATGGCTCCGATGCCGACGAACGTGACTCTCTCGGGTATGCCGCTGGGGGAGTGGGACGCCATAGTGAGCTGCCTCTCGTGATGGTCTTCACAGATATGTGCTTCGATGTTATCTTATGTGAACGCGTGAGCTAGAGTTCACAAACTTGAACACCTCGTGGCGGAGATCCCCGCCGCTCCCCAGGTCACAGAAAGGCGTGCCGATGACGCTGCGCATAGGCGTGATTGCCGACGATTTCACCGGAGCCACAGACATCGCGGGCTTCCTGGTCTCCGCCGGGCTGCGCACCGCCCAGCTGAACAGCCCGAAGCACGCACCGGAGAATCTCGACGCCGATGCCGTCGTCATCAGCCTCAAGACCCGTTCCATCCCAGCTCAGGAGGCCATCGAGCAGAGCCTCGGCGCCTGCCGCGTCCTGAGGCAGCTCGGGGCTGAGCAGATCATCTTCAAGTACTGCTCCACCTTCGACTCCACCGCTGCGGGCAATATCGGTCCCGTCACCGACGCCCTGCTGGAGGAGCTTGGGGAAGACTTCACGGTGGTGGTCCCTGCCCTGCCGGTCAACGGCCGCACGGTCTATCAGAGCAACCTCTTCGTCCATCACCAGCCGCTGCACGAATCCGGCATGAAGGACCACCCGGTCACCCCGATGACCGATTCCAACCTGCTGCGCCTCATGGAGGCACAGGGCTCCGGCACCGCCGCGCCAGTGCCCTTCGCGATCGTCGAGCAGGGTCCCGACGCCGTCCGTGAAGCTCTGGACCAGGCCCGTGCGGAGGGCGCCCGCTACGCCGTGCTGGACACGCTGAACCATGATCACCTGGACACCATCGGCCAGGCGACCACCGGGCTGCGGCTGCTCACCGGCGGATCCGGCATCGGCGCGGGCCTGGCCCGGGCGCTCACCGGCCAGTCCGTGCAGCAGGACCAGGCCGAAGCCCCCGATCCCGCCGATCACGACGCCGTCAGTCCAGCTGAGGACTGGAGCTTCACCTCAGGGGCCGCCGTGGTGATCTCCGGGTCCGCCTCCCAGATGACCAACCGGCAGGTGCAGGCCTACTCCGCCCACGCGCCCCATACGGCCCTGGACATCCCACGTGTCATCGACGACGCCGCCGGATACCTGGCCGAGCTCAGCAGCTGGGTGCTGGATAACAGCACCAGCGACGACGCCGCCCCGATGGTCTACGCCACCGCCGCCCCGGAGGCGGTCAGGCAGTGGCAGCAGAGCTACGGCGCTGAGCGGCTCTCCGCCGCCATCGAGGACTTCTTCGGTCAGCTGGCCGCCCGGCTGCGCAGCGAGGGAGTCACCCGATTCATCGTGGCCGGTGGTGAGACCTCCGGCGCCGTCACCCAGGCGTTGGGCGTGGACGGCTTTGAGGTCGGCCCGCAGATCGCACCGGGTGTGCCATGGACGCGCAGCCTGGAGTCGGACCCTCAGCGTCGCATCGACCTGACCTTGAAATCCGGCAACTTCGGCGACCCCGACTTCTTCCGGACCGCAGTGCAGATGAGCGCCGGGCAGTCCAACAATGACCAGCCCAACAATGGCCAGCCCGACGCCGCCCAGCAGGAGGAGGACCGCTGATGCCACGCTTCGCCGGCAATCTGTCCATGATGTTCACCGAGGTGCCTTTCCTGGAGCGCTTCGATGCCGCCGCCCGGGCCGGATTCGACGCCGTGGAGTATCTCTTCCCCTACGCCCACCCGGAGCAGGACGTGGCCGCCGCGCTGCAGTCCGCCGGCCTGACCCAGGCGCTGTTCAACGCCCCCGCCGGGGATTGGGAGAGCGGGGAGCGGGGCCTGGCCGCGCTCGCCGGCCGTGACGAGGAGTTCGCCGAGAGCCTGGAGACCGCCATGAGCTACGCCCAGGCGCTGGACTGCCCGCGGGTCCACGTCATGGCGGGCATCCCAGACCCGCAGGGCCCTGCCCGCCGCACAGTGGAGCAGGCGCTGAACCATGAGGCCGCCGAGGTCTACATCCGTCGTATCCGCCAGGCGGCCGACCGTGCGGCCGCTGATGGCCGGCGCGTGGTCATCGAGCCCATCAATCACGTGGACATGCCCGGTTACTTCCTGGGCAGTGTGGCCCTGGGGCTGCAGATGATCGAGCGCATCGACCGGGAGAACCTCGGGCTGCAGCTGGATCTCTACCACGCCCAGATCACCGACGGGGATCTCACCCGGCTGCTGCGCAGCAGCGCTGAGGTCATCGAGCACATCCAGATCGCCTCAGTGCCGGACCGCCATGAGCCCGACTCCGGCGAGACCGACTATCAGCACCTGTTCTCCGTGATCGATGAGATCGGCTACAGCGGCTGGGTCGGCTGTGAGTACCATCCGGCCGGGCGCACCGAGGACGGGCTCGGCTGGTTCCATGCGCTGCAGCCCGGCGCTGATCAGTCCGGCGCTGATCAGTCCGGTGCTGCTCAGCCCTGCTCGGCCGAGTCCCAGAACGTCGAGTCCAGAAAGACCCAGCCGTGATCCCGGACGAACGCCGACGCCGGCTGCTCCACCTGGTCGAGGAGCGCGGCTCTGCGTCCGTGGCCGACCTGACCGAGGAGCTCGGCGTCTCCCATATGACGGTCCGCCGGGACATTCGTGTGCTGGAGGAGGAGGGTCGGCTGGTCTCGGTCTCCGGGGGAGTGGCCAAACCCTCCCGCCTGGCCCTGGACGCCACCCATCAGGCCAAGCTGGGGATCCGTCCGCAGCAGAAGGAGGCCATCGCCTCCCGTGCCGCGGATCTGGTGCGTCCCGGAGACCTGGTCTACCTCGACGCCGGCACCACCATGCTCGCTCTGGCCCGTGAGCTGGTCCGGCGTGCGGCCCAGCACCCGAACGACGACCCGGCCTGCGCCCTGGATGTGGTGACCAATGATCTGGCGGTGGCCGCCGCCGTCGGGGAGCACCCTCAGGCGCGGGTCCATGTGCTGGGCGGGACGCTGGACAGCGGGAACATGTCCACCCAGGGACCTCTGACCGCGGCCGAGCTGGGCGAGTTCAACATCGATCTGGCCTTCGTCTCTGCCTCCTCCTTCGACCTGCGGGGCCTGTCGGTCCCTACGGACGCGAAGTCTGTGGTCAAGCGAGCGATCATCGCCCACTCGGCGCGCGCCTACCTGGCCACCGACAGCAGCAAATACGGCCGGGTGGCCGCCTTCAAGGCCCTGGCCCTGGACGTCTTCGACGGGATCCTCAGCGATGAGGACCTGCCGGAGGCCGCCCGAGAACATGCCCAGCAGCACGGCCTCGAGGTGCTGCTCTGAGGGCAGCTCCGACTGCTCGATACACCTGACTGCTCAACATCCCTGACCCTCCGCCGGATGCGGCGGACGACCTCGAAAGGACAAGGACGTTCTATGAAGATCATCGTCACCGGAGGCGCCGGATTCCTCGGCAGCCGCGTCATCGGCGAACTGCTCGCCGCCCAGGACGCCGGTCGCCTCCCTGAGCAGATCACCGAGGTGGTCTCTCTGGATCTGGCCGAGACCCCGGTCCGCGACCCGCGCGTCAGCTCGGTGGTGGGCGACATCGCTGACCCCGAGCTGCTCCGCCGCACCGTGGATCAGGACACCTGGGCGATCTACCACATGGCGGCTGTGCTCAGCGGCGGCTCCGAGGAGGACTTCGATCTTTCCCACCGGGTGAACGTCGAGGCCACCCACCAGCTGCTCGAGGCGGCTCGCGCCACCGGCACCTGCCCGCGCTTCCTCTTCACCAGCTCCATCGCCGTCTTCGGCGGTGAGATGCCTGAGGTGGTCCCAGAGAACCTGGCCACCCAGCCCGACTCCACCTACGGTGCGTTCAAAGCCATCGGCGAGCTGCTGGTCAACGACTACTCCCGCAAGGGATTCGTGGATGCCCGCATCTGCCGGCTGCCCACGATCTCGGTCCGTCCCGGGCGCCCCAATTCGGCAGCCTCCTCCTTCGCCAGCGGAATCATCCGCGAGCCCCTGCAGGGCGAGGCCTCCGTCTGCCCCGTTCCGCTGGAGACCCGCATGTGGCTCTCCTCCCCGAACACGGTGGTGGCCAATCTGGTCCACGCCGTGATCATCGGGGGGGAGCAGATCGGCCGCTGGCGCGTGCTCAACCTGCCCGGCCTCTGCGTGACCGTGGGGGAGATGCTCTCCAGCCTCACCGCAGTGGGCGGCCAGCAGGCTCGCGACCTCGTGACCCATGAGGAGGACGAGCGGATCAAGTCCATCGTGCTCTCCTGGCCGGGCGACTTCGAGGTGGACCGTGTGCTGTCCCTGGGCTTCGGCCGGGATGAGAGCTTCACCGACGCCGTGCGCCAGTTCCACGCCGAGTTCGTGGCCTCCGGGCAGAACCCCACTGAGCAGAACTGAGGTCCGCAGCGATGAATACTGAGATCACCGCCGCCGTCGGGCTTGCGGCCGCCGTCGCACTGCTGATCCTTCTGGTCCTGAAGACCAAGGTCCACGCGGTGCTCGCCCTGGTCATCGCCGCCTCCATCGCGGGCCTGGCCGCCGGGATGGCGCCCGACGCCGTCATCGACACGATCACCGCAGGCTTCGGTTCCACTCTGGGGACCATCGGTCTGGTGATCGGCCTGGGCGTGATGATGGGCCGGATCCTGGAGGTCTCCGGTGCCGCTGAGAAGCTCGCCTACACGCTGATCCGCTGGCTGGGCAAGCGGAAGGAGGAATGGGCGATGGCGGCCGCCGGGTTCATCATCTCCATCCCGATCTTCGTGGACTCCGCCTTCGTGATCCTCCAACCGCTGGTGAAGTCCTTGGCTCGGACCACCGGGCGCTCCGTGCTGACTCTGGGCATCGCCCTGGCCGGTGGGCTGATCCTCACCCACCACGCCGTCCCGCCCACACCGGGCCCACTGGGTGCCGCCGGCATCTTCGGAGTCAGCATCGGCGAGATGATCATGTGGGGTCTGATCCTCACCCTGCCCGCCGGCGTGCTGGTGACCCTGTACGCAAAGGTGATGGGCCCGCGCATCGAGGCGATGATCGAGCGGGACACCGGGGAACGCATCGCAGCGGAGCCCGAACAGAGTCCTGCTGAGGCCTTCGAGGAGTTCCAGCAGCGGGCCGACGAGCGGGACCGCGAGCTGCCCAGCCTGTTCCTCTCGGTGCTGCCCATCCTGCTGCCGATCGTGCTGATCTTCTTCAACACCTTCTCCGCGAACCTGACCGATGCCGAGGTCATCGACCTTCCCGAGGGCTTCATCTCCGTGGCCGCCTTCCTGGGCAACCCGGTCATCGCGCTGCTCTTCGGCGTGCTCGCCGCGGTCTACGGATTGACCCGCAACCAGTCCCGGCAGGGCACGTTGGATGACATGGAACAGGGAGTGCAGGCGGCAGGCATCATCCTGCTGGTCACCGGTGCCGGTGGCGCCCTCGGCGAGGTGCTGCGCGAATCCGGCTCCGCCGACGCCATCGGTGAGACCGTGGCGGGACTGCCGCTGCCGACTATCCTGGTGCCCTTCCTGATCGCCACTGTGGTGCGCGTGATCCAGGGATCCGGAACGGTGGCGATCATCACCTCCGCCTCGATCTCCGCACCGATCCTGGCCCAGGTCCCGGATGTGAATATGGTCCTGGCCGCCCAAGCGGCCGCCCTGGGGTCGCTGTTCTTCGGCTACTTCAACGACAGCTTCTTCTGGGTGGTCAACCGGATGCTGGGAGTCAAGAACGCCAAACACCAGATGCTGGTCTGGTCAGTGCCGACCACCATCGCCTGGGCCACGACTATGGTGATGCTGCTGATCGCCAGCGTCATCGTCTGAGAGGAGAACTGTGACCGACGAGCACCTGCTGCGCCAGCAGATCACCGAACTGGGCGCGAGCCTGTTCCACCGGGGATTCTCCGTGGGCAGCGCCGGCAACATCAGTGTCCGCATCCCCGGCGGCTACCTGATGACTCCCACCAATTCCTCGCTGGGGCGGCTGGACCCGCAGAGCCTGTCCGTGCTGAACGAGGACTGGGAGCACGTGGACGGGCTCCGGCCCTCCAAAGAGGTGGTCATGCACCGCGCCATGTACCAGGCCCGGCCCGAGGCTCAGGCCATCGTGCACCTGCATTCGACCTATGTCACCGCCTACAGCTGCCTGGCCGGTGAGGAGGGCATCCCACCGCTGACGCCGTATTTCGTCATGCGGCTGGGCCGAGATGTTCCCACAGTCCCGTACTACAAGCCGGGATCAGCAGAGATGCTCGAGGACATCCTGGCAGCCGGTCGGCGTGGACCCGGAGTGATCCTCTCCAACCACGGCTCCATCGTGGCCGGCGCGGCTCTGGAGGACGCGGTCAATGCGGCGGAGGAGCTGGAGGCCTCCGCCCAGTTGGCCTTCCTGCTGGAGGGTCGGGCCACCCGCCCGCTGACTGAGGAGCAGGTCGCCGACCTGCTCGGCTGATCAGCCCCTGTAGGCTGGTGCCCATGTCCGCAGCTGATGAACTCGACGGTCCCTTTGCGCAGCGTTTTGTCGCCATCGGGGACTCATTCACCGAGGGTGTGGGGGATATCGACCCCACCCGTCCGAACGACTGCCGCGGCTGGGCGGATCGAGTGGCCGCCCAGCTGGTCGCCAACGATGACTCCTGGGGCTACGCCAACCTCGCGATCCGCGGGAAGAAGCTCCAGCAGGTCCTCGATGAGCAGCTCGACGCCGCCATCGCCCTGAATCCCACACTGGTGACCCTCTACGCCGGAGGCAATGACATCCTGCGTCCCGCGGTCAATGTCGATGGGCTCATGGAACGGTACCGGGCCGGCGTCGAGAAGCTCGTCGAGACCGGCGCGCGCGTGGTGCTGTTCACCGGATTCGACTCCGCCAAGGCGCCGCTGTTCCGAGTCACTCGGGGGCGCACCGCCATCTACAACGAGCATGTGCGGAAGATCTCCGCGGACCTGGGGACCGAGCTGGTCGACTTCTGGCACATGAAGCGGTTCCAGGACTGGCGCTACTGGGACGTGGATCGCCTGCATCTGGGGATCGCTGGGCACACCATGATGGCCAAAGAGGTGCTCGCAGTGCTCGGGGAGAAGGACGAGATCGCCGACCCTGAGGTGGATGAGCCGCCGGTGACCTCTCTGTCGGAGAGGGTCGTGGCCGAGGCCACCTGGACCAAGGACTACTTCGTGCCGTGGGTGAAGCGCCGCCTCACCGGAACCTCCTCCGGGGACGGGATGCGCGCGAAGTACCCCAAACTCACCTCGCGCGTCTGGTAGATCGCCGGGCAGCACACCAATTGATTGGGCGAAGAGTTGCCGTCTGAGGCGGGAAACCTCGCTGGGACGGCAACTCTTCGCCCAATCAACTCGGGTCAGCGGAGGACCTGCTCCAACGTCTTCTCCCAGAGGGCCAGGGCGTCATCGATCTGCCCCTCGGTGACCACCAGGGCCGGGATGAAGCGCACGTGGTGGCCGTACATCCCATTGGTCAGCAGCAGCAGGCCGTTCTCGGCGGCGGCTCGGTGCACGGCGGCCGCAGCGGCGCCGTCGGGCTCGCCCTCGGCATCGGTGAACTCCACTGAGACCATCAGCCCCAGGCCGTGGACGGCCTGGACCTCGGCGTGCTTCTCGCCGATCTTCTCCAGCCCGGCCTTCAGCTGGACGCCGCGGGCCGCCGAGTTGGCCACCAGCTGCTCCTCTTCGATGACCTCCAGCGTGGCCAGGGCCGCCGCGCACGCCACGGCGTTGGCGCCATAGGTCCCGCCCTGCGATCCTGGCCAGGCCTTGGCCATCAGCTCCTCGGAGGCGGCGATCCCGGAGATCGGGAAGCCCGAGGCGATCCCCTTGGCGAACATCTGGATATCCGGAGTGAGCCCGAAGTGGTCTTGGCCCCAGAACTCGCCGGTGCGTCCGAATCCCGTCTGCACCTCGTCGACGATCACCAGGATCCCGTGCTCATCGGCCTTCTTCCGCAGCCCCTCGAAGAACCGCCGGTTGCCCGGGATGTAGCCGCCCTCGCCGAGGACCGGCTCCACCAGGAAGGCGGCTGTGTCCGCCGGATGGGACTGGGTCTGCAGCACCAGATCGAGCTCCCGCAGCGCGAAATCGGTGGCCTGCTCCTCGTCGAATCCGTAGGCCCGGTAGTGCGCGGGGTTGGGGAAGGGGGAGACTGCGACGCCGGACATCAGCGGACTGAAGCCCGCCTTGAACTTGGTTCCGGAGGTGGTCAGCGACGCCGCCGCCACAGTGCGCCCGTGGAACCCGCCCTGGAAGACCACGATGTTCGGCCGACCTGTGGCCTGGCGGGCCAGACGCAGCGCTGCCTCAGCGGCTTCGGAACCCGAGTTCGAGAAGAACAGCGAGTCCAGGCCCTCGGGCAGCAGCTCGGTGAGTTTGTCGCTCAGCGCCAGCAGCGGCTTATGCATGATGGTGGTGTACTGGCCGTGGATCAGGCTGCCGACCTGGGCCTGGGCGGCCTCCACCACCCGCGGGTGGCAGTGCCCGGTGCTGGTCACCCCGATCCCTGCGGTGAAGTCCAGGTGGTGTCTGCCGGCGTCGTCGTAGAGGTAGACGCCCTCGCCGTGGGTGGCGACCACCGGTGTGGCCTGCTTCAGAACGGGGGAGAGATGAGACACCGTGACTCCTTCAGATCGATGAGGATTGTTGACAATCGTCTCGAGGGCTAGGCTACTGGGTGAGCATCCGAATGTCAGCCCAGGAGGCACAGCTATGACTCAGCAGATCAGCCCCGCCCAGGAGAGCTCGGTCATCGACCAGGCCCCCAAACAGCTGTTCATCGACGGCCAGTGGGTCGCGGCTGAGAGCGGCCGAACCCTCGACGTCATCGACCCCTCCACCGGCCAGGTCCTCTGCTCAGTGGCCGACGCCGCGGAGGCCGACGGTTGGAAGGCGCTGCGGGCGGCTGAGAGGGCTCAGGCCGATTTCGCCGCGATGGCTCCTCGGGAGCGCTCGAACATCCTCATGCGCGCCTTCGAGCTCATGCATGAGCGCAGGGACGACCTCGCGCTGCTGATGACCCTGGAGATGGGCAAGCCCCTCGCCGAGGCCTATGGCGAGGTCACCTATGCCGCCGAGTTCTTCCGCCACTTCGCTGAGGAGGCTACGCGGATCAGCGGCAGCTATCAGGTTGCCCCCGGAGGCGGGCAGCGGTTCCTGATCCATAAGCAGCCTGTGGGCCCTTCCATCTTCATCACTCCCTGGAACTTCCCGCTGGCGATGGGTACCCGCAAGCTGGGTCCGGCCCTGGCGGCAGGCTGCACCAGCGTGCTCAAGCCTGCCGAGCTCACGCCGCTGTCGATGCTGGCGCTCGCGGACATCCTCAAGGAGGCAGGAGTCCCCGACGGTGTGGTCAACATCGTCATCACCTCTGAATCCGGCCAGGTCATGGAGCCGCTGATCCGTTCCGGCATCGCGCGCAAGCTCTCCTTCACCGGATCCACCGGCGTCGGGAAGAAGCTGCTCGAACAGTGCTCGGAGCACGTCATGCGCACCTCGATGGAGCTGGGCGGCAACGCCGCTCTGGTCGTCTTCGACGACGCCGATCTGGACAAGGCGGTCGAAGGCGCTCTGGCGGCGAAGATGCGCAACTCGGGCGAGGCCTGCACTGCGGCCAACCGGATCTTCGTCCAGCGCGGGGTGGCCGATGAGTTCGCCCGGCGCCTGGCCGAGAAGATGGCGGAGTACCCCATGGGCCGAGGCGTCGACGACGGCGTCCGGGTCGGCCCGCTGATCAGTGCCGGGCAGCGGGACAAGGTCCAGGACCTGGTCGAGGATGCGGTGAGCGCCGGAGCGGATGTGCTGCTGGGCGGCGAGCCGGCGGCCGGAGAAGGCTTCTTCTACCCGCCCACTGTGCTCACCGGGATCCCGGAGCAGGCACGAGTGCGCCGGGAGGAGATCTTCGGGCCGGTGGCACCGGTGGCCGCCTTCGACACCGAGGAGGAGGCCATCGCCGCGGTCAACGACACCGAATACGGCCTCTCCAACTACGTCTTCACCAATGACCTCAACCGCGCCATCCGTGTCTCCGAGGCTCTGGAGTCCGGCATGGTCGGGATCAACCTGGGCGTGGTCTCCAACCCGGCCGCGCCCTTCGGCGGGGTCAAGGAATCCGGGCTGGGTCGCGAAGGCGGCGACGTCGGCATCGATGAGTTCCTGGAGACCAAGTACATCGGCATCGCCCTCTGATCTCCCTCATGCGCCCAGCGTGGACTCCCGCGTGACCAGACGGGGGCTGAGCAGGTGCTGCCCGGCTTCCCCATGCCCATCGATCATCTCCAACAGCAGCTCCACAGCTCGCTGTCCCAGGGTCTCCAGGCGCATATCCACAGTGGTCAGAGGCGGCCGGGCAGCCAGGAACATCACCTGCCAGTCGTCGTATCCGGTGATGGCGACGTCGCCGGGGACGTCGAGGCCGCATTCGCGCAGCCGGTCAGCCCCGCCGCGGGCGAGCTGATCTGAGGCGAAGATGATCCCGTCTGCCGGCGTCGGTGCGCCGGGTGAAGATCCCTGTCCGGACCGGGCGGGGCCGGACGGGGCCAGGTGTCCTGCACTGATGAGCATGTCGACGGCGTGGCGCCCCCAACGTTCGCTCCATTCGCCCAGGTGGGGTCCCTGAAGCATCTCCAGGCCGATCTCTTGTGGGTTCTCAAGGGTGCGGCCAGAGCCGACTGTCCCGGGTTCACGTGCGGCGATGAAGAGGTCTCGTCTCTCGGGAATGATCTCCACGCGCCTGCTGTTGGACCTGATGCAGCAAAGTTGAGTGGACTCGACTCAACACAGTTTGACACCCGGCTCGCTCGGGTGAACACTTGAGTCCAGTTCGCTCAATGGAGCGTCATCCAAGCCTTATGAAGCTCTCTGAAAGGAGTCCGCACATGTCCCGTGCAGTAGGTATCGACCTCGGAACCACCAACTCTGTGGTCACCGTCCTCGAGGGCGGCGAGCCCACCGTCATCGCCAACGCCGAGGGTGCCCGCACCACCCCGTCCGTCGTCGGCTTCTCCAAGTCCGGCGAGGTCCTCGTCGGTGAGGTCGCGCGCCGCCAGGCCGTGTCCAACCCGGACCGCACCTACGCCTCGGTCAAGCGCCACATGGGCACTGACTGGACCACGGAGGTGGACGGGAAGAAGTACACCCCGCAGGAGATCTCCGCACGCACCCTGATGAAGCTCAAGCACGACGCCGAGGCCTACCTGGGCGAGGACGTCACCGAGGCTGTCATCACCGTGCCCGCCTACTTCAACGACGCCGAGCGCCAGGCCACCAAGGAGGCCGGCGAGATCGCAGGCCTGAAGGTCTCCCGCATCGTCAACGAGCCCACCGCGGCCGCACTGGCCTACGGCCTGGACAAGGGCAAGGAGGACGAGCTCATCCTCGTCTTCGACCTCGGCGGCGGCACCTTCGACGTCTCCCTGCTGGAGGTCGGCAAGGACGAGGACGAGTTCTCCACCATCCAGGTCCGCTCCACGGCCGGTGACAACCGCCTGGGCGGCGACGACTGGGACCAGCGGATCATCGACTGGCTGGTCGATCAGGTCAAGCAGAAGGAAGGTGTGGACCTCTCCAAGGACAAGATCGCTGTGCCGCGTCTGAAGGAGGAGGCTGAGCGCGCCAAGAAGGAGCTCTCCTCCGCCTCCAGCGCCACCATCAACATCCCCTACGCCACCCAGAGCGACGGTGTGCCGGTCCACGTCAACGAGACCCTCTCCCGCGCCAAGTTCGAGGACATGACCTCGGACCTGCTGGAGCGCACCAAGAAGCCGTTCAACGACGTCATCGCCGAGGCTGGTGTGAAGATCTCCGAGATCGATCACGTGATCCTCGTGGGCGGCTCCACCCGTATGCCCGCAGTGGCCGACCTGGTCAAGCAGCTCTCCGGCAAGGAGGCGAACAAGTCTGTGAACCCGGACGAGGTCGTCGCCGTCGGCGCTGCGCTGCAGGCAGGCGTGCTGGCCGGTGAGCGCAAGGACGTGCTGCTCATCGACGTCACCCCGCTGTCCCTGGGCATCGAGACCAAGGGCGGTGTGATGACCAAGCTGATCGAGCGCAACACGGCCATCCCGACCAAGCGCTCCGAGGTCTTCTCCACCGCTGAGGACAACCAGCCCTCGGTGGCCGTCCAGGTCTTCCAGGGTGAGCGCGAGTTCACCCGCGACAACAAGGCCCTGGGCACCTTCGAGCTGACCGGCATCGCCCCGGCGCCCCGCGGTGTGCCGCAGATCGAGGTCACCTTCGACATCGACGCCAACGGCATCGTCCACGTCTCCGCCAAGGACAACGGCACCGGCACGGAGCAGTCCATGACCATCACCGGCGGCACCTCCCTGGACAAGGAGGACATCGACCGCATGGTGGCCGACGCCGAGGCCCACGCCGAGGAGGACAAGAAGCGCCGCGAGGCCGCCGAGAAGCGCAACGCCGCTGAGGCCAGCGCCTACTCCGTGGACAAGCTGCTCAAGGACAACGACGAGAAGCTGCCCGAGGAGGTCAAGACCGAGGTCCAGGCCGACGTCGACGCTCTGAAGAAGGCGCTGGAGGGCACCGACAACGACGAGGAGGTCGAGGCAGCATTCGAGAAGCTGCAGGCTTCCCAGGTCAAGATCGGTGAGCACCTCTACGCCCAGGGCGGCGCCGAGGGTGCCGAGGGTGCTCCGGCAGGCGATGCTCCGGCCGAGGACGAGGACATCGTCGACGCCGAGGTCGTCGACGAGGACGAGAACTCCGAGACCAAGTAAGGGGGCCTGACCGATGTCAGACCAGAACCCGAACACCCCGGACGGCCGGGACCGCCCTGAGGAGGACCCGACCAACGAGGGCACCGGTCCGGAGAGCGCAGCGCCGGAAGGCATGGAGCCTGAGGTTCAGGACGTCCACGGCACCGACCCGGAGGCGCCGGCGGAGGACCCCTCGGAGGAGGCCGCAGCGGTGGCCGAGGAGCCCGAGGTCGCCTCTGCCGACGAGGACGCCGAGGCTGTGGTCAACGCAGCCGAGGAGATCCTCGGCACCGCAGGCCAGGAGGCCGATGCCGTCGTCGAGGAGGCCGCCGAGGGCGAGGTGGCCGCTGAGGCGGCCACCGACCGCGAGGCTGAGCTGCAGGCCGACCTGCAGCGGCTCCAGGCGGAGTACGTCAACTACCGGCGTCGCGTGGACCGGGACCGTGCCACGGAGAAGGATCGCACCATCGGCCAGGTCATCACAGAGCTGATGCCGGTGCTGGACGACATCTCCGCGGCTCGCCAGGCCGGCGACCTCGAGGACGGGCCTTTCGCCCACATCGCGAACCGTCTCGAGAGCGTCCTGCAGCAGCAGGGCCTGGAGCGGATCGATGAGGTCGGCGTCGCCTTCGACCCGACCATCCACGAGGCGATCATGCAGCAGCCGCATGAGGAGATCGAGGCCGATCACGTAGCCGTGGTGCTGCGGGCCGGCTACCGCCACGGGGAGCGCCTGCTGCGCGCGGCCCAGGTGATGGTCTCCAGCGGTCCGGCAGAATGATCGCGTGATTGAGCAGGGGTTTCGGCCCTTTTGAGCCTGCAGAGCAGGCCATAAGGGCCGAAACCCCGCTCGAATCGCAGTTATATACAGAAGACTTGACGAAGGAGGGAGGCGCTCCAGTGGCCTCACAGGACTGGGTCGAGAAGGATTTCTACGCCATTCTGGGCGTCTCCAAGGACGCCTCTGAGGAAGAGATTAAGAAGGCGTACCGCAAGCTCGCCCGCAAGTACCATCCGGATAAGAACCCGGGTGATGAGGCGGCCGAGCAGAAGTTCAAGGACGTCTCCGAAGCCAACACGGTGCTCTCCGATCCGGAGCAGCGCGAACAGTACGACGCCATCCGGGCCATGGGCTCCGGCGCCCGCTTCTCCGGAAGTCCCGGCGCCGGCGGCGGGTCCGGCGGCTTCGAGGACCTGTTCGGAAACCTCTTCGGGGGCGGGGCTCCCGGCCCCGGCGACGGCCGCTTCGGAGGCGGCCCCGACTTCGCCGACCTCTTCGGCGGCATGGGCGGCCGCTTCGGCGGCGGCGCCCCCGCCAAGGGTGCTGATCGCACCGCAAAGACCACGATCTCCTTCTCCGGGGCGGTCCGCGGAACCACTGTGGGCCTGCGCGAGCAGAACGGCACCGTGATCGATGTCCGCATCCCGGCCGGGGTGAAGGACGGGCAGAAGGTCCGGGTCAAGGGCAAGGGCCAGCAGGGCCCCGGCGGTCCCGGTGACCTGCTGGTGGAGGTCAGCATCAGCTCTCACCGGTTCTTCGAGCGCGACGGCGACGACATCCGCATCCACCTGCCGGTCTCCTTCGACGAGGCGGCCCTAGGCGCCACGGTGGAGGTTCCCACCGTCCACGGCGAGAAGGTCCGGATCAAGGTTCCCGCCGGCAGCAGCTCCGGAAAGGTGCTGCGGCTGAAGGGCCACGGCATCCGCCGGAAGAACAGCCAGGGCGACATGCTCGTCGTCGTGGATGTCCAGGTGCCCCAGGACCTCCCCGAGGAGGCGCTGGAGGCGGTCCGGGCCTATGCTGAGGCCACCCGGAGCATCGACCCCCGGGCCGGCCTCGAGGAGAAGGCGGCGGTCTAGAAGGCGATCTGAGGGACTTCAGGAGGCACAGATGACGGACGACCCCAGGATGTCGGACGCTGACCAGCGGCACGCTCCGCTGTTCGTCATCTCCGTGGCCGCCGAGCTGGCTGATATGCACCCTCAGACCCTGCGCCAGTACGATCGTCTGGGCCTGGTGATCCCGCGCCGTCAGGGCGGGCGCCATCGCCGCTATTCCCCCTACGACGTCGATCAGCTGCGTCAGATCCAGCAGCTCTCCCACGAGGGCGTCTCACTCGAGGGCATCCGTCGGATCCTCCAGCTGCAGAACCGGGTGGAGGAGCTGGAGGAGACGGTGGACGAGCTGCGCTATGAGCTGCGCGAGGCCGAGCGCCACTCCACCAAGCCGCGCGTATTCGCCGTCGGGCCCCACGGTGATGTGGTCACGGTGGCCCGCGGGCGCAGGCCCCGTCCGCGCACTCAGGCCATGGTCCTGTGGCGGGACCGATGACATATTCTGCGCGCATGTCCCCGGCGTGATCCATACTGGGGGCATGCGTTTCTCCAGCTCGCGTTCAGCTCCCGTTCTGGGAGTTGCGGCTCTCCTCATCCTCACCGGCTGCTCCGAGGACGCGGCCGAGCTCATCGATCGGGATGCGGCTTCCGTGGCCGAGGCCCTGGGCACCGGGGACTTCGCGGAGGTCGAGCTGCGCAGCGGCAGCTCTGAGGAGCTCAGCGACGGCGTCGAGAACCTCCATGAGCCCCTGGATGGGCTGAGCCCCGAGGTCACCGTGGGCGAGATCGAGGTCGACGAGCCGGAGGACGATTCTCCGCAGCCGCCCACCGCCACCGTGGAGCTGCACCACAGCTGGGACCTGGAGTCGCTCGGCGTGGAGGATGACGCCTGGGAGTACGAGACCGAGGCCACCTTCATCTACAGCGAAGACGCCGAAGTCTGGCAGCTCGACGCCGGCCCGGAGATCATCTACCCCGGCTACAGAGGCTATGAGGCGGTGGGGCTCTC
This sequence comes from Nesterenkonia lacusekhoensis, assembly GCF_017876395.1. Taxonomy (NCBI): domain Bacteria; kingdom Bacillati; phylum Actinomycetota; class Actinomycetes; order Micrococcales; family Micrococcaceae; genus Nesterenkonia; species Nesterenkonia lacusekhoensis. The sequence goes on along the minus strand of NZ_JAGINX010000001.1, from coordinate 2,085,374 downwards.
CACTGTGCCCGCTCAGCGTGGCCGCATCATGGACGACGACGGCACCGCCATGGTCTATGACCGTGATGTGTTGCGGATCGGCATCGATAAGACTCAGCTCAGTGACGGTGTCCCGGACGAGGAGACCCAGCGTGAGGCCGCCGAGCAGCTGGCAGAACTGGTGGACATCGACGCCGAAGGGTACGCGGAGACGGTGCTCGCCCACGGTGATGAGGCATTCGTCGAAGCCATCGTCCACCGCCGCGACTCTGATGCCGTGACCGCCGCCGAGCTGGAGGCCATCCCCGGGGCGTTCGCCCACGAGGACCAGATGCCCCTGGCCGAGTCCGCCGACTTCGCCCCGCTGCTGCTGGGCCGGGTGGGACCGGTCACTGCGGAGCACCTGGAAGAGAACCCTGCGCTGATGGCCGGGGACTCGATCGGCCTGGGCGGGCTGCAGTCGATCCACGACGAGCAGCTGCGCGGGACCCCGGGGATCAGCATCGAGATGGACGGCCGGACGGTGTTCTCTCGGGATGCCGAATCCGGTGAGGACCTGGAGACGGCGATGAATCCGCGGATGCAGGACCTCGCCCAGGAGATCGTCGATGACCAGGACGTCCCCGCATCCCTGGTGGCCATACGTCCCTCCGACGGCGGGATCCTGGCCGCCGCCAGTCACAGTCCCGACGGCGGTCAGATCGAGCATGCCACCCAGTCCACGTATGCGCCGGGCTCCACCTTCAAAGTGGTCTCATCCTTGGCGATGCTGCGCGACGGCCTGACTCCGGACTCCGAGGTCAGCTGCCCGAACACCACCGTGGTCAACGGCCAGGAGTTCGGCAACGTCCCAGGCTACCCCGAGGAGTACGTGGGCACGATTCCCTTCCGCGATGCCGTGGCGGTCTCCTGCAACACCCTCTTTGCCACCTCCTCCGACGACGTCACCTCGGAGGAGGTGGCGCAGGCGGCCTTGGACCTCGGCCTGGACAATGAGGTCGGCATCGGGGTGCCTGCCATCAAGGGCTCGGTCCCTGAGGACAGCGAGGACAATCTGCATGCGGCCAACCTGTTCGGTCAGGGTGAGGTGGAGGCCTCGACCCTGGGCATGGCCACGGTGGCCGCCTCCATCGGCGCAGGGCACACAGTCCATCCGCATCTGGCGGTTCCGGAGGAGCCTCGCGAGGGCGACGGGCTCACCGAGCAGGAGGCGGAAGACCTGCTGACCCTGATGACCGACACCACCGACTTCGGCACGCTGGAGACCATGGAGTCGGTGCCCGGTGAGCATGTCTACGCCAAGACCGGCACCGCAGAGGTCGGCAGCGGCGACGATGCCTACGCCCATACCTGGGTGATCGCCGTCCAGGGAGATCTGGCCGTGGCCATTTTCCTGGAGGAGGGGGAGTTCGGCGGCTCCACCAACGGACCGCTGCTGCATGAGTTCCTCAGCGGCGCACACGATATCCTTGGCTCCTGATGACTGAACCTGCCAAGCGCCCACTGCGCCACCCGTTCTCCTTCGTCCGCCGCAGCAACCGGCTCAAGCCCAGCTACCAGCGCGCCTGGGATGCCGCATTGGGCCACGAGCTGCTCGACATCCCTCAGGGTGAGCACGACACCTCGGTGGCGGACGGGTTCAGCATCGACTGGGAGGCCGAATTCGGTCGGAGGGCTCCGCTGATCCTGGAGATCGGATCCGGCTCCGGAGAGGCCGTGGCCCATGCGGCGGCTGAGAACCCGCAGAGCGACTTCATCGCCGTGGAGGTCTATCGCCCCGGTGCGGCCCAGCTGGCCAGTCGGCTGCGCCGCGAGGGTCTGACCAATGTGCGGGTGGCGGTGGCCAACGCTCCGGAGGTCCTGGACAAGCTCATCCCCGCTGGGGCGCTGTCCGAGCTGTGGATCTTCTTCCCTGACCCGTGGCACAAGAAGAAGCACAATAAGCGCCGCCTGGTCCAGGAAGACTTCATCGAGCGCGCCGCCCGGGTCCTGCCGGAGGGCGGGACGTGGCGGTTGGCCACCGACTGGTCCTCCTATGCGGTGCAGATGCGTGAGCTGATCTCTGCCTCCGAGCATTTCGTCAATCCCCATGCAGGGGAGCGGGCCGGCGCGGACTCTCCGCTCACGCAGGTCCGCCTGGGAGACCTCGACGCCGCCAGCCTGGGCAAGGAGACCGCACCGCTGCCGCTGGAGGAGGCCCTGGACCACGACGGCGGATGGGCGCCACGGTTCGCCGGACGCACCCTGACCGACTTCGAGGCCAAGGCACTGAACGTCGGGCGCAGGATCTTCGATCTGACCTTCGTCCGCAGCTCCTCCTGAGGGCTTATCAGAGGACCAAGCGGTAGCCGCGCTTGACCACGGTTCGGACCATGCGCGGGTCAGGCAGGGAGCGTCGCAGCCGTGACACCCACATCTCCAGGGCATGCTCTGAGCCGCAGTGCGGCAGCACAGCTAGGGCGTGTCTCCCATATGTGGGATGTTTTCTCGGTGAGGGTGGGGGATGAGCACTTCTACCAGCTCCCGGTATCGGATCTTGACCGATGAACAGTGGGCGCGGGTCGAGTCGCTGTTGCCCTCTAATGAGGGCCGCAAAGGCCACCCCTTCAGAGACAACCGCCGGATCGTCGAAGGGCTGATCTACCGCGCCAGGACAGGGATCCCGTGGCGTGACTTGCCCCGCGATGCCTTCGGGCCCTGGCAGACAGTCTGGAAGCGACATCGCAGGTATGCCGCTGAGGGCACCTGGGATTCGGTGTTGGCCCAGATCCTGGCTGAGGCCGATGCCGTCGGAGAAATCGATTGGACGGTTTCGGTGGACTCGACGATCAGCCGTGCTCACCAGCACGGGACCAACACCACCCGCCCTGACCAGCCCACAGGGGGCTCGCTCGAATCACAGTAAATCCGGGGCTGAACACTGCCAGGAGCCAGAAGGCCACGCGGTCGGCCGCTCCCGCGGGGGACTCTCCTCGAAACTGCATGCAGCCGTCGACGGTGAGGGGATGCCACTGTCGATCGTGCTCACCGGCGGACAGCGCAACGACGGGGTGGTGCTGGCCGAGGTCCTCGTTGACATCCGCGTGCCCCGGATCGGGCCGGGAAGACCCCGCACACGACCTGATGCGGTCATCGCCGATAAGGCCTACTCCAATAGGGTCATCCGCAAGATGCTCTCGGCTCGGGGCATCCGAGCAGTGATCCCGCAGAAGTCCGACGAACAAGCCGCTCGCAAACGCAAAGGCTCAACCGGAGGCCGACCACCGGCTATGGATAAGACCACCTATGCCGGCCGGAACGTGGTCGAGCGCCACTTCAACCTCGCCAAACAGTGGCGCGGGATCGCCACCCGCTACGAAAAGCTGGCCATCACCTACCGGGCCACCGCCGTGCTCTGCGCCGTCGTCGCCTGGCTACGCAAACTGGACGCTCCCTAACGATCTCCTCGAATGAACAACCCCGGGTATTCGATGACCAGTCCGTCCCCGTCCACGGTGATGGACCGGCGAAAATCGGAGTCGCGGGACTCATAGAGGTACTCGTTCTCGCCGGTGCGCGTGTACCGTTGCGGATCGGTCGTAACCTCGAGCTCCGGAACCCGGATGTAAGCCGTGGTGATGTCGGCACTCTCGCCAACAGCGAGGTCAAGTCGTCGGATCGGCAATGTGTTACTCAGCGGGGACACCGAGATGTCGACCTCTCGCGCCGCTTGAAGGTCAGGGCGATCCTCCCCATCAACTTCCCATCCCCGCTCGGTGAGGCGCAGTTCAAGCTCGCGTCCGTTCGCCCGAACTACGAGGTCGATGAACTCCCAGGCCTCCGTCATCTGCAACTTGTACGAGCACGCGCCGACCCCGCCATTAATATCGCTGACGACGGTCACGCCATGCAGGTTGCTCTCGATCCGGCATGACTCGCGGGAGGGCTCCTCCAGGCCAGTCCACACTATCTCAGTCATCGTCTCCTCCTTGAATCTTCGGGGCGGGTCAACCTTGCGGCAGAACCATCACTGGCGAGAACAAGTCTGTCATCGCATAGGGATTGCACGGTCGACTCCGCCGGTATCACCGGACTACAGATATAAGAGACACGCCCTAAGAGGTGATCGAGGGAGAGGACTGCGCCCTGTGCTTTGACGAGCACACGCATGAGCGCCAACGGGCCGGGGGCCAGGCGGACAGGGTCCTGGTGGGGATCCGGCAGGCGCACCTCATTGCCCCTGATCTCCAGCTCCCCGGAGCGGGTGCGCATGCGCAGAGAATGCTCCTCGCCGACGACCTCAGGTGCCGTGTCCGTCATCGCCCACCTGCATTCCGCTCCATCGGTTCTCCTCTGTGAGATCCACGCTCTCCGGCCCATCGCCACCCTGTGGGACCAGAGTAGGAGAGCGGCGTTTCCCTGCTTTGTCGCCTGTGTAAAGCAGGTATGACAAGGGCTTCTCAGGCCTGTTCAGCCAGATGGGTTGCACTAGCAAAACGCTTCAGCTTACGATGGCAAACGTAAGCAAATTGCTTCCGCGAAGCCGGGAGTGACCGTGTGAAGCGAAAGGGACAAGCCATGGACCGCATCACCGCTGAGACTGATCTGACCACTGACCAGGCCACCACTGACCAGGCCACCACTGACCGGGATGCTGAGCCGAAGGGTGCAGAGAGCGCGCAGGGTCGCCGTCGCCGGGTGTGTGCCCGGCTGGGTGCCGGAGCCGCGGCCTTCGCCCTGACCAGCTCCTTCGGCGTCGCCGGAGCCTATGCCTCGACGCCGGAGGTTGCTGGTCCGGGCCTCAGTCAGGACGAGTACCTGGAGATGATCGAGCAGCTCGCTGAGCGTCTCGGCGACGTCGAGGGCTTCGAGGAGCTGGAGGACGCCGTGGGGGAGGGCGCGGAGGATGCGCCCGAGGACGACGAGGACGATGAGGACGATGAGGACGACGGGGAGGAGGAAGGCTCCAGCTCAGAGGATGATTTCGCGGACCCTCTGAGTGCCGAGGAGCTGGAGCGGCTTGCCGTGGCCGAGTCTGATCTTCCCGATTCGGACTGGGCGTTCACCGTTGAGCCGGAGGTGATCTTCGACGAGTCTGTCCACGGTGCCAGCTTCTATAAGGACTTCAGCTTCGAGGGCCTCGGCGCTGAGCCGGCCTGTGAGGACGCCATGGAGTCCATCGACGATCTGGAGGAGGATGCCCAGGCGGCGGCCACCTACGAGGCTGCCGCCGGAGACGAGGAGGTCAGCGCCATCCTCGTGAGCACCCCTGAGGAGCACGACTTCTTCGACGGCTACTACCAGGACGTCGTCGACGAGTGCGGAACCCTCGACCTCGGCGACGGCGAGATCGAGTTCCAGCTCACCGACAGCGCCGACGGCGTACAGGTGCGCATGGAGGGCAGCGGTCAGGAGGAGTGGTTCTACATGGCGGGGCGGAGCTTCGGCGCCAACCACGTGATGGTCGTGGGCGAGGCACCGCGCGAGCTGGACGACTACGAGGACATCCTGGCCGATCAGGTCGAGCTGATGGAGGAGGAGGTCAGCTGAGCGAGGTCAGCTGACCTCTCGACCGCAGGGTCCGGCCCGATCACCGCACCGGGAAGGCGAAGGCCTTCTTCCGGAAGACCAGCAGCACAGCCAGCAGCACGCCGGGGATGATCCAGCCGGACCAGCCCTGCAGAGTCGCCTGGCGGAAGTCGATCTGTGGGCCGAACTCGGCGAACCAGTAGTGCAGCACCGTGGCGGCAGTGATCATGGACTGAGCGAAGGCCGCGGGCCAGATGGAGCCCGAACGCATGCGCAGCCAGGCCAGCAGCCCGCCGATGATCAGGCAGAAGCCGACCATCAGGGCCAGCGCCTCGAAGAGCTCGGTCTGGTCGTAGAAGAAGCCCACTGACAGCAGCGGGGCATACCAGAGACCCGAGGCCAGGCCGGTGATCCCGACGGCGGGCAGCACACCCCAGCGCTGCTGGATGCGCGGGTAGAGGTAGCCTCGCCACCCCATCTCCTGGCCGGCGTGCAGGAAGACCAGGACCACGGCCATGCCGAAGATGACCCCGGCCTCGACCATCAGCCCGGTGGCGAGGAACTCCGTGGCGTCATGGCCCAGCCGGTAGCCCAGGTCCTGGAGGAAGATCGGCATGGAGGGGTCGAACGGGTAGACCCCCAGCAGTCCTCCCAGCGGCAGGGCGGCGAGGCTGAAGACGAAGAAGAGCAGCAGCGCCAGCACACTCCATCCCAGCAGACGTCCCACCGGACGCAGCGGAGTGATGCCCAGCGCGTCGACGAGCTTCTGCGGACGGAAGCGGTCGGCGTCGTCGCCGCTGATGTGGCCGTAGAGCGTGGCGGCGCTGTGCCGGCGCTCCAACAGATACGCGACGACGGCGGCCACTGCCGGAGTGAGCATGAACAGGTTGTAGTAGGCCTCCATGGGAGCCTCCGCCAGCTCCGCAGGGTCCAGCAGGACCAGCGGCATAGCGATCAGCCAGCCCAGGGCGAGGCTGACCACCACGAAGGTGCTCAGGATGACCAGGGGAGTGCGGGGGACGCTGGCGGTAGTCACAGGCCCTGACGATACCGGTTCACCCTGGAGAGGCGGTATCCGGGGCCGCACTCTCCAGGGCAGAGTCGATGTGCTGCTCAGCCCTCGCGTCGGGCGATGAAGAACATGCGGCGGAACGGCAGGATGGTGCCGATCCGGCTCTGCGGATAGGCCTCGCGCAGGGCAGCGGTGTAGTCAGCGACGAACTGCTCGCGCTCGGCGTCGGGAAGGGCCTGGAGCACCGGACGGGCGGCGGTGGAGGAGATCCACTGGAACACCGGATCCTCACCCTGCAGGATGTGGTGGTAGCGGGTCTCCCAGGCTTCCACGGTCCAGCCGGGCTGGGCCACGTCGAGGATGTAGTCGGTCAGCTCGGCAGTGGGCTGCAGCAGGCTGTCCGGGTCGATGTGACGGGCGAACTCCGGCTTGGCCGCATGCTCGGCCAGCAGTCGGTGGCTGGGGGCGTTGAAGTTTCCGGGGATCTGGACCGAGAAGGTGCCGCCGGGGGCTACCAGCTCCATCAGCTGGGGCAGCAGGGCCCGATGATCGGGCAGCCACTGCAGGGCCGCGTTGGAGACCACCAGGTCGACAGGCTCGTCGAGTCCCAGTGCTTCCAGGCTGAGGTCGCGGATGTCGGCGTGGACGTAGCGGATGCCGGAGTCGGCCTCAGTGGAGACGGCGGCGCGCTCGAGCATCTCCGCGCTGGAGTCCACCCCGATGATCTGAGCGTGGGGGTACATGGCACGCAGGATCGGCATCCCGTTGCCGGGGCCGCAGCCCAGGTCGATGATGGTGGTGGCCTCCGGGGGCTGAGTGCGCTGGAGCAGGTCGATGAAGGGCTGGGTGCGTTCCGAGGCGTAGGTCAGATACGCCCCCGGATTCCACGGAGAGCTGGACATGCGTTCATTCTAGATTTCCGTGACCGGAGCGACGCCGGCCCCGTCACGAAGAGACATGTTCCCTGCTGCTCAGGGGTGGGGCCGCGGAGGCACCACCTTGCCGGGGTTCATGATGTTCTGCGGGTCCAGGGCCTGCTTGATCGCCTGCATGGCCGGGATGGCCGAGGCATGCTCCTTGGCCATGGAGGCCACCTTGCCGCTGCCGATCCCGTGTTCACCGGTGCAGGTGCCCCCTGCCTCCAGGGCGCGGGCCACGACTCGTTGGTTGATCGCCTTCGCCTTCTCGAAGGTCTCCGGGTCCTCCGGCGGCAGCACATAGGCGACGTGGAAGTTGCCGTCGCCCACATGCCCGACGATCGAGGCGATGAGTCCGGCGTCGTCCACGTCCTTCTTGGCGGCCAGCACCGCCTCGGCCAGCTGTGAGATCGGCACACAGACATCCGAGATCATCGGGGTGGAGCCGGGAACCAGAGACAACGACGCCGGCAGCGCATCATGGCGGGCCTGCCAGATCCGCGCGGACTCCTCCACCTCGGTGGCCTCGTCGGCGAGTGTGGCCGCGTAGGTCTCCGCCAGAGTGCGGAACTGTGCGAACTGGGCGGCCACATCGGAGGCGGTCCCCTCGAACTCCACCATCAGGGTGGGTGCCACCGGGAAGGTCATCCCGTTGTAGTCGGCCAGAGCCCCGACGGTGAGCTCGTCGAGCAGCTCCACGCGGGCGATCCGCAGCGAGGACCGCAGTGCGGCGACCACGAGCTCGGCGGCCGCAGCCAGAGTGGGCAGGGACCAGATGCTGACCTGGGCGGTCTCCGGGATCGGGTGGACCTTGACCGTGACCTCCGTGATCACGCCCAAGGTGCCCTCCGCGCCCACCAGCAGGTGGGTGAGGTCGTAGCCGGACGAGGACTTCTTGGTGATCCCGCCGGTGGTGACCACAGTCCCGTCGGCCAGCACTGCGGTCAGCCCGATGACGTTCTCCTTCAGCGTGCCGTAGCTGACCGCCGTCGTGCCGCTGGCGCTGGTGGAGGTCATGCCGCCCACGCTGGCATCGACGCCCGGGCCCACCGGGAACATCAGACCGTGAGGCTGCAGGGCGGCATTGAGCGAAGACTTCATGACCCCGGCCTGGACGCGGGCGTACATGTCATCGGCTGCGACCTCGAGCACCTGGTCCATCTGGGAGAGATCCAGGCAGATGCTCTGCGCGCTGGTGGTGGATCCGCCCTCGAGTCCGGTGCCGGAGCCGCGCGGGACCACCGGGGTGCTGTGCAGCGAGCAGATCCGCACGGCGTCGGCCACCTCGTCGGTGCTGCGGGGCTGGACCACGGCCAGGGGTGGTTCGCCCCGGTGATAGGAGCGATCCTGAGCCTTCTCGGCACGGAGGGAGGGCTCGGTGAGCACCAGCTCACCGAGTGCTTCGGTCAGGGCTGCGACGACGCCGTCGCCCGATGTCTCTGCCATATCTCCATTCTGCCTGGTCGGGGTCCCTCTGCCTGCTCCCTGGATCCTCGGCCCTTCGGCTAACTCGACCCGCGGTCCCCTCGACCCCTCCCGATGCGAAGACCCTCGTCTTACCAAGCGATTCTCGGATTACCTGCCCGTATACGTGCAGGTACAACGGATTCCGCTTGGTAAAACGAGGGTCGGTGGAGGGGTGGGGCAGCGGAGGGGCGGGTCAGCTGAGGTGATCCTCCACGCTGCGGCGCACCCGGCCGAACATGGCGTTGACCGCCCGCAGCCGCAGCGGGGCGATCACCCGCCCCATCCCCAGCTGCTCCCCGACGTCCAGTGGTGCGCTGAGGATCGCGTCATAGCTCTGCCCACTGAGTCCGTGCTGGATGATCGAGGCGAACCCGCGGGTGGTCGGGACCTCCTCCGGCGCAGCGAAGAAGAACTCGACAGTGCGGTCCTCGTCGCGGAACTCCGTGGCCAGGAACAGCGGAGTCTGGCACTCCACCACCTCGTCCATCTCATCGAAGTTCTCGCGATAGGCCTCCGGCAGCTCGGGCAGCCGGTGGGCGTAGTCCAGCAGCAGCTTCAGCCGCTGCTGATCCGGCACCGCACGGAACTCCGCGATGATCTCGGCCAGCGGGGCCGGAGCCGTCGCTGTGCCGGAATGCGTCACGGACGTCTGAGCAGTCACCGTGCCGGTGCCTCGCCGCGCTCCTCGCCGACCACGATGGGCAGGCGCACTGCGTTGCCCCACTCGGTCCAGGAGCCGTCGTAGTTGCGGGCCTTGTCATAGCCCAGCAGGTGCTGCAGCACGAACCAGGTGTGGGAGGAGCGCTCGCCGATGCGGCAGTAGGCGATGACCTCATCGGCCTGCCCGACGCCGGCCTCCTCCTGGTAGATCGCCTCCAGCTCCTCGCGGGACTTGAAGGTTCCGTCCTCATTCGCCGCACGGGCCCACGGCACCGAGGCGGCGGTGGGGATGTGGCCGCCGCGCAGTGCGCCCTCCTTGTCCTCGAAGCCGGGTGCGGAGGTCACCTCGCCGGTGTACTCAGCGGGGGAGCGCACATCCACCAGGGGTGCCTTGCCGATCGAGTCCAGGACGTCCTCGCGGTAGGCACGGAACTCGGCATCGTTGCGGGTGGCCGGGGCTGGGTACTCGGACGGGGTGGGGGTGGGCACCTCAGTGGTGAGCTCACGGCCCTCGTCGGCCCACTTCTGGCGTCCGCCGTCGATCAGGCGCAGGTCCTTGTGGCCGAAGAGGGTGAAGACCCACAGGGCGTAGGCGGCCCACCAGTTGGACTTATCGCCGTAGAAGATCACGGTGGAGTCCGGAGTGATGCCCAGCTTGGAGGCGAAGGCCGCGAACTGCTCGGGGTCGATGAAGTCGCGGGTCACCGGATCGTTCAGGTCGGTGTGCCAGTCGATCTTGTGGGCTCCGGGGATGTGGCCGGTCTCGTAGAGCAGCACATCCTCATTGGACTCGAGCAGCACGATGTTCTCGTCATCCTTGTGCTCGGCCACCCACTCGGTGGAGACCAGAGCCTCGGGGTTCGCGTACTGGGAGAAGTCCTTGGTCGACATCGTTTCTCTTCCTTTCACACAGGAGTCGGCGGGAGGTGTTCCACTGCCCTCGATCCTCCAATCTGCCACAGGAGCGGCGGAAGGAATGAGTGCATGAACATTTATGAACTTTTGTAACAGGTGTGCTGTGAGGGTGCCCCGTTTTCCTCTAGCGTGAACGACAGGCGGAGACGGACCATCGGCAGAGAGGACGGCAGCGATGACATCAGCCGGAACCCGCAGGTGGGCCCAGGCCGCTGCGGTCGCAGCGACCGCTGTGCTGCTGACCGGATGCATGGGCACCGGCGACCAGCTCAACGTCGTCGGCTATGGTTCCCCCGCCGAGGCCAACAGCGAAGTGTTCAACGCCTTCACCCAGACGTCTGCCGGCGAAGGCCTCGCCCAGGCCGAGTCCTACGGAGCCTCCGGAGACCAGTCCCGAGCCGTGGGGAACGGCCAGCCCGCCGACTTCGTCCACTTCTCCATCGAACCTGATGTCACCCGGCTTGCCGATCAGGGCCTGGTGGCCCAGGACTGGAACGACAACGCCTGGGACGGCCACGTCACCACTTCTGTGGTGGTGCTGGTGGTCCGCGAGGGCAACCCCGATGACATCACCGACTGGGAGGACCTGGTCCGCGAAGACGTCGAAGTGGTCACCCCCAACCCCGGGTCCTCCGGGGCGGCCCGCTGGAACATCCTGGCCGCCTACCTCTCCCAGATCCAGGCCGGCGGCACCGAGGAGGAAGCCGACGAGTTCACCGAGGACGTGGTGGAGAACATCGTGGCCTTCCCCGGATCAGGGCGCGACGCCACCACCTCCTTCCTGGACGGCACCGGCGATGTCCTCCTCTCCTATGAGAACGAGGCCATCCTGGGCCTGCAGCAGGGGGAGGAGTACGAATACATCGTTCCCGACCGCTCGCTGCTCATCCAGAACGCCGCCGCGGTCACCGAGGAGGCCCCGGAGGAGGCCCGCGAGTTCCTCGACTTCGCCGTGAGCCCCGCCGGTCAGGAGATCTACGCTGACTTCGGCTTCCGGCCCATCGCCGCGGCCGCCGACGAGGTGGACCTCGGAGAGGTCGACGGCGCGAACAACCCCGCGGCTCCCTTCCCGGAGGTCGAACAGCTGGCCACCATCGACGACCTCGGCGGGTGGGACCGCGTGATGGAGGACTACTTCGGCCAGGACGGGATCATCACCCGCATCACCGAAGGATCCGGGCTGGACTGAGGCCGCTATGACTCGCCCCACCACAGCCCCCAACACCCCGGGCACCCCGCCGGTCCCCGCCTCGGCCGCCGAGCGGGCCACGTCCCGACGCCGGCGCGGTCTGCGCTCCACACTGAACCTGCCGGCGTCGGCGGCCCTGGGCCTGAGCGTCCTGTGGTTCAGCCTGCTGGTGCTCATCCCGCTGGCCCTGGTCTTTGTGGCCGCCGGTGAGCACGGGCTGGGCTACATGGGGGAGGTGCTGACCAACCAGCAGACGGCCAACGCCATCCGGCTGACCCTGTCTGCGGCCGCGGCGGCCACTGCGGTGAACATCGTGATGGGCACGCTGACCGCCTGGGTGCTGGTCCGTGACCGCTTCCCCGGCAAACGACTGATCGAGCTGCTGATCGACATCCCGTTCGCGCTGCCCTCGCTGGTGGCCGGACTGGTGCTGCTCAGCCTCTATGGCCCGGACAGCCCGGTGGGCATCGACGTGCTGGGCACTCCGTATTCGGTCTTCCTGGCGGTGCTGTTCGTGACCCTGCCCTTCGTGGTGCGCACAGTGCAGCCGGTGCTCATGGCCATGGACGAGGAGGTGGAGCAGTCCGCCGAATCATTGGGCGCCTCGCGGATCACCACCTTCCGCAGAGTGGTGCTGCCGGCACTGGCCCCAGCCGTTGCGGCCGGTGCCACCCTGTCCTTCGCCCGCGGCGTCGGAGAGTATGGCGCACTGGTGCTGCTGACAGGTAACCGACCGAACGTGTCGGAGGGCGCGCCCCTGCGCATCCAGTCCTACATCGAGGCGGACGACACGGCGGCCGCAGCCTCAGTGGCGGTGCTTCTGCTGATGGTGGCGCTGAGCGCCATCGTCGTCCTGGACCTCATCTCCCGGAGAGTGAACCGGCATGGCTGAGACAGCTGAGCGCGGCGCCGCCGCGCCCCAACCCGCCGCACCCCAACCCGCCGCGACTGACGCCGCTGAGGGGGCCATCCGCGAGGACCTGGGCCGGGGGCTGAACCTGCGCCAGCTGATCGTGGTGATCTACCTGGTTCTGCTGGTGGGTTGGCCGCTGTGGCGGGTGGTCCAGGAGACTTTCTTCTCCGGGCAGAACTACCTGATCTCCGCACTGCAGGACCCTGCCATCCAGCACGCTCTGCAGGTCACCGTGGCCGCCACGGCCTGGGCGGTGGCGCTGAACACCGTCTTCGGCATCACGCTGGGGATCCTGCTGGTCCGCTATGAGTTCCCCGGCAGGCGGGCGCTCTCGGCTCTGCTGGATCTGCCCACCTCCGTATCACCCATCGTCGTCGGGATGGCCCTGCTGCTGGCCTACGGGCCCATCCATGGGGTGCTGGGCGGTCCGCTGTTCGAGCTCGGCGTGCGGCTGATCTTCTCCTTCCCGGGCATCGTTCTGGCGGTCACCTTCGTCTCGCTGCCGCTGGTGCTGCGGGCCGTGGTGCCGGTGCTCCAGGAGGTCGGCACCGAGCAGGAGATGGCGGCGAAGTCACTGGGGGCCAGCGGCCTTCAGGTGCTGCGCCGGATCACCCTCCCCAGCATCCGGTGGGCCGCCGCCTACGGGATCGTGCTGACGGTGGCCCGGGCGGTGGGGGAGTTCGGCGCGGTGGTGATCGTCTCCGGGGGCGTGGTGGGCCAGACCGAGACCGCCACCATCGCCGTGCAGCGCCTTCACCAGGGGTTCGAAACTGGGCACGCCTATGCGGTGGGCTTCCTGCTGGCCCTGATCTCCGTGGCGGCCCTGGCCGTCCTGACCATCCTCCGACCGTCCGAGAAGCGTTAGAAGCCTGAAGGAGACCGCCGTGGGCATCGAGATCCGAGGACTGAACAAGAGCTATGGCGACTTCGCCGCGCTCCGGGACATCACGCTGTCGCTGCCCTCCGGCGGGCTGACGGCGCTGCTGGGGCCCTCGGGCTCCGGGAAGACCACGCTGCTGCGCATCCTGGGCGGGCAGGAGTCTCCGGACACCGGGACGGTGCAGATCGACGGCCAGGACGTGACGGTGCTGCCGGCGCAGAAGCGCAACATCGGCTTCGTCTTCCAGCACTACGCGGCCTTCAGGCATATGACCGTGGCCAAGAACGTAGCCTTCGGCCTGGAGATCCGCAGAGTACCCAAAGCCCAGATCAGGCAGCGGGTGGAGGAGCTGCTGAGCCTGGTGCAGCTCTCTCAGCACGGGCATAAGATGCCTTCCCAGCTCTCCGGGGGTCAGCGTCAGCGCATGGCGCTGGCCCGGGCGCTGGCCATCGACCCTTCGGTGCTGCTGCTGGATGAGCCCTTCGGTGCTCTGGACGCCAAGGTCCGCAAGGAGCTGCGGGACTGGCTGCGCCGGCTCCACGACGACGTCCACGTGACCAGTGTCTTCGTCACCCACGACCAGGAGGAGGCCCTGGAGGTGGCCGACACCATCGTGGTGGTCAACGAAGGGGTCGTGGAACAGGTGGGCACGCCGGAGGAGATCTACGACCGCCCGGCCAGCGACTTCGTCTTCCGCTTCATCGGAGAGACCACACAGCTCGGTGAGATGCTGCTGCGCCCGCACGACGTGCGGATCGTCCCCGAGGCCTCGGGGACCGGGGCTGGGGCAGGGAACTGCTCGGCCGGCGTCGGGGGCTCCGATCTGAGCAGCTCTGATCTGGGTGGCGTCTTCTCTGGCGAGATCACCCGCTGGAACCGGGTGGGCTTCGAGACCCGCCTGGAGGTCACGCTGGATCCCACGGCGCAGGGACCGGTCCAGCAGACTCCGGTCCACGTGCAGCTGACCCGTACGGAGGTCCGCGGTCTGGGCCTGCAGCCTGGGGATCGGGTCATCGTGGCGCCGCATCCCGACGCCGAACTCCGCCCCGCCCAGCGCGCAGGTGCCCCGGAGCCGGTCCTCGCCGCGGTCTGACCCAGGGACTCCCACGAGTTCCCACGCGTTGTTTGGGCGAAGAGTTGCCGTCTCAGCGGCTCAGAGGCCCTGAGACGGCAACTCTTCGCCCAAACAACTGATCAGCCCAGAACATCCCCGGCGATGGTCTCGCGCAGCACCTCGCTGGTCCCTCCGAAGATGGTCAGCAGCCGCACCGCCAGATACGCCTGAGCCACCGGGTACTCCAGGATGTAGCCGTAGCCGCCGTGCAGCTGCAGGCAGGCGTCCACAGCAGACTTCGCCTCCTCGGCCGCCCAGAGCTTCGCCTTCGACGCCGCCACCACGTCGAGCTCGCCCGCGTTGTGGGAGTCCACGGCGGCGGCCACGTAGCGCTGGGTGACCTCCAGACGGGTCTGCAGGTCCGCCAGCTGGAAGCGGGTGTTCTGGAACTGGGTCAGCGGGCCGCCGAAGGCCTCACGCTCACCCACATACCGGATGGTCTGACGCAGCGCCTCGCCGGCCACGACCACGGCCGCCGCAGCCACGGCGAGCCGGCCCTGGGGCAGGATCGCCTTGGCGATCTCCAGGCCCTGGCCCTCAGCCCCGATCATGTTCTGTGCCGGGACGTGGACCTCGTCAAAGAACAGCTCCGCGGTGTCCGAGGCCTTCAGCCCCATCTTCTCCAGCTGGGAGCCCGGACGGTATCCCGGGTTGTCCTCCTTCTGGACCAGGAACAGGCTGAACGACGACGCCGCACCGCGCTCCTTCACATCGGAGCCGTCGGTCCGTGCCAGGACCAGGGCGCCGTCGCCGGAGATGCCGTTGCCGATGAAGGTCTTCTGACCGCTCAGGCACCAGCTGCCGTCGTCGTTCTTCACCGCTTTGGTGCGCACACCGCGCAGGTCGGAGCCGGCGCCGGGCTCGGTGAAGGCCACCGAGGAGACGAAGGAGGCGTCCATGAAGCGGGGCAGCCAGTGGGCCTTCTGCTCCTCGGTGCCGAACTGCAGCAGCGCGGGCAGCACCCAGTCGTCGTGCAGGTGCAGCGCCAGGGCCACGCCCAGGGCGTCGGCGCGGGCGAGCTCCTCATCGATGATCATCCGGAACCGGTAGTCCTCCAGCCCCATGCCGCCGTGCTCCTCGGGCACGGCCAGGCCCAGCAGCCCGTTCTCGGAGGCCTTCTCCCACAGGGCACGGTCGATCATATGGGCCGCATCCCACTGCTGATAATGCGGGGAGACCTCGCGGGTGACGAATTCCCGGACGACCTCCCGGAACTCCTCGTGGATCTCCTCGTAGAAACCAGGGAACATCGGCAACCTCTCAGAACGGGACGGCACAGCGGCGGAGCATGAGACTCATCGCCTCAGCTCTCCTGGGGCGGGAGCGCGGCGATGACCTCGTGATCCTTCTCGATCAGGCCGAGTCTGGCCGCACCGCCGGGGGAGCCGACGTCGTCGAAGAACTCGACGTTGGCCCGGTAGTACTCGGACCACTCCTCGGGAAGATCATCCTCATAATAGATGGCCTCCACCGGGCAGACGGGCTCGCAGGCGCCGCAGTCCACGCATTCGTCCGGGTGGATGTAGAGGGAGCGTTCGCCCTCGTAGATGCAGTCCACGGGGCACTCGTCGATGCAGGCCTTATCCTTCAGGTCCACACAGGGCAGGGCGATGATGTAGGTCACTGGTCAGCCTCCTCGGATGCTGGGACGGTCTGCAGGGCGCGGGAGACGCGGACCATCTCCTCGCGCGGGACGACCTTCACGCGCTCGCGGATGCCGCCGTCGTCGAGCTCACCCCAGGCTTCGCCCAGGGACCGCTCGTGGGCGTCCAGAGCGATCCAGCCGTCCCAGGAGGTGGTCTCCACGCCGCGGGACTCCAGCAGCTCGACGACGTCGACCTCCGGCTCGGCCGGAGCCGGCAGGTGGGGCAGGTCCTCGAGCAGGCAGCCGATGGTCTCGGAGGCGTCGCCCTTGGTGTGCCCGATCAGCCCGACAGGGCCGCGCTTGATCCACCCGGTGGCGTAGAGGCCTCTCAGGTGCTCGCCGTCCTCGTCGATGATGCGACCGGCCTGGTTGGGGATGGTCCCGCGCTCGGCGTCGAACGGCACCTCGGCCAACGGGCTGCCGAAGTAGCCGATGGCGCGGTAGACCGCCTGGACGTCGTAGTCCAGGTACTCGCCGGTGCCGCGGACGTTGCCGGTGCCGTCGAGCTCCTGACGCTCGAAGCGGATGCCGCTGACCGATCCGCCCCGGCCGCTGTCGGCATCACCGACGATCTCCACCGGGGAGTGCAGGAAGTGCAGGTGCAGACGGCGCGACGCCGGCTCCGTGCGCTCCTCCTGCTCCACCAACCAGTTGGCCAGAGTGTTGACCATGGTCTTGACCTGGTTGTTGGTCTTGATGGCCTCATCGGAGGCCTCGTCGAACTCGAAGTCCTCCTCGTAGAGGATGATGTCCACGTCCTTGGAGTGGGCGAGCTCGCGCAGCTCCAGCGGGGTGAACTTCACCTGGGCGGGGCCGCGCCGGCCGAAGACGTGCACATCGGTGACCGGGGAGGCCTTCAGCCCGGCGTAGACGTTCTCCGGGATCTCGGTCTCCAGCAGGTCATCGGCATGCTTGGCGAGCACCCGGGCCACGTCCAGGGCCACGTTGCCGTTGCCCAGCACGGCGATCTGCTGGGCCTGAAGCGGCCACTCGCGCGGGTAGTCCGGGTGGCCGTCGTACCAGGAGACGAAGTCCGCGGCACCGAAGCTGCCGTCGAGCTCGATGCCGGGGATGTTCAGCGCGGCGTCGTCGATGGCTCCGGTGGAGAAGATCACGGCGTCGTAGTGGCGCTGCAGGTCCTCACGGGTGAGGTCGGTGCCGTAGTCGACGTTGCCGATGAAGCGGATCTTCCCGCGCTCCATGACTTTGTGCAGGGCCTTGACGATCCCCTTGATGCGCGGGTGGTCCGGGGCCACACCGTAGCGGATGAGCCCGAAGGGGGCCGGGTAGCGGTCGAAGAGGTCGATCTCTACGTGCTCGCCCTGCTCGGAGCGGGAGAGGATGTCTGCTGCGTAGACACCGGCGGGGCCGGCGCCGATCACGGCGATGCGAAGTGTCCGATCAGTCATGGCTGCCTTTGCGAAGTCGTAGTGTGTGCGAGGTCTGCTGCGGGCTGGTAGAGCTCAGCCCAGTGATCGGCCAGGGTGACCACCTCACCGACCACGATCACAGCCGGATTGGCGACCTGACGCTGCAGGGCGAGCTCTGCGATGTCCCCCAGCCGGCCGAGGGTGACCCGCTGCTGCGGGGTCCATCCGGCCTCCACGATCCCCACCGGCGTCTCGGCGGCGAAGCCGTTGACCATCAGCGCGGTGGCGGTGCGGCGCAGGGTCTTCACACCCATCAGGATCACCAGGGTATGCCCTTCGGCCCGAGGGATCACACCCAGGTCCTCATGACCGGTGACCACGGTGAATCCGCGGGAGATCCCTCGGTGGGTCAGCGGGATGCCGGCCGCGGCGGGAACCGAGACGGCTGAGGTGATCCCGGGGACCACCTCCACCTCGATCCCGTAGCGCCGGCAGTGCTCGCGCTCCTCGGAGCCGCGGCCCAGGATGAAGGGATCGCCGCCCTTGAGCCGCGCTACCGTCCGCCCGGCCAGGGCGTGCTCCACCAGCAGCGCGTTGATCTGCTCCTGCGGTGTGCTGTGATGTCCGGGAGCCTTCCCAACGTCGATGACCTCCACCTCCGGCGCGAGGTCATCCAGCAGCCCGCGGGGGCCCAGTCGGTCGGCGACGACGACGTCGGCCGCCTGCAGCAGCTCCCGGCCGCGCTCGGTGATCAGCGACTCCTCTCCGGGGCCGCCGCCGATGAGAGAGACGGTGCTCATGATGACAGCCACTCCTCGTCGCTCTGAGCCTCAGGCTCCTCTTCAGGCTCGGGGACGCGGATCATGCCGGCCGCCAGCGTGTTGCCGTCGGTGGGGTCGATCAGCAGGGCCGCTCCGGTGCGCTTGGACACCGAGTAGTCGTCCACCGGGAGGGTGGAGGCCAGCTTGATCTGGACGGTTCCGATGTCGTTGAGCTCAAGCTCCTGGGCCGGCTCCGAGGAGAGCGTGCTGAGGTCCAGCCGGTCGTCGATCGCGGTGACCAGTGCCTTGACGGTGGCGGTGCCGTGCTTGAACAGCACACGGGCCCCGGGCTTCAGCGGGCTGTCCGCCAGCCAGGCCACCCGGGTGGTCAGCTCGTCGAGCTCCACGGCGGGGCGGTCCGGATCAGTGATCAGGGTGCCGCGGGCGGCGTCGAACTCGCCCGCGAGCTGGATGGTCACCGATTCGCCCGGAGCGGCCAGCTGGGGCATGCCCTCGCCCCCGGCCAGCTGGGTCTGCAGCTCAGTGCGCTCCACAGCGGTCACCTCAGTGACGTGGGCGCCCGGCTGCAGCCGCACCCGGTCCCCAGGCTGGAGGAACCCGGAGGCGATCTGTCCGGCATAGCCGCGGTAGTCCTGGTGAGGGCGGATGACGGTCTGGACCGGCAGCCGCAGCGGCTCCTCGCTGCGCAGGGAGGCATCGGCGTCGGGGAGCTCCTCCAGGATGGGGAGCAGAGCCTGCCCCAGGTGCTCCGGAGCCCGATACCAGGGTGTGCGCTCCGAGACGGTCACCACGTTGTCCCCGTGCAGAGCCGAGACCGGGATGACCCGCGGATCCGGGCTCCCCAGCTCGGCGGCCACGGCGCGGATGTCCTGCTCCACGGCACGGAAGGCCTCTTCGGAGTAGTCCACGGCGTCGATCTTGTTGACCGCGATGATCACGTGTTCCACGCGCAGCAGTGTGGCCACAGCGAGGTGGCGGCGGGTCTGCTCCACCACGCCGTTGCGCACATCCACCAGCAGCACCACGGCATCGGCGGTGGAGGTGCCGGTGACGGTGTTGCGGGTGTACTGGACGTGGCCGGGGCAGTCGGCGAGCACAAAGCTGCGCCGATCGGTGGCGAAGTAGCGGTAGGCCACATCGATGGTGATGCCCTGTTCCCGCTCGGCGCGCAGGCC
The DNA here is from genome assembly GCF_017876395.1 of Nesterenkonia lacusekhoensis. Classification (NCBI taxonomy): domain Bacteria; kingdom Bacillati; phylum Actinomycetota; class Actinomycetes; order Micrococcales; family Micrococcaceae; genus Nesterenkonia; species Nesterenkonia lacusekhoensis. Next base: position 2,065,848 of record NZ_JAGINX010000001.1, on the reverse strand, counting down.
GTCGGTCAGCAGCGCGAGGTCCAGAGGCTGCTCGGCCAGCTCCTCACGGTCGCTCTGTTCGAGGGCCTCACCGGCGTCGAAGCCGCGCTCGGCCGAAGTGCGGGCCACTGAGGCCAGCTGGTCGGAGAGGATGGCCTGGGCATCGTGGAGCAGCCGGCCCACCAGGGTGGATTTGCCGTCGTCGACGCTTCCGGCGGTGGCCAGCCGGAACAGCGAGCCGGTCTGGTCTGAGTTCGGGGTGATCAAAAGTAACCGTCCTTCTTGCGGTCTTCCATGGCGGCTTCGCTGAGCCGGTCATCGGCGCGGGTGGCTCCGCGTTCGGTGACCGTGGCGGCGGCGACCTCCTGGAGGACGAGTTCATTGGTGGTGGCCTCGGAGAGCACGGCGCCGGTGCAGGACATATCGCCCACGGTGCGGTAGCGCACCTGCAGCGTCTCCACGGTCTCCTCCTCGGTGGGGAGGCTGTGGGGGCCGACGGCGCGGATCATGCCGTCGCGGCGGAAGACCGGCCGGTGGTGGGCGTAGTACAGCGGCGGCAGCTCGATGTCCTCGGCGGCGATGTAGCGCCAGACGTCCAGCTCGGTCCAGTTGCTGATGGGGAAGGCCCGGACGTGCTGGCCGGGGGTGTGCCGGCCGTTGTAGAGGTTCCACAGCTCGGGGCGCTGGCTGCGGGGGTTCCACTGGCCGAACTCGTCGCGCAGCGAGAGGATCCGCTCCTTGGCCCGCGCCCGGTCCTCGTCTCGTCGAGCGCCGCCGAAGACGGCGTCGAACCGGTTCTCTCGGATGGTGTTGAGCAGCGGGACCGTCTGCAGCGGGTTGCGGGTGCCGTCGGCGCGCTCCTGCAGCTCACCGGAGTCGATGAGCTCCTGGACCGAGCCGACCACCAGGCGCAGGCCCAGCCGCTCGACGGTGCGGTCGCGGAAGTCGATGACCTCTTCGAAGTTGTGGCCGGTGTCGATGTGGACCACCGGGAAGGGGACGGGTCCGGGGCGGAAGGCCTTGGCGGCCAGGTGCAGCATGACCACAGAGTCCTTGCCGCCGGAGAAGAGCATGGCGGGGCGGTCGAACTCGGCGACCACCTCGCGGATGATGTGGATGGATTCGGCCTCGAGCCGTGCCAGTGAACTCATGAGGTGGCCTCCGTGGTGTGGATGCCGCATTCGACCTTGCCGGAGCCGGCCCAGCGGCCGGACCGCGGGTCCTCTCCGGGGGCGACGGGCTGGGTGCAGGGCTGGCAGCCGATGGAGGGGTATCCGTTCTCCAGCAGCAGGTTCACCGGGACGCTGTGCTCGTGGGAGTAGCTGACCAGGTCATCGAAGCTCCAGGTGGCCAGCGGGTTGACCTTGATCAGCCCGTGCAGTTCGTCGAAGGTCACCAGGGGAGTGTTGATCCGGGTGGGGGCCTCATCGCGGCGCACACCGGTGAACCAGAGCTTATAGCCGGTCAGCGCCTCGGCCAGCGGCTCCATCTTGCGCATCCGGCAGCAGGCGGCCGGGTCGGAGGCGAAGAGGTCCTTGCCGTGCTTCTGGTCCTGTTCGGCCACGCTGAGCGTGGGCATGACGTCGACGATGTTCACATCCAGGGTCCGGGCGACCTCGTTGCGCTCGGCGATGGTCTCGGCGAAGTGGTAGCCGGTCTCCAGGAACAGCACGTCCACGCCGGGGATCTGGTCGGCCACCATGGCCGGCAGCACGGCGTCCTGCATGGAGCAGGCCACGGCCATCTCGCGGGTGCCGAACTGCTGAGCCGCCCAGGCGATGACGTCCTCGGCTCGGGCGTCCCAGTCCAGCGCCTCCGCGCCGGACTGCGCCAGGGCGCGCAGCTCTGCCGTCTGTGTCTGCTGTTCCGGGGAAGTCTGCTGCTCCGGGGTGGGGTGGGTGGTCATGCTCGGCTCCCTTCCTGCTCTTCCGGGTCCTCCAGCTGGAGGTGGGACTCGTCCACCCGGTGGGCCCATTCGGCGAAGGTCTCTGAGGCGCTGCTGCGGCTGCGCAGGTACCGACGGATCAGAGCTTCGCTGTAGTCCACCAGGCCGTCTGCGGTGACCTTCAGTCCGCGCACGGTTCGGCCCAGGCCCGGGTCCTCCCGGTCGCTGGAGGCGAGTCCGCCGCCCAGGTGGACCTGGAAGCCGGGGGTCTTCTCGCCGTCGTCGTCGGGAAGCAGCTGCCCCTTCAGCCCGATGTCCGCGGTCTGGATCCGGGCGCAGGAGTTGGGGCAGCCGTTGATGTGCAGGGTCAGGCGCTCGGGCAGCTGGTCGGCGACGTCGGCCAGGCGGGTCTCCAGCTGCTCGATGGTCTGGCGGGCGGTCACCTTGGTCTCCACAATGGCGAGCTTGCAGTACTCGATGCCGGTGCAGGCCATCGTGGAGCGGCGGAAGACAGTGGGCTCGGGATCCAGGTCCAGCGCCTTCAGACCCTCCTTGACCGAGTCGATGTGCTCGGCCGCGATGTCCAGCACCACGATCTTCTGGTGAGGAGTGGTGCGCAGCCGGTGGGACCCGTGGGCCTCCAGCAGCTCGGCCAGACGGATCAGCAGCTCGCCGTCGACCCGGCCCACCACGGGGGCGGCTCCGATGTAGTAGCGCCCGTCCTTCTGCGCGTGGACGCCCACATGGTCCCCGGGGATGGAGGGTGCCGGCGCCGGCGGACCGTCCTTGAGCCGGTAGCCCAGGTACTCGTCCTCGATGACCTGGCGGAACTTCTCCGCGCCCCAGTCGTTGATCAGGAACTTCATCCGGGCCTTGTTGCGCAGCCGTCGGTAGCCGTAGTCGCGGAACGCCTGGGTGACCGCGTGCCAGACCTCGGGGGCCTCCTCCTGCGTGACGAAGGCGCCCAGACGTTCGGCCAGCCGGGAGTTGGTGGACAGGCCGCCGCCCACCCAGAGGTCGTAGCCGGGGCCGTGCTCGGCGTGGTCGAGGCCGACCAGCCCGAAGTCGTTGATCTCGTGGACCACATCCTGGCTGGGGTGGCCGGTGATGGCGGTCTTGTATTTGCGGGGAAGGTTGGAGAGCGTGTCGTCGCCGATGTAGCGCTGCGAGATCTCCTGGATCACCGGGGTGGGGTCGATGATCTCATCGGCGGAGATCCCGGCGACCGGCGAGCCCAGGATGACGCGTGGGGTGTCGCCACAGGCTTCGGTGGTGCCGAGGTCGACCGCCTCCAGGCGGCGCCAGATCTCGGGGACATCCTCCACCCTGACCCAGTGCAGCTGGATGTTCTGCCGGTCGGTGACATCGGCGGTGTTGCGTGCGTAGTCGCGGGAGAGCTCGCCGATGGTCCGCAGCTGCTCAGTGGTCAGCGCGCCGCCGTCGATCCGGACCCGCAGCATGAAGTACTCGTCGTCCACCTCTTCGGGCGGCAGCGAGGTGTGAGCACCGGCCGGCACGCCGGGGCGGCGCTGGGTGTAGAGCCCCCACCACCGGAAGCGGCCGCGCAGATCATCCGGCTCGATGGAGGCGAAGCCCTGCTTGGAGTAGATCTGCTCGATGCGCTCGCGGACGTTGAGGCCGTTGTCCGCTTGTTTGAACTCCTCGTTGTGGTTCAGCGGATCCGTCCCGTCGACCTTCCACTGGCCGTTGGGGCGCTTGGAAGGACGGGCCGGACGCTTGGGCGCGGCGTCGGCGGTCTCGGTGGGTGTGAGTGAGGCCATGCGGCCACTCTAGAAGACCATGGATGAACTTATGAATTTGTTCGTAAACAAAGTTCATCCTCGCGGTCGGGCGAGTGCGATCCCGAGACTGTCAGCGCTCCACCGGGCGTTGGGGATCTCGGCTCCACTGGCCGAACCCGCCCGGGTAGAGCACCGGTTCGTAGCCCGCACTGGTCAGCGCCAGTGCCGAATGAGCGGAGTGGACCCCGGAGAAGCAGTAGACATGGAGACGGCTGCCCGGGGGTGCTCCCAGGGCGGCGTAGCGCTCGCGGATCTCTTCTGGGGTCAGCAGGTGACCGGTGCTGTCGGTGTTGGCCGCCGTCGGAGCGCTGATCGCACCGGGGATGTGTCCGGGCCGTTCGGCCAGCGGGTCATCGATGCCTGCGTAGCGGCTTCCCGGCCGGGCGTCGAGCAGGGTGCCGGTGCTGTCCAGGGCGGCGATCTCCTCGGCCTCGGCGGTGGGCAGGTGGCCGAAGCTGATGCTGATCTCGCTGGGTTCGGTGAACTCCATGTCGGTGGAGAGCGGGTATCCGGCTGAGGTCCAGGCGCGCAGCGAGCCGTCGAGGATGCGCACGTCGCTCAGGCCTGCGGCCCGCAGCAGCCACCAGGCGCGGGCGGCGGAGAGGTTCTTCAGATCGTCGTAGACCACCACGGTGTGCTCCTCCGTGATGCCCCAGCGGCGCAGTGTCTCTTGGAAGGCTTCGGCTGAGGGGAGGGGGTGGTTTCCCTCCTGCGGTGCCCGCGAAGGGTCTGCGAGCTCGTAGTCCAGGTCCACGAAGATCGCTCCCGGGATATGTCCGGCCAGATAGTCGGGCAGGCCTTCGGGGCGGTCCTGGCGCCACCGCACATCCAGCACGGTCAGCGGGGCGCCGGCGTCCTGGAGCTCGCGGAGGGCTGGGGCAGTGATGGTGACGGCGGGGGCGGTCATGTCTGCAGGCTAGTGGTCCTGAAGAAGGTGAATGATCGCGTGAACTTATATGACGCGAGCGGAGTTTGCGCTCCGGAAGCGCTCAGGGGGGGCGGTGAATGCTCTGCGGGGCGGAGAGGGGAGCCGGTGGGCGACTATCCTGAAGGGCGCCGGTCCCGGGTGGGGCTGTGTCACATCATCTTCCTCCGCAGAAAGGACCAGTGGCCGCGTGAGTTCTCCGGATGCCGGCAGCGCAGGAGTCCGTCGGCTTCCGGGATGGATGCTGCTGGCCGGGGTGGCCACAGCGGCACTGCTGCTGGGGAGTATCCAGCGCGCCGTGGGTGCTCTGCTCATCGCTCTGGTGCTGGGACTGCTGCTGCGCAACCTCGGGCTGTTCCGCCCGGCGGTCCGCCTCGGCGTTCAGCGGGCCACCAAGCCGTTGCTGCGCCTGGGGATCGTGGTGTTGGGGCTGCAGCTGGCCGTCCCGGAGATCCTCGCTCTGGGTGTTCCGGTTCTGGTGCTGATCGGGGCGACGGTGCTGATCGGCTTTGTCTTCACCCACTGGTTTGCCCGCCGGATCGGCATGAGTCCGGCCGCCTCGCTGCTCTATGCCGCAGGGTTCTCCATCTGCGGGGCATCGGCTGTGGCCGGTGCGCAGAGCGTGGTCGACGCTGAGGATGATGAGGTCGCCTCCGCCGTCGCGATGGTCACCCTCTACGGCACCGCCGCTCTGCTGGCGCTTCCGCTGGTCTCCGGCATGGTGGGGCTGACTCAGGAGCAGAGCGGGGTATGGATCGGCCTGACGGTGCACGAGGTGGCGCAGGTGGTGGCCGCCGGAGGGTTGGTCGGGACTGCTGCGTTGGCCACAGCCGCGGTGGTCAAGCTGGGGCGTGTGGTCCTGCTGGCTCCGGTGCTGACCTTCTCGGCCCTCTTCTGGCGGCGTGCTGCGCGCGATCTGAGTGCCGATGACCGGGCTGCCGGTGAAGGCTGGACTGCCCGCGACGCCGACGCCGGCTCGCCCCCGAAGGTGCCGCTGGTCCCGCTCTTCGTCCTGGGGTTCCTTGCCATGGTGGCGGTGCGCTCCGTGGCGCCGCTGCCTGAGGAGCTCTTGGACGCGGCGTCGCTCGCCGCCACATGGCTCCTGGCCGGAGCCATGTTCGGCCTCGGAGTGGGCATCGACCTGAAGTCCCTGGCGAGGACCGGCGGCCGAGGCGCCGTCGTCGGGGGTGCGTCCACTGCAGTGATGGGCGCCGGAACGCTGGCTGCGGTGCTGCTGGTGGTCTGATGCTCTGCTGGTGGTGTCAGGCCTCGATTGCCGCGAGCTTTCTGCATTGCCGCGGGATATAACGCGCGGCGGAGTCGAAAGCTCGCGGCAGATCGGCCGCTGCTGCCCGGTGCAGCCGTCCGCTGACGCGCGTCTAGGACTTCACCAGCCGCCTGATCGCGGCGCTGGCCTCGGCGATCTTCTCCTCGGCGTCCTTTCCGCCGTGCTCAACGGCGTGGGCCACGCAGTGGGTGAGGTGGTCATCCAGCAGGGCCAGGGCAACGTTCTCCAGTGCTGAAGTCGTGGCGCTGATCTGGGTCAGGATGTCGATGCAGTAGGTGTCATCCTCGATCATCCGGTGGATGCCGCGAGCCTGCCCTTCGATCCGCCGCAGGCGGGCGAGGTACTTGTCCTTGTCGCTCATATAGCCATGCTCTGAGTCCATGGCAGAGATTATACCCCTGTGGGGTATGAAAATGTACCCTACAGGGGTATATTGAGCGGTGAAGCCACAGACACCCCGTCCGAAGGAGTCCCACATGTCGGAGACACGGCGCTACACAGTCACCGGAATGTCCTGCGCACATTGCGAGCAAGCTATCCGTCAGGAGCTCTCTGAGCTCTCCGGCGTGGAGGAGGTCCAGGTCAGCGCTGCAGACGGCGCCCTCTCTGTGACACTGGACGCTGGCTCCGCCCCTGATGATGCTGAGATCCTGGCCGCAGTGGACGAGGCCGGATACCAGGGGGTGAGAGTTCCATGACGCGTACTGCAGAGCCCCAGCACCTCGAGCTGGAGATCGGCGGCATGACCTGCGCGGCGTGTGCCCAGCGCATCGAGAAGAAGCTCAACAAGCTCGACGGCGTCAGCGCCACCGTCAACTACGCCACGGAGAAGGCCTCGGTCACCGGGGATGCTGAGGTTCAAGACCTCATCGCGGCAGTGGAGAAGACCGGTTACACCGCGCAGCTGCCCACGGCTCCCGATGAGGAGCCTGCTGGGAAGTCCGTGGCCGAGAAGGATCTGTCGCAGCTGCGGCTTCGTCTGGTGATCGCCGCAGTGCTCAGCGTCCCCGTCGTGCTCGTGGCCATGCTGCCGGCCCTGCAGTTCCCCTACTGGGCCTGGGTCTCATTGGTGCTCAGCCTGCCGGTGGTCCTCTGGGCCGGGTGGCCCTTCCATCGCTCGGCTGCGCTGAATGCCCGCCGGGGCGCCGCCACGATGGACACTCTCATCTCCCTGGGCACTCTGGCGGCGCTGATCTGGTCGCTCTACGCGATGCTCTTCGGCCATGCCGGGGACCCGCACCTGCGTCATGAGTTCGTGCTCTTCGCCGAGCCCTACTGGATGTCCGGGGAGAGCGCTGGATCAGCCAACGTCTACTTCGAGGTGGCCACCGCCGTCACCTCCTTCCTGCTGCTGGGCCGTTACTTCGAGAAGCGCTCGAAAGCTCGGGCCGGGCAGGCTCTGCGCTCTCTGCTGACCATGGGCGCCAAAGAGGTCTCCGTGCTGCGTCCGGGCGCGTCAGGGGCGCCGGAAGAGACTCGCATTCCCGTGAAGGACCTGGCCGTGGGGGACGAGTTCATCGTCCGCCCGGGCGAGAAGATCGCGACCGATGGCGTGGTGATCTCAGGAGCCTCGGCGGTGGACATGTCCATGCTGACCGGCGAATCCGTTCCTGTGGAAGTCGCCGAAGACGACAAGGTCATCGGCGCCACCGTCAATGAGTCCAGCAGGCTGCAGGTGCGGGCCACCGGAGTGGGCTCCCAGACTCAGTTGGCCCAGATGGCTCGCTTGGTGGAAGAGGCCCAGTCCGGCAAGGCCGAAGTTCAGCGGCTGGCCGACCGGATCTCGGGCATCTTCGTGCCGATCGTGCTGGGGATCGCCGTGGTGACCCTGCTGGCCTGGCTGCTGCTGGGTGCACCCGCGGAGGCCGCCTTCACCGCCGCCGTCGCGGTGCTCATCATCGCCTGCCCCTGTGCGCTGGGGCTCGCGACGCCGACGGCTCTGTTGGTGGGCACCGGCCGCGGCGCCCAGCTCGGGATCCTGATCAAGGGACCCGAGGTGCTGGAGTCCTCGCGAGGCATCGACGTCGCGGTGCTGGACAAGACCGGGACGGTCACCACGGGGGCCATGCAAGTCACTGCGCTGCACAGCGCCGGACGCACTGACGTCTCCGACGGCTTCGACGACCTGACCGTCCTGAGGCTCTCCGGAGCGTTGGAGTCTTCCTCGGAGCATCCCGTGGCGCGGGCCATCACCAATGCTGCCCGGGAGTCGCTGGGCTCGCGGGCCGGCACCCTGTCCGTGCCCGAGGAGTTCCGAAACCATCAGGGCTACGGAGTCAGCGGAGTGGTCCGCGGCCGGTCGGTGCTGGTGGGCCGGCGTCGCTTCCTGGCGGATCAGGGCATCGAGGTGCCTCCGGAGGTCGGGGGGCTGCTCAGCTATGCCGAGTCCCAGGGCAGCACACCGGTGCTGGTGGGGATCGACGGTCATTTCGCCGGCGTGGTCATCGTGGCCGACACCGTCAAGGACAGTGCCGCCGGCGCGGTGGCCCAGCTCAAGGAGCTCGGCATGGAACCGGTGCTTCTGACCGGGGACAACCAGGGCGCTGCCCGCCGCGTGGCGGATGCCGTGGGTGTGCAGCGGGTGATCGCTGAGGCTCTGCCCGGCGACAAGGTCGAAGTGATCAAGGAGCTGCAGGCCGGGGGTCAGTCCGTGGCGATGGTCGGCGACGGTGTCAACGATGCCGCCGCACTGGCTCAGGCAGATCTCGGCCTGGCGATGGGGACCGGCACCGATGTGGCCATCGACGCCGCCGACATCACCATCATCCGCGGTGACCTGCGGTCTGTGGCCGACGCCGTGCGTCTGTCCCGCCGGACGCTGCGCACCATCCGGGAGAACCTGTTCTGGGCCTTCCTCTACAACACGGCCGCGATCCCGCTGGCCGCCGTCGGGCTGCTCAACCCCATGCTGGCCGGGCTGGCGATGGTGCTCAGCTCGCTGTCAGTGGTGGCGAACTCGCTGCGGCTGCGCCGGTACCAGGGCGCGTGATCCATTTCTCTACCGGGTCAGCGACATCTCACGCGTCACAGCCGGGTGGAGATGTCGCTGACCCGGCAGAGACTGCCTTCAGCGATGGCTGGAGCGCAGTCAGGGCGCAGGGACTGGTCACGTCCGGGGATGCTCATGCCCGCTCCCAGGGCTCGACATCTCCCTCCACCACGCGGAAGAGCGGATGAGCTGCTGGCACTGCATCCTGTGGGAATCCATCGAGCAGATGCGGGGAACGCTGTGCCAACTTCGTGTGCAGGTGGTCACGTTCAAAGGCCAGCTGACCACTGGTGACACTCATCTGCGGCATGGCGCTGAGGGCAGCACTCGGGTCATCTCTCATCAGCTCCGAAGGGGCGGGAGGATGGGCGATGCGTGCGGCATCGAACCGATAGCCTCGACGCTGCGCTTCCGCATGAAGCTGCGCCAGATACGCCCCGATCGCTGGTCCCGGCTCGGAATGCTCCCGGAACCGTTCCAGCTGTGGGTGTCGGGTGTACCCGCGTGTGCGGCCCAGCAGAACTGCCTGCGCGAGGAGCGACTCCCGCCAGCACGCGATGAGCCCCTGGCGGTCCAGCAGGGCCGGGTGGAGAGACCACAGGCGCATGCTCAGATCATCCCCGTGCCGAGCAGCAGCAGGATGGTCAGCGCAGCTCCTACCGCGTAGTTGATCCAGAGGAAGTGCCGCCATCCGTTGTGCGCCAGGTCCGCCTCCCCATCGTGCAGTGAGCGGTAGGGGGCCCCTGCCGCGAGGTAGGGTGCGACCAACACGGCGGCGAGCGACCATGGCCATCCGGTCCCCAGCACCAGCAGGCCGGCTGCCGCCCATAGGGCCAGCGCCAGGCGGACCGTGGTTGCGGCCCCCAACGCTGTAGCGATCGAACTGATGCCGGCCTCACGGTCCGGGCCGATGTCCTGTACCGCCCCGAAGGCGTGGCTGGCCATGCCCCAGAGCAGGAACGCCCCCAACGCGCACACCAGGACCACGCTGGCCTCAGCTCCAGCCAGGGCCGCACCATAGGCCGCAGGGGTGACGAAATGCAGACTCGAGGTCAGCGAATCCAGCACCGGGATCTCTTTGGTGCGCAGCGGGGGCGCTGAGTATGCGACGAGCGCCAGCATGCTCACCGCAAGGATGACCCAGGATGCGAGACCTCCCATCGGGATCAGGACCAGGAGGAGCGGGATGACCAGCGCTACGCTGGCGATCAGGACCGGCCGGTGCAGAGTCGTGTCCAGCAGGGCGCCTTCTGCTCCTCCCTTCCGAGGGTTCGCCATGTCTGACGCGTGGTCGAAGACGTCATTGATGCCGTAGAGGGCGAAGTTGTAGGGGATCAGAAAGAACAGGGTCCCCACGACCAGCGCAGGTTCCCAGCCTCCACCGGCCAGCAGCCATGCGGCCGCGAAGGGGTAGGCCGTGTTGATCCAGCTCAACGGACGTGAAGAGCGCAGCATGTCAGTGATCATTGTTGCTCCTGTCGCTGCGCAGGGGTGCGAGCAGAACCCATAGTGAAGGCAGCAGGATGACCGCAGCGATCGGATAGGCGAAGTCCTCGATCGGCGCCATTCCGAGGCGCAGCCCTGAGATGACCGATTCCGCGTACTCGAACAGTCCGACGGCGATCATCACGTTGTCAAAGACGGCGGTGAGCAGCAGCAGCGCGGCAGCGGCAGCGGCCGCGGAACCAAGCAGACGTCCAGGCCGTTCTGCTCTGCCGCGCACGTGTGCCGCCACAAGCGCCACAGCCACTGCACCTGCGACGAACCCTGCACTCAGGATCAGGTAGGTGTTGGCGCCCATCATGCCTCACCTCGGCTGAACAGGCGTTGGAACCCGAGCACCAGGACCATGGTCAGATGCGAGAGGAAGAGGAGGAAGACCAGTTCCTCCAGGGGGAGTTCCGGAGCCAACATGATGCCGGTCATATAGGGAGCCGGACCGTGGAGGAAGATTCCCAGGGAGATGGCTGCCAGGTCCCACGCGAGGAAGAAGAAGAGACCGGCTGCCAGCACCAGTGCGGCACGAAGCGGATCCCGGAAGAGGAACAGGCCGAAGCGTCGGTCGATGAGGAGCATGCAGCCGAATGAGACGAGAAGAGCCGTGAGGTAGGCCAGGCTGATCAGCGGTTCAGGCATGTCGCACCCCCTGGGCGGCCGTTCGGTGGTCGAAGAGCCGGCGCAGAGATCTCCTCGGGCCTCGGCGAACAGAGGTCCGGACCAGTTCAGCGCTGATGAGGCACATCGGCACGCCGATCCCCGGCATCGTCGTCGAGCCCGCGTAGTACAGCCCATCGAGCTTCGAAGAGCGGATCGGCCCTCTCAGGAAGGCGCTCTGCCGCAGAGTATGTGCCGGCCCCAACGCGCCCCCGCGCCAGGCCCCGAACTCCCGTTCGAAATCGGCCGGTCCGAGGCTGCGTCGCACGGTCACCCGTGACGACAGATCCGGAATGCCTGCCCAGGAGGCGATCTGGTCTATGGCCTCGTCCACGAAGCGTTCGACGGAGGGGGAGCCGGACCCGTCGATGCCCCCCGCTCCGGTATCAGGATCTGCCCGGACGGGAATCAGGACGAAGAGATTCTCGTGGCCCGGCGGGGCGACCTCCGCATCCGTGGCGCTGGGCCTGCAGACGTAGAGGGACCGGGGAGGCCCTGAGGCGGGGAGCCTGCCCTCGATCTCTTCGAACCCCCGTTGCCAGTCTTCGGTGAAGAAGAGCGAATGATGAGCCAGTTCAGGCAGTTCACCCTCAACGCCCAGCAACGCCAACACTGCCCCGGGCCCCGGGTTCCGTCGCTCCCAGGCAGCCGTCGAGCGGCTGCGAAAGCGCGGTGCCAGCAGCGCCGTATCCGTATGGTGGATGTCTGCGCTGGAGACGACGATGTCGGCGGCCAGACTGTTGTGTTCGCCCTCTGGGGTGGTGAACCGCACCCCCGCAGCGTTCCTTCCTTCTGTGATCACCTCCGTCACCCGATGCCCGGTGCGCAGATCCACACCGTGCTGTCGTGCCAAGCGGGCGATCGCTGCGACGACCGCGCTGAACCCTCCGCGCGGATACAGCACGGACTGATTGACGTCCAGATGACTCATCAGGTGGTAGAGGCTCGGTGCTGCTTTCGGCGAGGTTCCGAGGAACACCGCTGGGTACCCGAGGATCTTCTGCACCTGGGGATCCGAGGTGTGCCGACTGATGAAGCGGTCCATCGGTTCGAAGAGCAGGCGCAGCAGCCGGGGCAGACGTCGGAGAAGCCCAGGGTCTGCGAAGTCCCGCAGAGAATCGTAGGAAGAATAGAGCAGTCGGTCCGTCGCGAGCCGGCAGGTCTCCTCTGCGGATCTCATATAGGCGGTCAATGACCCCGGGGTCTGCTCCCACTCCTGAAGTGCGCCGAGGGAGTCCTGGTCTGGTAGGTCGAAGGGCTGGCTCTGCTCCTCGAAGAAGACCCGATAGGCAGGATCCAGCCGAATGAGCTCCAGCTCATCGGCCGTGGTGGTTCCCATCTCTTCGAAGAAGCGATCGAAGACTTCAGGCATCAGATACCAGGATGGGCCCGTTTCGAAGCGGAAACCCTGCTGATGCCATTCACCTGCGCGTCCGCCCACGGACTCGTGGGCTTCGAGAACAGTCACGTCGACACCGTCACGAGCCAGCAGCGCCGCGGTGGCAAGACCGGAAAAGCCTGCTCCGATGACGACGGCGGTGCGGGCCTTGCCCCTGCGCTCCGTCATGGCCGCCCCCTGAAGTTCATCGGCAGCAGTGTCTTCAGCAGAAGGTAGGTCTTCCTGCGCCGGGGGACTGACACACGGCGGTGCAGGATCTCGGCGGCAGGCGTTCGGCGTAGCCGGAGGGCGACATCCTCAAAGAGGTGAGCGGCCAGCAGTGTAGCCCGACGCGGGCCGGGGGGCAGCTGGGCGATGCCGGTCTTCGCTGCGGCCAGATCCTCGTCTATCTCATCGAGGATGTCCGCCTTCTCCCGCTCGCTGAGCTGTCCTGGCAGTGCTCCGGGAAAGTAGGCCCGGCCCAGTTGGGTCGCGTCGTCGCCGAGGTCGCGCAGGAAGTTGATCTTCTGGAAGGCTGCGCCGAGACGAGCGGCGCCATGCTCGACGGGCTGGAGCCGTTCGGCATCCCACGCGTGGCCGCTGAGGAAGACACGCAAGCACATCAGCCCCACGACTTCGGCCGAGCCGTAGACATACTCCTCATACTGTGTGCGGCTCAGGCGTTCGACTGGGCTCAGGTCTCGGCGCATCGAGTGGAAGAAGGCTGTGATCAGGGGCATCTCAATGTCCGCGGCGCGGGCGGTGACGGCGAACGCGTGCACCACCGGGTTGGCGCTGAATCCACGTGCTGTTCCCAGAAGAACTTCCTGCTCCAACGCATCCAGTACGCTGCGCTGCTGGTCCGCCGTCAGTCCTGCCTCTGCGGCTGTCCCGTCGACGATCTCGTCAGCAGTGCGGACAAGAGCATAGATGTTCCGGATCCCTCGGCGGCAGTCAGGCGGAAGCAGATTCGCCGCCATGCCGAACGACGTCGAGTAGGCACTGATCACACGAGCGGCAGCTTCCGTGGATGTGCGGGTGTAGAGTTCCAAACCGTTCATGAGTCAGCAGCGCCGATGGACGGTCGGGCTTGTGTCCTGTACACGTCCATCTGCGGGACCTGGAGCGAGAACCATGGGCTGAACGCCCAGGGAGCATGGTGGATCGCCCGGGAGACATCATCTGGGGCAGACCATGCGATCTCCATCGCTTCGCTCGGGTCCGGCTCGGGCCGGGATGAGGTCACCGCGGTGAACACCGGGCATATTTCGTTCTCGACCACGCCTGAGGCATCGGTGGCGCGATAGCGGAAATTCTGCAGGACGAGGGACAGGTCGGTGAGCTCGAGCCCCAGTTCGTCGAAGCCGTGCCGGGCCACTGCGTCTGCCCAGTCTTCGCCGGGGGCAGGATGGCCGCAGAAGGTGTTGGTCCATACCCCCGGCCAGGTCTGCTTGGTCAGGGCGCGCCGAGTGACGAGGACCTCTCCTGAGGGGTTGAGGACGTGGCAAGAGAAGCCGAGGTGCAGCGGCGTGGCGGCGCTGTGCACCGACCGCTTGGACTGAGTTCCGAGCGGCTCGCCGTCTGGGGCGACCAGCACCACCTGCTGAGAGTCCTTCTGATGCATCTGCTGCCCCTTCTGTAGTTTGCCTATCTAATAACTAGCTTAGGCAACTTTAGTGTGTGTCTCCAGCCAGATCGCACGACGCCGTCAGTGCCGTGCGGGACCTGCCTCCGCCTCCAGTGCGAGCCGCGCGGCCATCTTCCGAAAGATGACCGCGTGGAAGGGCGTCAGCGCCAGCCAATAGATGCGCCCACCCAGTCCAGACGGGAAGAAGACCGCACGCTGAGTGCATACTGAGCCTTCGCCGTCGGGCTCGACGAGGAACTCGAGCCACGCCTGCCCAGGCACCTTCATCTCTGCGCGCAGTCGCAGCCGCTCCCCGCGGTCCAGCCTCTCCACTCGCCACCAGTCCACTGCGTCACCGAGCTGAAGCTGCCGGCGGCTGCGGCGTCCTCGGCCGAGCCCCACTCCGCCGACGAGCTTGTCAGCCAATCCTCTGGCCCTCCAGGCTCGCGACAGGGCGAAATAGCCCCTGTCGCCTCCGATGCTCTCGATGACCGCGAAGACGGCTTCCGGTGAGGCTGAGGAGCGCACCCGGCGCTCATCGGTCAGTACGGTGCGGCCTGCCCAGTCAGGATCGGAGGGCAGCGGTTCCGACGGTGCGTCCAAAGGATGCGATCCGGCCCAGGTCGTCTCCACGCGGTCCGCTGAGATCTTCTCCAGGGCCAGGTCCACTGCCGTCGGATAGTCCGTCAGGCCGGCGTCGGGAGGAGGGAGTAGATCGTCGATGCTGCGGTCCTGGACCACACAGTCGTGCTGCAGGGACTGGACTAGGGGCACGGCCAGAGAGCGCGGGATCGGAGTGACCAGGTTGACCCATTGGGCCGCCAGCCACGGTGTGAGGACCGGCACCGGAAGGACAGTGGGTTCCCGGAGGCCCGCAGCCCGCGCGTAGAGCTTCATCAGGTCCGCATATGTGTGGACGTCCGGCCCTCCGATGTCATACCGCCGGCTCTCCTCCCATTCCACATCCGCGGCTCGGCTCAGGTAGTGCAGCACATCGCGCACGGCGATAGGTTGCACACGGTTGAGCACCCAACGTGGTGAAGGCATGACCGGCAGTACGTCGGTGAGATGGCGGACCATCTCGAAGCTGGCAGATCCGGAGCCGATCACCAGCCCGGCCTGCAGGGTGAGCGTCGGAACGCGGCTGGACTCCAGGATCTCCCCGACCTCGACCCGCGACCGCAGGTGCGGGCTGAGTTCTTCGTCGGGGTGAAGTCCGGAGAGATAGACGATTCCGCCCACCGCGGCCTCCGCGGCGGCAGTGGCCACCGATTCCGCGCATCGCTTGTCCAGGTCAGCGAAGTCTCTGCCGCCGCTCATGGAATGCACGAGGAAATAGACCACATCCACGTCGTCGCAGAGTCTCCGTGCTGCCGACGCGTCCGAGAGGTCTCCTTCAAGAACCTCGACCTCGTCGCGCCAGGGAACATCCCGCAGCGATTCGGCCCGGCGGGTCAGCACCCGGACCCGGTGCCCTGCCTTCAACAGCTGAGGCACCAGGCGTCCTCCGATGTAGCCTGTGGCTCCAGTCACTGCGATGTTGGTCATGGGCTGTCCTCTCGTTCAGCGACCACGATCGTCGGATTCGGCGGTTCGGACTGTGGCCTGGTCGTCAGTTTCACACTATCTCCCCACGGCGACGGTGGCAGCAGGGTGCAGAAACCTCATCCGCCGGGGGAGTGTTCCGCAGGCGTAGTCGTGACGTGATGTCCTTGTGAGGCTGATTTCGCCCGATTCGCCGTATCCACGCCGCTCGAAGCGCTGACCGATGAGTGGGACACCACCGGATCGATTCAACCGGCGAAAAGTGCAGAGGTCGAGTACAGCGCTGACTAGGATGAAGGCATGCCTGATCCGATGAGCCCGTACGCCGCTGCCCGGATCAGCGCAGAGCAGGCTGAGGTTCAGCTACTCGGCACGGAGTATCTGCACCGGGGCAACCCTCGCCAGCGTCGGGCCGCGGCGCTCTTGGAGGAGCTCGGTGTCGGGGATCTTCCGGGATTGCGCGAGTGGGCTTTGGCCGGGACGATCCCGCTGGGGGTGGACCTGCCGGAATCGGATCTGGACGTGCTGGTCTGCACCTCGGAGGTGGCTGCGGCCCGAGAGGAGCTGACCGAACAGTTCGGGCAGCTGTCGCAGTTCGCCGCCTGGGCGCACAGCGCTGAGGCAGGGGCCTGGTGCGTGACCTTCGAATCCCAAGGCTTCCTCATCGAGTTCTTCCTGCAGGATCGGGCGCTGACCGAGCAGCGCGCCTTCCGGCACCTGGTGGCCGAATACGTGCTGCTGCAGCGTCACGGAGCGGCGTTCCGGCAGGAGATCTTCCAGCTCAAGCTCTCCGGTCTCAAGACTGAGCCGGCCTTCGCCCAGGCGCTGAACCTCGACGGCGATCCCTACCTCGCCCTGCTGGACCCGGCGCTGCTGGACTGATCAGCGGGGAGTCCCGCGAGGTTGGGCCCCTCGAGGCAGGCATGACGCACCCTGGGCGGGCGTGCAGGGCCGCCTGAAAATGTGGTCTACTGCACATAGCCTGATCCCGCCCGATGAAGGAGAACTCTGTGTCTGCCGAACCGACTGTGATCGTCGCAGGAGCCCGCACACCCATCGGGAAGCTCATGGGAGGCCTCTCCTCCCTCTCCGCGGCCCAACTGGGATCTGCCGCGCTGAGCGGAGCGCTGGAGAAGGCCGGAACAGAGGCGTCTGAGGTCGAGTACGTGATCATGGGGCAGGTAATCCAGGCGGGTTCCGGCCAGAACCCTGCTCGCAGCGCAGCCCTGGGTGCCGGGATCCCGGCCCACATACCGGCCATCACGGTCAATAAGGTCTGCCTCTCCGGGCTGAATGCAGTGGCCACAGCGGACCAGATGATCCGCGCCGGCGAATGCGAGGTGGTCCTGGCCGGCGGCATGGAATCCATGTCCCAGGCTCCGCACCTGCTGCCCGGATCCCGCAGGGGGTTCACCTATGGGGACACCGCCCTGGTGGACTCCATGGCCTATGACGCCCTGTATGACCAGGCCACCCGCCAGTCCATGGGCGCCTTGACCGAGTCCTGCAACACCGGTGAGGTCCAGGTCAGCCGGGAGGAGCAGGATGAGTTCGCCGCGGCCTCGCATCAGCGGGCGGCGGCCGCCTGGGAGGAGGGTCTCTTCGCTGAGGAGGTCGTCTCCGTCCACGTGCCCCAGCGCAAGGGCGACCCGGTCACAGTCAGTCAGGACGAAGGATTCCGCCCCGGCACCACAGCCGAATCGATGTCCCGGCTCCGCCCGGCCTTCGCCGCCGACGGGGCCATCACCGCCGGAACCTCCTCGCAGATCTCCGACGGAGCCTGCGCCCTGCTGGTCATGTCCAAGCGCAGGGCTCAGGAGCAGGGGCTGAGCTGGATCGCCGAGATCGGCTCCCACGGGATGGTCGCCGGCCCCGACTCCAGCCTGCAGCTGCAGCCGGCCAACGCCATCGTCCAGGCCTGCGCCAAGCAGGGGATCGCCGCAGAATCGTTGGATCTGGTGGAGATCAACGAGGCTTTCGCCGCGGTCGGGCTGGCCTCGTCGCGCCAGCTGGGCATCGACCTGGAGAAGGTCAACGTCAACGGCGGCGCCATCGCCCTGGGCCATCCGGTGGGAATGTCAGGCGCTCGCGTGCTGCTGCACCTCGCACTGGAGCTCAAACGGCGCGGCGGCGGAACCGGAGCCGCCGGACTCTGCGGAGGCGGAGGCCAGGGCGACGCCCTGATCCTGACGGTCTGATCAGA
The DNA here is from genome assembly GCF_017876395.1 of Nesterenkonia lacusekhoensis. Classification (NCBI taxonomy): domain Bacteria; kingdom Bacillati; phylum Actinomycetota; class Actinomycetes; order Micrococcales; family Micrococcaceae; genus Nesterenkonia; species Nesterenkonia lacusekhoensis. The sequence goes on along the minus strand of NZ_JAGINX010000001.1, from coordinate 2,048,073 downwards.
TGGTCTGATCAGACCTGGGCGGCCCCGCCCGACGCCGGTCGCTCACCGTGCCGGCTCAGACTTCACCTCTTGGTGGAGCCTCCATCTCCTCCGGCTCCCGCAGGTCCACCCGCTGGTCCAGCTGCAGCTCACGCAGGAACCGTTCATCGTGGCTGACCACCAGCAGCGCACCGGAGTAGGCCTGCAGAGCGTGGGTCAGGTGAGCCACGCTGGCCAGGTCCAGGTTGTTGGTGGGCTCATCCAGGATGAGCAGCTGCGGCGTCGGCTCGGCCAGCAGCAGGCAGGCCAGTGTGGCCCGCCAACGCTCCCCGCCGGAGAGCGACCCGGCCGGCTGGTGGACGGCGTCGCCGCGGATCAGGAACTGGGCCAGTCGATGTCGAGCCTGAACCGGCGTCGTGGTCGGCGCGAAGCCCTGCATATTCTCCAGGACGCTGGCACCGTCGTCGAGCAGCTGCAGATTCTGCGGCAGACAGCGGAACGGCACCGCGACGCCGGCGCTGCCCTCCAGCGGCTGCGCCTCCCCCGTGATGCAGCGCAGCACTGAGGTCTTCCCGACGCCGTTGGGCCCGGTCAGCGCCACGCGCTGCGGTCCGCGCAGGTGGAGGTCGACCACAGCGGTGCCGTGCGGCGGGCGCAGTCCGACCACCTCCAACACCTCGCGACCCTTGGGCACCTCGGCGCCAGGGAGATCGAGATGGATCTGCTGATCCTTACGGACCTGCTCCTCGGCCTGTTCCAGTGACTTCCGCGCCTCTTCCAGCCGGGTGTGGTGGGCCGCCGAGGCTCTGCCGGCGTTGGCCTCAGCCTTGGACCTCCGGGCATTGGCCAGGATCTTGGGCATGCTCTGGGCACTCTGCTTCCCCTGGCGGTCGCGGGCGGCGTGCCTGCGCCGCTGTTCGGTCAGCTCGCGGCGCTGCCTCCTCACGTCAGCCTTGGCCTGGGCCACCTGTTGGGCGGCGGCTTCGGACTCAGCGGCGATGATCTCCTCGTAGAGCGAGAGTCCGCCGCCGAACCAGCGCAGCGATCCGCGGCGCAGCTCCCCGATGGAGTCGACCTCTTCGAGCAGGTCACGGTCATGACTGACCACCAGGACAGTTCCTGAGAACTGATCGAGGATGTCGCTGAGTCGCCGTCGGGCGTGCGCATCCAAGTTGTTGGTGGGTTCGTCCAGGATGAGCAGCGATGGTCGACGCAGGACGAGTCCGGTGAGGCTGAGCAGGATCAGCTCGCCTCCGGAGAGGCTTCTGGCCGTGCGGGAGAGCTCGATCCCCTCCAGTCCGGCACGTGCTAGGGAGGCGAGGATCTGTTCGCGGATGTCCCAGTCGTCTCCGACGGCGTCGAAGTGCTCCTCCCTCACCGATCCGGCTTCGATGGCCGCCAGGGCGTCCAGCGTCTGCTGGACGCCCAGCAGCTCAGCCACGGGGACGTGTTCATCCACGGCCGGGTTCTGCTGAAGGTGGGCGAGGTCGCCGTCGAGCTGGACCGTCCCGGAGGAGGGCGTGAGCTCACCGGTGATGAGCTTCAGCAGGGTCGATTTCCCGGCGCCGTTGTCACCGATCAGAGCGTGCCGGCCGGGCGTCAGTCCGAAGCTGACCTGGTCCAGGACGGTGCGACCTTCGGGCAGGCGATAGGACAAGGAATGTGTGGCAAGTATGGGGGCAGGCATAGGTCTCCACAGGCAGAAGCGGTCGATGACGCGTGGAGACGCTGCGCAGATGCCACGGGTGCAGCCGGAACGGCGGAGAATCGTGAACTTCTGATCGGTCGGAGAGCACAGCGCCGGGCCGGACGCCATCAGGACGTCGCGGGCAGACTGCGCAGGTCTCAGACCTCAGAACTTCAACGGGCACCTCGTGGTCGGGAACAAAGACGCTTTCAACTGTAGCGCAGCCCGGCGGGATTCGCGCCCGCACCACACAACCCGAGCAAGTAGATTCTCCTCATGACCTTTCTGTCGCTGATCCTGTTCGTCGTGGCCGGGGCCGGAACTCCGGGGCCGAACAACACCATCGTGATGGCCTCCGGGGCTGTCTTCGGCTTCCGGAAGTCCGTGCCGGCCATCGCCGGGATCAACGTCGGGTTCCCCGTCATGATCGTGCTGGTGGGTCTGGGCCTGGGCGGGGTCCTGGCCCAGTGGCCCTTCCTGCTGGACATCATCCGCCCGCTGGGCGTGGCCTACCTGCTGTGGCTGGCTTGGAGGATCGGCACCGGCCCCACCGACCTGAAGGCTCGGCGGGAGGGAAGTCCGCCGGGCTTCGTGCAGATGGCGCTGTTCCAGTACGTCAACCCCAAGGCCTGGACTCTGGCTCTGGCCGCACTGTCGACCTTCACCGGATTCTGGGACTCCTTCCTCACCGAAGTCCTGGTGATCGCAGCCTTCGCTCTGGTCTTCGGGGCCCCATGCACCATCGCCTGGACGGTGCTGGGCGTGGGCGCCGGCAGGCTGATCGCGCGGCCGCGTCATATGCGGATCTTCAACATCGTCATGGCCGGGCTGCTGGTGGTGTCAGTGGTCCCTGCGATCATAGAGACATGGGAATCGATCCAGCCGCTTCTTCCGTGATCATCCGTCCCGCCGCGGAGGCCGACGCCGACGCCGCCGCCCGGGTCCTCGCCGGTGCCTTCGGCGATGACCCGCATATCGCCGGACTGCTGCCGCAGGACCGCAGGCAGGACCGTATGGAGCAGATGTTCCGCTTCGAGGCGCTGAGCAACCTGCGCACCGGCGGTCACGTCTACGTGGCTGTGGACGGCGCCGACACCAGCGCGGAACCGCTGGGTGTGGCCTATTGGGGCGCGCCCGGTCAGGAGGCGGGATGGCGCGAACAGCTCACTGAGGCTGTGGCGATGCGACGGATCTATGGCCGCCGGTTCAAGGACGTGAAGCGGACCTACCGCGAGGTCGCCCGCTACCGGCCCAAAGCTCCCCACTGGTACCTGAAGGTGATCGGAACTGCCCCCGAAGCGCGGGGGAGGGGAGCCGGCTCAGCGCTGATCCGCCATGGGCTCGCCCAGGCCGACCGAGCCGGCGTCGGGGTCTACCTGGAGTCCTCCAAGCCGGAGAACGTGCCGATCTATGCGCGCTACGGCTTCGCGGAGATCAGCGAGATCCCAGCGTACGGCACCACGCCGCTGATCGGCATGTGGCGTCCGGCCGGCGGGCAGAGCTGAGGACGCGGCAGAGCTGAGGCTCCAGCAGGGCCGACCGCCCAGCAAGCTCAGCTGATCAGCCCCGCCATGCGGCGTCCCACATCCACCAGGGAGACGCGCTTGAGTCCCTCGATCTGTTCCGGAGTGAACCAGGCGACGTCATCGGTGGACCCGTCCTGCTCCGCGGTCATCTCACCGTCGGTGATCCGTGCCCGGTAGATGATCCGCAGCGCCTGCATGGGCGTGCCCTTCTTCTCCTCGGAGAGGCGGCGGTCGCCCGGGATGACCATATTGTCGATCCCCAGCAGCTCCAGCACCTCTGCCTCATAGCCGGTCTCTTCGCGGATCTCTCGGATCACGCCGTCGGCCGGGTCCTCGCCCGGGTCGATGCCGCCGCCGGGCAGAGTCCATCCGCCGGGCCCCTGGTGCCAATGAGGCAGCAGCATGCGGCCGGCGTCGTCGGTGATCACGGCATAGGCGGCGACTCTGAGATCCACCCGTGCACTGTAACAGGGGTGCATCCTGCATCCCGCACCTCTGCAGTCCTCCCCGCTCAGGGCCTGGTGAACTCTGCCCGCGCCCGCTGAACCGGCTCGCGGAGGATGCAGCCGTGGACGTGGTCGTTGAGCAGGCCCATGGACTGCATGAAGGCGAAGGCCGTAGTCGGCCCGAAGAACCGCCAGCCCCGCCTCTTCAGCTCCTTCGCCATCGCGGTGGAGGAGGGCGAGACCGTCAGCGTCTGCGGCTCGGCCAGCTCCTCGGCCGGCGGCTCGAACCGCCAGAGGAAGGCCGCCAGGGAGCCCTCCTGGGTGATGAGCTCCTCGGCCCGCCGGGCGTTGCCGATGCAGGCTTCGATCTTGGCGCGGTTGCGCACGATGCCGGCATCGCAGAGCAGGCGGGCGAGGTCCTCCTCCCCGAAGCGGGCCACCGCGGAGATCTCGAATCCGGCGAATCCTGCGCGGAAGGCCTCCCGCCTGTTCAGGATGGTCCGCCAGCTCAACCCGGACTGGAAGGACTCCAGGCAGAGCTTCTCGAAGAGCCGCTGGTCCTCGCCCACGGGGAAGCCCCATTCGGCGTCGTGATAGGCGGTCAGTTCCGGGGCGCCGGTGCTCCAGGGGCAGCGCGACAGGCCGTCGGAGGCGGTGGTCTCAGCGGAGAGGCTCATCATCACAGGCTACTGGGCGCAGGCTCTCGGACCCTGCGGATGAGGGCGTGCTCAGGGAGACCTCTTATGCTGGATGGACCATGAGCCTGCCCAGAACCCCGGACCTCGTCGCTGCCCCTCAGGAGCAGCCCTACCGGTTCCCGTGGGGGCGGATCTTCGGCGAGCTGGACCAGCACAGCGAGGAGACCCGCTGGCCGGATCACTTCCACCCCACCCACGAACTGCTGTGGGCCCACGGCGGAGCGATCACGGTGCTGGTGGGCCGCAGGCTCTGGACGGTGGCCGGGTCGCAGGCCCTGTGGATCCCCGCCGGGACCGTCTATTCCGGGACGGTGCCCGCCGGTGTCACCTCCCGGGTGACGTTCTTCGATCCGGAGCACACTCCTGCGCGCAGCGAGGAGCCGGCCAGCGTGGAGATCACCCCTCTGCTGGGTCAGCTGCTGGAGCATCTGCGCACGGAGGACCTCGACGACGGCGAGCGCCACCGTGCTGAGGCGGTGGTGATGGATCTGGTCAAGCCGGTCCCGCAGCCGGTCATCCTGCAGATGCCCACCCATGAGCTGATCGCCGGTGCCGCGGAGGAGATCTTGGCCGACCCTTCGGCCTCCCACGGGTTGGACAGCTGGGCGGAGCGCCTGGGTGTGAGCTCCCGGACCCTGACCCGTCTGTTCCGCAGCGAGACCGGCCTGGGATTCCGCGGCTGGGTGACCACCGCCCGGGTGAAGTGCTCCATCGAGTCGTTGGCCGAGGGAGCCAGTGTGGCCGAGGCGGGCCGCACCGTGGGCTATGCGACGACTTCTGCCTTCGGAGTGGCCTTCCGGAGGGTCACCGGGATGACTCCCGGAGAGTTCCGTCACGGGTGAATGCTCTAATTCAGCACGAGGTTCTACTATGGTCGCCATGACCTACCGCCTCGCCGCTGAGCGGCTCAGCTCCGGCTATGACGAACGTGCCGTCCTCGCGGAGCTCGACATCGTCATCCCGGACGGCTCCTTCACCGTCATCATGGGCCCCAACGCCTGCGGAAAATCCACACTGCTGCGCAGTCTGGCCCGGCTGATCAAGCCCAGCGACGGGCAGGTCCTCCTCGATGGGGCCTCCATCTCAGCAATGCCCACCAGGGAGCTGGCCCGCACAGTGGGCCTGCTGCCGCAGTCGGCCATCGCCCCGGAGGGGATCACCGTCTCTGATCTGGTCTCCCGCGGACGGCACCCGCATCAGAGCATGTTCAAGCGTTGGAGCGCGGAGGATGAGGAGGCGGTCCGCCGGGCCCTGGAGGACACTCAGATGACCGAGCTGGCCTCCCGCGAGGTCGACTCCCTCTCCGGCGGGCAGCGTCAGCGCGCCTGGATCGCGATGGCCCTGGCCCAGCAGACCCCGCTGCTGCTGCTGGACGAGCCCACCACCTACCTGGACATCGCCCACCAGATCGAGGTGCTCGAACTCTGCGCCCGCCTGCAACGCGAGGGCCGCACCTTGGTGGCCGTGCTGCATGACATCAACCAGGTGCTGCGCTACGCCACCCACATCGTGGCGATGAAGGACGGGCGGATCGCCGCGGAGGGGACGGCCCACCAGGTGGGGACCGAGGAGACCATTCGCGAGGTCTTCGGGGTGGACTCCCGGGTCATCGAGGACCCGGAGACCGGCAAGCCGCTGATGATCCCGCGCGCGCCCGCCGCCTGAGGCAGTGGTCGGCCAGGGCCAGCACGGCCCCGTACTGCAGGCCCACCACGTCCTTGACCGGAAGCGGCTGGAAGTCTCCGGACTCGTCAGCATCGGTCTCGGCCAGCCAGCGGCTGAAGACCTCCTCGGTCTCCTCTCCGACGCGGCGCAGCGCCGCGGGGGCGGTGCCGGCGGCGATCTCAGCCTGGACCGCGCGCAGGAAGATCGCGCCGAAGCGCAGCCGCAGCATATGCAGCAAGCCGCGCAGACTGTGCTTCTCGGAGACGGTGGCCGGACGCCGGCTCTCCGGCTGGGCCGCCCGGGCCCGGTGGCCCTCAGCCGCCCGGGTCAGCGTCGGCAGGAAGGAACGGCTGGCGCGGAGGAACGGGGTCTCCATGCTCAGATGCTCCTCGGCCCGGGCCAGCAGCCCGGTCAGGATGTCCCCAGCCTCCTGGAGGGCCACGCTCTCCTGCTCCAGCAGTGCTGAGTAGCTCTCCTGGGTCTCGGCGGTGTCATCGGCCTGGGCATGGGTCCATATGGGCATCTCCGCGATCAGCGAGAGACTGCCGTAGCGGCGGGCATAGCCGGTGGAGGCCTCCCCGGCGGCGCCGGGATGGACGGGGTCCAGGCCCAGCTCTTCCATCCAGTCGTAGACGGCCTCCAGGCTGCCCATGGCGAAGATGCCGTCGTCAAGCTCTTCGAAGTGGCCGGCCTCCGGCTCCCCGCGGTGCAGCGGGATGCCCAGCTGTTCGGGCAGCCGGTGTAGGATCCCGTAGAGCTCGGGCGCAGGTTCGGAGAGGTAGTAGTAGGCGCCTCCGGACTCGGCGTTGTGCAGGGGGACGTAGAAGTCCGGACGGGTCAGGTCGATCGCCCGCTGGAGGGCCTGGGTCTCAGGCATCATGGCGTCGAAGTAGGCGCGCTTATAGGAGAAGGGGAAGGTCCATTCCACCTGCTCGCGCCCGGCGGGGCGGTAGAAGTTCCGGAAATAGGTCTCACGGTCCTCGGGGCGGGCGAACCAGCCCTCGTTCAGCCGCATGGCGTCCGGGTCGGCGCAGGGGACCAGGTGCCAGACCGTCCCCAGCCGGCGGGCCAGGTCCGCGTCTTCCGTCAGCTCGCGGACCAGGTGCACGATGGTCCAGGAGCCGATGGGCTCGTTGGGGTGCACGCCCCCGGCCAGCAGGCCGGAGAGCCGTTCATCTCCCGCCGAGCTGCCCTCTCCGGCGGGGGTGAGGGTATAGAGATGGATGGGTTCGCCCAGCCGGGAGGTGCCGATCCGCTGTGCGGTGAGCTGCTCGGGATGCCGATCGCGCAGCGCCTCCAGCTCGGCCAGCAGGGCGTCCACGGTGGGATAGCCGCTGAACTCCGGGACCGACGCCGCGCGGTACAGTATCTCCTCGATGATGCGGACCTCCTCAGACACAGAGGATGAGACTACCGGAGGGCCAGAGGATGCGGCACAACCCCGACTACGCCGTCGACGGCGCCGAGCTGATCGGCATGGTGAAGGACCTCATCCGGGAGAACCCCTGGTGCACCTTTGTCTCTCACGTTCCCCCTGTTCAAGGGGAGAGCGCTGCCCCGGGGGACGGGCCCGGCCTGGGAGAGAGGCCCAGCCTGGTGGCCTCCCACTACCCGGTCATGCTGGAGGAGGACGTCTTTCCCGAGCGCGCGGGAACGTGCGACTCTGCTGATGAGATCGTGCTGCTGAGTCACGTCGGCCGGCCCGATGAGCAGAGGCACCAGCTGGGCGGACATGAGCTCCTGGCCGTCATCCAGGGCCCGCACGGCTACATCTCCCCGGGCTGGTACGGAACCCGCCCCAACGTCCCGACCTGGAACTTCGCCGTCGCCCACCTCAGCGGGATTCCGGAGATGCTTCCGGACGCCGAGAACCTCGCTGTGCTGGACCGCTTGGTGGAGCACTTCGAGAAGGTGCTGCCCGGTCCTCACCTGCTGCACGCCACCGAGGAGAACAGCGACTACGCCTACCGGATCGTACGCGGCACAGTGGGCTTCCGAATGCGGATCACCCATATCGAGGCCAAGGAGAAGATGAACCAGGACAAGCCGGCCGACTCGGTGCGCAGCGTCATCGGGCACCTGCGCGGAGACGGCCCCTATGCCGATGCCGCGCTCGCCGATCGGATGGAGCGTGTGAACGCCCAGAAGCTGGAGGCCGATGATGACTGATACCCCTGATGCCCGATCCGCCGCACCGGGTCTGCTGCTCAGGGATGCGGCCCTCCCCGGGCGGGAGGGGCGCTATGACGTCCTGGTGGAGGACGGCACGGTCCGCGCTGTCCTCCCCGCGGGGGAGTCTTCCCCGGCCGCGGCGGAGGTCCGTGACCTCGGGGGCCGCTTCCTGCTCCCCGGGCTGTGGGACAACCACGTGCACTTCTCCCAGTGGACCACCCAGCGGCAGCGCCTGGACCTGGGTGGCACCACCAGTGCGGCCGAGGTACTCCAGCTGGTGCGTGAGGCCCTGGCCGCTCCCGAGGCCGGCGGCTCAGGTCCCAGCGCACCCACACCGTTGGTGGGCTACGGCTTCCGCGACGGCCTCTGGCCCGATGAGCCTGGCGTGGCCGAGCTCGACGCCGTCTCCGGTGACCACCCGGTGGTGCTGATCAGCGGGGACCTGCACTGCGGCTGGCTCAACACCGCAGCCTCTCAGCTGATGCAGGCCCAGCCCGACGACTCCGGGCTGGTCCGGGAGGACGCCTGGTTCCCCGCCATGGAGCGTCTGCAGAACGGCACGGCGCTGAGCACCGCCGACTACCGCGCGGCTGCCGAGGCCGCGGCGCGCAGGGGAGTGGTCGGCGTCGTGGAGTTCGAGAACACCGACAACATCACGGCCTGGCCGCAGCGCGTGGACGAGGGCGTGGACCAGCTGCGCGTGGAGGTCTCCGTGTGGCCGGATAAGCTGCAGGACGCGCTGGCCCGAGGGGTCAAGAGCGGCGATCCGCTCGATGAGCGCGGACTGGTCACCATGGGGCCGCTGAAGGTGATCGTGGACGGGTCGCTGAACACGCGCACCGCCTGGTGCTGGGACCCCTATCCGGGGATGGACCCGAGTCATCGGCATGCCTGCGGGGTGGAGGCGGTGCCGATCGCGGAGCTGGAGTCCCTGATGCGGACCGCCCGCGACGGCGGGCTGACCGCGGCCATCCACGCCATCGGCGACCGCGCCAACACAGCAGTGCTGGACACCTTCGAGAGCCTGGGCATGACAGGCGCCGTCGAGCATGCTCAGCTGCTGCGCGAGTCAGACATCCCGCGGTTCGCCCAGTTGGGGCTGACCGCCAGCGTCCAGCCCGAGCATGCGATGGACGACCGCGACGTCGCCGACCGGTTCTGGGAGGGACGGACTGACCGGGCCTTCGCGCTGAAGACGCTCGAGGAGTCCGGAGCTGTGCTGCGCCTGGGCTCGGATGCGCCGGTCGCGCCTCTGGACCCCTGGGTCTCCCTGGCCGCAGCCGTCACCCGCAGCCGCGACGGCCGGGAGCCCTGGCATCCGGAGCAGCGGATCTCTTCCCGCTCTGCCCTGGCTGCCAGCACCCGTGGTCGGGTGGAGGTGAGTGCAGGGGACGTGGCGGATCTGGCCGTGGTCGATGCCGACCCGCTGGACCCGGCGCTGCTGACCGACGGCGGCGCGCAACTGCGCACCATGCCTGTGGCGGCGACCCTGGTGGGCGGCCGGTTCACCTTCGAAGCTCTCTGAGGCCCGTGGCTCAGCGCTCGCGGCGCCCGTCGCTGATCAGCAGGAAGCACAGGTAGGCGCCGCCCAGGATCACCGTCACCATGCCCACCGGGATCGGCTGGGCCAGGGCCTGCTGGGCCACCAGATCGGCTCCCAGCAGCAGGAACGCCCCGGTCAGCGCCGAATGGGTCAGCGGGATGCCGGTGGAGCGGGCCAGCCGGCGGGCGATCTGCGGAGCGGCCAGCGCCACGAAGGCGATGGGTCCGGCCGTGGCGGTGACCAGCGCGGTCAGCAGCACGCCCACCCCCAGGATCAGCAGCCGGGTGGGTTCGACCTTCACACCGTGGGAGGAAGCGACCTCGTCGCCGAGCTCCAGCTGCCGCATAGGCCGTACGCTGGCCAGGAGCAGCGGCAGCGCAGCCAGCACGACGCCGACTGCCGGCACCACATCCGTCCAACTGGTCAGGCCCAGCGAGCCCGCACCCCAGATGGCGGCGCTCATCGCCACCTCGGTCTCGGCGCGGATCAGGATCCATGAGTTCACCGCGTGCAGCGCAGCGGTCACCCCGATGCCGACGATGATCAGCCGATACCCCTGGACGCCCTTGCGGTAGGCCAGCAGGTAGACCAGCAGCGCGGTGCCCAGTCCGCCCAGGATCGCTCCGCCGGTGGTGCCCACGAAGGCCCCGCCGAAGACCACTGTCGCCAGGATGACCCCGGTGTAGGCCCCGGTGGAGAAGCCGATGATGTCCGGAGAGCCCAGCGGGTTGCGGGTCAGCGTCTGGAACAGTGCGCCGGCCACGGCCAGTGCGGCCCCGAAGACCACGGCGGCGGTGATCCGCGGCAGCCGCCATTCGAGCACCACAGTGGAGGAGAAGTCGGGGGAGTCGGAGACCAGCGGCCCGATCAGGGCGCTCAGCACCTCCGCCGGGGAGAGCGGATAGTCGCCCAGGCCCAGCGCCAGGACCACCAGCGCTGCGGTGGCCGCGGCCAAGGCGGCTCCGACCACCGTTGGGCGGCTGAGGGCCGCAGACGTTCGAGGAGTCACAGCCGCAGCGCCTTCCGCCGGCGGATCAGCATCACCAGCACCGGGGCGCCCACCAGGGCGCTGACCAGTCCCACCGGCATCTCCCCGGGCCAGACCAGCAGGCGGGCCAGCACATCGGCGAAGATCATCAGCATCGGGCCGAAGACCAGGGAGAGCCGCAGCACCCAGCGCTGATCCGCGCCGGCGATCCACCGGGCCGCATGCGGGACCATCAGCCCGATGAACGCGATGGGCCCGGCGATGGCCGCGGCCCCGCCGGCCAGAACCGTGATCGCCAGGATGGCCAGCACGCGGGTCCGCACCAGAGAGACCCCCAACGACGCCGCCAGCTCATCACCCATGGCCAGCGTGTTCAGCGATTTGCCCAGCGGAAGGGCGACCAGCAGGGCGAGCAGGATCAGCGGCAGCACGGTCAGCGTGATCTCCAGGTCTCGGCCGGCCAGCATCCCGGCCTCCCAGACCTGCAGCGCATTGAAGGTCTGCGGATCGGACAGGCGCAGCGCACCGATGATCCCGGAGAGCACAGCTGAGAGCGCGACGCCGGCCAGGACCAGTCGGATCGGATCGATGCGGCCGGTGCCCGTCCCACCGATCAGCGCCACCGCCACAGTGGCCACCAGGGCTCCGAAGAGCGCGAACCAGATGTAGCCGGCCGCGCTGGTGATCCCGAAGACGGCTATGGCCATGGCTACGGCGAAGGCCGAGCCGGCGGAGACGCCCAGCAGTCCGGGTTCAGCCAGCGGGTTGCGGGTCAGCGACTGCATGAGCGCACCGGCCACGGCCAGAGCGGCTCCGACGACGGCGGCCGCGACGGTCCGCGGCAGGCGCAGCCCCATCACCGCGTGGTGGTCGGGGCTCGGGACGCTCCCGCCGGAGAAGATCTCCCACAGGGTGCTCGGCGGTACGGCACGGCTGCCCACCGCCACGCTGACCAGGGCCAGGACCATCACCAGAGCCAGACCCGCGCCGAGGGCGAGCCAGTGACGCCGAGGCGCACTGTTCTGGCCGGCGCGGCGCTGGATCCGGCCGCGACGCGCTGAGCCGCGCGGACTGCTCGCGGGAGGGACTGATGGTGCGTTCATGCCTGGATTAGTCTAGCCTTACTTGATAGTCGCATCTTACGCTGACGTTTATTCTTCTCGAGGAGACCGCCTATGTCCGCTGCGCTGACACCCCATACTCGCCTGTACACCGGCCTGGCCGCAGGAGCCGTCGGCCTGCTGGCGCTCAGCGCCTGCGGTGAGGGTGACGCCGGCGGAGCTCAGGACTCCGAGGATGCCTTCGCCACGGTCACCACCGAGTTCGGGGACGTGGTGATCGAGGAGGAGCCCGAGCGCGTCGTGGCCCTGGGCTGGGGCGATGCTGAGATCGCCCTGCAGCTGGGCGTGGAGCCTGTGGGAGCGGCCGACTGGGTCGGCTTCGAGGATGAGGACGGCCTGGGCCCCTGGATGGAGGAGGGCTATTCGGAGTCCCCGGAGATCCTCGGCACCATGGAGCTCTCCTATGAGGCGGTGGCCGAGCTGGAGCCTGATCTCATCCTCGATGTGAACAGCTCCGGGGACCAGGAGCGCTACGAGCGCCTCGAGTCCATCGCGCCCACCGTCGGCGTCGGGCCAGGGGGTGCGAACTACATGACTGATGGTGACGAGCAGCTGAGCATGATCGGTGAGGCCCTGGGCAGGACGCAGGAGGCCGAGCAGATCCAGGCCGAGTTGGACGAGTCCTTCGCCGAGGTCGCCGAGGCCCACCCCGAGTGGGCGGATCGGGACGTCACCGTTGCCACCCGCACCTCCGAGGGCTGGGGCGCCTACACCCATGACGGCCGCGTGGAGTTCCTGGAGGACCTGGGCTTCACGAACAACCCGGAGATCGAGGAGCTCAGCGAGGAGGATGAGTGGAGCGTCGAGCTCTCGGATGAGCAGATCGATGTCTTCGACGCCGACCTCATCGTCGCCTTCCCGATCTGGATCGACACCGAGGAGATCACCGAGGACGCCGGCTGGAACTCCATCGAGGCCGTGGAGGAGGAGCGCGCCGTCGTCGTCGACGGTGAGATCTCCGATGCCTTCTCCCTGGGCACTCCGGCGGCCAAGGAATATGCACTGGAAGAACTGACCCCGATGATCGAGGAAGCACTGGATGACCAGTAGCGCCACTGCGACGGCGGTGACCCCCTACCGCGCCTATTTCACACGCGTGACCGGGATCCGCCGGCTCTCCCCACACTTCATCCGCTTCACCCTTTGGGCCGAGGACCTGCACCTCTTCGACCCGGGCGGCATGGACCAGCGGATCAAGCTCTTCCTGCCCCGCGCGGACGGCACTGTGCCGGACGTGGGCTTCGGGCGGGAGCCTCAGCCCTCGATGATGGAGTGGTACCAGCAGTGGCGTCTGCTGGATGAGGCCGAGCGCAACCCCATCCGCACCTATACGGTCCGGGACATCCGGCCGGCGGACTCGGAGATCGACGTGGACTTCGTGGTCCACGGCACCGAGGGGCCGGCCTCGGCCTGGGCGATCGGCGCCGCCTTGGGTGATGAGCTGATCGTCATCGGCCCTGATGTCCGGGCCGAGCAGGCCGGCGGCGGCATCGAATGGAACCCCGGCACGGCCCGTGAGGTCCTGCTGGCCGGCGATGAGACCGCCGCGCCGGCGATCTGCGGGATCCTCGAAGGCCTGGCCGCCTCCGAGGAGGCCAAGGTCTTCTTCGGGGAGACCTACATCGAGGTCCCCACCGCGGAGGACATCCTCGAGGTCGACGCGCCCTCGGGCGTCGTGGTCCGCTGGCTGCCCCGCGACGGCGCCCCGCTGGGGGAGATGCTCGGCCATGCTGTCCGCGACTGGGGCCGACGCCGCCAGATCATCTTCGAGGCCCGCCGCGCCGCCTGGGCACCTGGGCTCACCCCGGTGGGTGCTCCCGCCGGCTCCTCCGGCTACGAAGAGCTGGGCCCGGACGAGCAGCTCTGGGAGGTCGCCGAGCCCGACGGGTTCCGCGAATACGCCTGGCTGGCCGGTGAGGCCGGAGCCATCACCGGCCTGCGCCGCCACCTGGTCAAGGAGATCGGCCTGAGCAAGAAGCAGGTCTCCTTCATGGGCTACTGGAAGAAGGGCCGAGCCAGCGCCTGAGCCGGATCAGCCCGATCCAACTCAGGAGTCGCGCTGCTGGGCGCGCAGGGCACGCTGCAGCTCATCGCGACCCTCACCCAGCATGCGGGCCAGGGAGGGGTGCTCCTCCTGGACCTCGTCGATGGTGGTCTCCGCCAGCGTCAGCGTCTCCTCCGAGGCAGCCCAGGTGGGGAACAGGGCGGTGACCACGGTCATCGCCAGCTCCTTGGAGGCTTCGGCCCAGACGGTGGGCACCTGCTCGAAGAAGGCCGGAGCGTATTGCGCCAGCAGCTCCTTGTCCTGGACCCGCTTGAATCCGGCCACGGCCCTGCGCTGTTCCGAGTTTGTGTAAGGCTGTTCAGAATCGGCGTCAGGCTGCTCAGAATGTGAGCGGGTCAGCCCGACGACGGCGGCCTCCCAGACCTCAGCCTTCACCTGGGCATCCGGCCGGGCGGCCAGCGCCTCCACCCGGGCCAGGTGCCCGTTGGCCGTGGCGTCCTGCTCTGCGGCCTCAGCGATCAGCTCCTCGGCTCCGTCGATGCCGTGCGAGGCCAGAGCGGTCAGCAGCTCCCAGCGCAGATCCGTATCCGCCTCAGCCCCGCTGAGCGTGCGCCCTGCGATCACGGCTTCACCGGAGGCGAGGTCCTGCAGGAACTGCACCTGCTCACCCTCGGCATGGACCATCAGCGCCTTGAGGTACTGCAGCTGGCGGTCCGATTCCGGCTCGGCGGTCTCCAGCAGCTCCTTCAGAGTCGCGGAGAGCCGACGGCGGACCTGCTGGGTCTTCTCCGGGTGGACGTAGAGGCCCACAGCGGTCTCGGACTGGCGCAGCAGCGTGCGGATCACTGAGGAGTCGGTCTCCGCGTGCAGGTGCCTGATCAGCAGCTCCACGAACTCGCTGGCCGGCATCATGCCGTCGCGGACCGTTTCCCAGAAGGAGGTCCACAGCAGCGTCCGCGGCAGTGAGTCGGCGATCTCGCTGAGCCGCGCCGCCGCTGCCGCGGCCGACTGCTCATCCAGACGGATCCGGCAGTAGCCGAGGTCGCCGTCGTTGGGCAGGATCAGCTCACCACGGTGAGACCCCACCAGCTCGGTCACCTCGGTGAGCGCCCCGTCCACATCGAGCTCGGCATAGCCGGTGCGCACCAGTCGGCCGTGTTCACCGGTTCCGTAGATCCCGACGCCGACCCGGTGCGGACGCAGCAGGCCGTCGGCGGCGTCGGGGAGCTGGCGCAGCCGCAGCGAGGTGATGAGCCCGGCGTCGTCGGTCTCCACCTCGGTGACCACTGTGTTCACACCCGGGGACTGCAGCCAGGCCTGGGTCCAGGTCTCCAGATCGCGGCCCGAGGCCGCGGTGAGGTGGCGCATCAGATCCGGCAGTTCGGTGTTGGACCAGGCGAACTCTTCGAAGTAGCTGCGGACTCCCGCCATGAAGTTCTCCTGGCCCACCCAGGCCACCAGCTGGCGCAGCACGGAAGCACCCTTGGCGTAGGTGATGCCGTCGAAGTTGACCGCCACGTCGTCGAGGTCGCGGATCTCAGCCATGACCGGGTGGGTGGAGGAGAGCTGATCCTGCTTATAGGCCCAGTTCTTCTCCAGGGCGGCGAAGGCGTTCCAGGCCTCGGTGAAGTCCTCGGTTCCCTCGGCCGCTGCCAGGGTGGAGGTGAACTCGGCGAAGGATTCGTTGAGCCACAGGTCGTTCCACCAGCGCATGGTCACCAGGTCACCGAACCACATGTGGGCCAGCTCGTGGAGGATGGTGATCGCCCGGGCATGGACCATGGCCTGCGGGACCGCGGAGCGGAAGACGTAGTTCTCCAGGAAGGTGACCGCGCCGGCGTTCTCCATGGCACCGGCGTTGAAGTCCGGGACGAAGATCTGGTCGTACTTCTCGAAGGGGTACGGGACGCCGAACTGCTTCTCATAGAAGGCGAAGCCCTCGCGGGTGACCTTCAGGATGTCCTCGGCGTCGAGGTGTTCGGCCAGCGAGGCTCGGGCGTAGACGCCCAGTGGGATCTCCCGGCCCTCCGAGTTGGTCAGCGTGGACTCCGTGCCCCGGTAGGGTCCGGCGATGATCGCGGTGACGTAGCTGGAGAGCACGGGGGTGGGGGAGAAGTCCCAGCGGGAGAGCCCCTCGCCCGCGGAGGTGGGGGCCGGCGTCGGGGAGTTGGAGATGACCCGCCAATGCTCCGGGGCGGTCACGGAGAAGCTGAAGTGGGCCTTGAGGTCCGGCTGTTCGAAGACGGCGAAGACCCGGCGGGAGTCCGGCACCTCGAACTGGGTGTAGAGGTAGACCTCGCCGTCGGCCGGGTCGGTGAAGCGGTGCAGGCCCTCCCCGGTGGAGGAGTAGAAGGCGGTCCCCTCCACGGTCAGGACGTTGTGCTCCTTCAGATGTGGCAGCTGCAGGCGGGTGCAGTCGTAGAGTTCCGCCGGGTCCAGCCGCTCCCCGTTCAGGGTGACTTCTTGTAGGGACTCGGCGATGAAGTCGTTCCATGTCCCCGCGGCCAGCGCGATGGCGTCCCCCTCCGCGCAGAACTCCACCGTGGTGCGCGACCCGAAGGTGGTGGTGCCCTCCTCCTGCCGGCTCAGGTCCAGCTCCACGCGGTACTCGCTGACGGTGATGAAGGAGGCCCGCTCCTGGGCCTGTTCACGGCGGATGTTCTCGGCTGCGCTCATGGGATCAGTCTATTGCGCGGGCGGCACCGCGGCGGAGCGGGAGGCCTCCGGGGTCTGACCTCGAGTCAGGTGGGCGAAGAACGCATGAAAGGACGCTGATTTCGGCCGGATTCGTGCGTTCTCCGCCCACACAACGTGAGGACGCCGGAACATGGGACACTGGAAGGGATGTCGACTTCGAAGAACCCGTCGCCCGAGCAGGGCGGCGAACCCCGCATCTCTGCCCCGAAGATGGCCGCTGCCCGCAAGGCGGCAGGCGCTCCCGCACCGGCCGCCCCCTCCCAGGACGCCCGGCCCCAGGTCAGGCCCAAAGCAGAGGGGTGGACGCAGGCGGTCGACGCCGAAGGTCGCCCCAAGCTGCAGTTCGCCCAGTCCAAGCGGGTCAAGCAGCCTCCGCAGCACCTGGCGGATATGACCCTGGATGAGCGGATCGCCAAGGCCAAAGAGATGGGCATCCCCGGCTTCCGGGCCAAACAGCTCTCGGTGCACTATTTCCAGCACTACACCGCCGACCCGGCAGAGATGACCGACCTGCCCGCCGCCGAGCGGGAGAAGCTGGTGGAGGAGTTCCTTCCTCCGCTGCTCACCGAGGTGCGCCGGCTGAAGACCGACGACGGCGCCACCATCAAGTTCCTCTGGCGGCTCTTCGACGGAGCCCTGGTGGAGTCGGTGCTGATGCGGTACAAGAACCGCATCACCCTGTGCATCTCCTCCCAGTGCGGCTGCGGCATGAACTGTCCCTTCTGCGCCACCGGCCAGAACGGGCTGACCCGCAACATGTCCACCGCTGAGATCGTGGACCAGATCGTCCAGGCCAACCGGGTGATCGCCGCCGGCGAGCTGGACGCGCCCAACGCGCAGGAGATCGCGGAGGAGGCCGACCACTCCGGGCTGGGCGAGGAGGCCGACTTCGCCGAAGGCGAGGGCACGCCGTCGTCATACTCTCCCTCCGGTCCTCAGCGGGTGGGCAACATCGTGTTCATGGGAATGGGCGAGCCGCTGGCCAACTATAAGCGCGTGATGAACGCCGTGCGCCGGATGGTCGACCCGGCCCCGGAAGGCCTGGGCATGTCCGCCCGCGGCATCACCATCTCCACTGTTGGCCTGGTCCCAGCCATCCGGAAGCTGGCCGATGAGAACTTGCCGATCACCTTCGCGCTGAGCCTGCACGCACCGGATGACGAGCTGCGTGACGAGCTCATCCCGGTCAACGACCGGTGGAAGGCCGATGAGGCCATCGACGCCGCGTACTACTACTACAAGACCACCGGGCGCCGGGTCTCGATCGAGTACGCGCTCATCAAGGACATGAACGATCACCCGTGGCGCGCCGACCTGCTGGCGGAGAAGCTCAACGCTCGCGGTCGCGGCTGGGTGCATGTGAACCCGATCCCGTTGAACCCCACTCCGAACTCCGTGTGGACCTCCTCCGAGCCGCAGGTCATGCGGGAGTTCCTGCGCCGCCTCAACGGTGCCGGTGTTCCCACCACGCTGCGCGACACCCGCGGCAAAGAGATCGACGGGGCCTGCGGTCAGCTGGCCGCCGCCGAAGACTGAGACACCCTGCCGGCGGATCTGCACCTACAGGCGCCGGCACCGAGCAGAAGGACTCTGATGACTGAGACTGTGACCGAACAGGCCCTTGCCCAGACGGAGGGCGCTGCGCCGGCCGCTGCCCGGAAGGCCCCGCGCGGAGGCCTGGGCTGGCAGAGGTTCATGCGGATCGCCTTCCACGTGGTGGCCATCGTCGAGGCCATCACCTGGACCGGGCTGCTGTACGGCATGTGGATGCGCTACATCGTGGGCGTGGGTGAAGAGGCCGACCCGGTGCCGCTGTGGGGCATGCTCCACGGCGTTGCGTTCATGGTCTTCTGCGGCGTGGTGGTCCTGGCCGCCTGGACCTTCCGGTGGAGGATCAGAGAAGCCCTGGTGGCTCTCGCGGCGGCGGTGCCTCCGCTGGGCACCATTCCGCTGGAGATCTGGTACTCGAAGACCGGGAAGGTCAAGCCCCGGGGCTGATCGGGTTCGGCCAGAATTGAGATCGCCCCGGGCTTTCCCACGGTCAGCTCCTGAGAGGCGCTGGGCGGGAGAAACCCGGGGCGATCTCGTCTCGGTCTCTCCCTCAGAGCACCATCGCGGCGACGATGCCGCCGGCGAAGATCAGCACGTTGTAGTGCAGGAACGTGGGCACGCAGGTGTCCCAGATGTGGTGGTGCTGTCCGTCGGCGTTCAGGCCTGAGGTCGGGCCGAGCGTTGAGTCTGAGGCCGGCGCGCCGGCGTCGCCGAGTGCACCGGCGGAGCCGATGAGCGCAGCCGTGGCCAGCGGGCTGAACCCGACGGTGGCCGCCAGCGGCACGAAGACCGCCGCAAGCACCGGCACTGTGCCGAAGGAGGTGCCGATGCCCAGGGTCACCAGCAGCCCCACGGTCATCATGACCACTGCGGCGAGGATCTGGCTGTCACCGATCCAGCCCGCCGCCGAGGAGACCAGGTCGTCGACAGAGCCGGTCTCGGTCAGCACTGTGGCGTAGCCGGAGGCGACCAGCATGATGAAGGCGATGGTGCCCATCATGCCGACACCGCGGTCCACGATCGGGTCGCCGTCGGTCCACCGCTCGCCGCGCAGCAGGAAGATCACCACGACGCCGGCCAGCGCGGCCATCACCAGGGATCCGTAGACCAGCTGCAGCACCAGAGTCACGGCCAGCCCCAGCAGCACGGCCACGTCTTGGCGAGTCCAGTGCAGCTCCTCCTCCGAGTCCAGAATCTCGAGTGGTGAGCCGTCCATCCCGGCCAGCGGCCTGCCGGGGACGTAGTCGCGGTCCTTGCGGTAGGTCACCAGGATCGCGATGGCCAGGCCCACGGCCATGGCCGCCACGGGGAAGGCCATCGCCAGCGGGATCTGGCCCAGAGAGATCTCCATGCCGTGCTCCTGCATGGAGTCGACGATGATCCCCTGGAAGATCAGTCCGAAGCCCAGCGGCACGATCAAATAGGGCGCCTTCAGCCCGAAGGTCAGTGCCACCGCGATACCGCGGCGGTCGATCTTCATCCGGTCGAAGCCAGCCAGAAGCGGCGGGATCAGGATGGGGATGAAAGCGATGTGCACCGGCACCAGGTTCTGTGAGAAGCAGGCCAGCCCCGCAATGGCGAAGAGCACCACGGCTCGGGGCCCGCGCAGCAGCGGCATGACCCGGCGGATGAGCTTACGGGTCAGCCCGGAACGGGCCACCATGACTGCCAGAGTGCCCAGCAGGATGTAGCTCAGTGCGGTCTCTCCCTGGCCGCCGAGCCCTTCGATCATCGTGTCGAAGGTGCCTTCCAAGGACAGTCCGCCGGTCAGCCCGCCCACGACGGCGGCGATCAGCAGAGCGATGACCACATTGACGCGCAGCAGACTCAGCGCGACCAGGGTGAGGACAGAGAGGATCACGGGGTTCAGGAGATCGAGCACCGAGCAATTCCATCACATCTGAGCCTGCGCTCAGACCTGTCCCTGCTCAGCTGTGATGAGCGCATCCTGCGGGCCCGGGCTGTTGCACCGGCTCGGGGACACTGACTAGGTTCGGGGGAAGGCCCCCTCGCTGTCGCCGAATCCCTTGGGGAGGCGAGGTCCTCCCCGGAAAGGAGCACCATGCAGGCCGAAGCAGCACACGCCAGTACAGGGATCGAACTCAGCAGGTTCCGTCCTGTCTACGAGGCTCAAGGACCCTTCGCCACGGTCTACCTGGAGGCCCGTGACCCCTCTGAGGATGCCGCGGACCAGGTGCGGCTGCGCTGGGACGCCCTGAAGCGTGAACTCAGCGACGCCGGGGCGCACGAGCAGGCCGTGGCAGCGCTGGAGGACGCCCTGCTCATCGAGAACATCACCGAAGTCCAGACCGAGGGGCGCGTGCTGGTTGCCAACCAGGACGGTCTGCTCCTGGAGGAGCACTGGGATGCGGCACTGGGCCGCGGTGACTATGCGGTCCTCGGCGAGCCGGCCGAGCTCGGCTCCTACCTCCGCGAGCGTCTCCGTTCGGTGCGGGCGCTGGTCGCTGTCGCCGACCAGGAGGGCGCGGTGCTCCGCCGTTTCGTGCTGACCTCCTCAGAAGTCCTGCACGAGGGTGCTGAGGAGAGCGTCTCCGGGTCGGCGGTGGAGTCGGTGCACAAGCCTCGTGAAGGTGCACTGAGCCATAAGCAGATCCAACGCACCGCTGATGAAGCCGCCAAGCAGAACATCCGTGATGTCGTCGAGCGACTCTCGTCAGTGGCCAACCGTTGGCAGCCCGACGTCGTGGTGATCGCCGGTGAGGTCCAAGGCCGCAAGCGGCTGCAGGAAGAGCTGCCGGACGATCTGAAAACCATTGCTGAAGAGGTCGAGTCCGGCGGCGGCATCCCCTCGGGAAGCGCCGACAGCGGTGCCGAGGATTCCCTGGTGGAGGATCTCGGCGCTGTGGCGCGTGAGATCGTCATCGCCCGTGCTCAGCAGCAGACCGATCGTTTCCACGAGCTCCAGGCGGCCGGCCGAGCCGTGGAAGGAGCTGAGGAGATCCGCAAGGCCGTGCAGCTGGGCGCAGTCGAGACGCTGCTGCTGCGCTACGGCACCCGCGGTGAGGAGGAGGACGAGCTGCTGCGACAGGCCGCCGAGATCGACGCCCAGGTAGGCCTGGTCGGTGCCTCGGTCAGCGGCGACATCGCCGCCACCCTCCGCTACGAAGCCCCGGTCGACCAGATCAGCTGACTCCCGGACTGTCGAGCCTCTGGCGCAGACCCTCAGCTGCGTTGTGTGGGCACTTTACGGTGTTATGAGCGCCGGCAGCGCTCTCATTCCGTCAGAAAGTGCCCACACAACGTGTCTGCGTATCGCCGGGTGAGGGCCCGACGCCGGTCGGTAGGATGCTGAGATGGTCTGGTACTGGTTGTTCGCCGTCGTGGGGGCGGCTCCATGAGCCTGGCCGAGCGGTTCCAGAGCATCTTCGTCGCCCTGGCTGCCGTCGTCGGGCTCTGCGCGGGCCTGATGTTCCCGCAGGCCCAGCTGGCCGAGCATGTGGTGCTGCCGGCGCTGCTGGTGATGCTCGCTGCGATCTTCCTGCAGATCGACCTGGCGCAGTTCGCCGCGGCGGCCCGGGCGAAGAGCCTGGTGGCGGCCAGTCTGGTGCTGAACTTCGTGGTCACTCCCGGTCTGGCCTGGGCGTTGGGTGCGGGGCTGCTGGGCGCGGAGCCGGATCTGCGGATCGGGCTGCTTCTGCTGCTGGTCACGCCCTGCACCGATTGGTATCTGGTGTTCACTGCCGTGGCGCGCGGCCACACCGGGATCGCCGCTGCTCTGCTGCCGATCAACCTGGTCCTGCAGCTGGCGCTGCTGCCGCTCTACATCCTCCTGCTCGGCGGGGAGGGTGTGGGGTTGGACTGGCGTCTGCTCTTTGAAGCGGTGCTGCTGGTCCTGTTCTTCCCTGCTGTTCTTGCCAGCATCCTGCGTCGCGGCCTGCCACGGATCATCGGACGCCAGGCCATGCAGCGCCGCGTCACGGCCCCAGCCTCAGCCGCGGTGATCCCGCTGCTCTGTCTGGCAGTGGGAGCGATGTTCGCCGCCCATGCTCACACGGTCGCCGAACACTGGGATGCGCTGCTCCTGCTGCTTCCTCCGCTGTTGATCTTCTTCACGGCGCTTCCGCTGCTCTCCGCCGGCGTCGGGAAGGCGCTCCGGCTGCCTGCCGACCGCCGGGTCACATTGATCATGACCACGGTGGCGCGCAACTCGCCCATTGCGTTGGCGCTGGCGGTGGCGGCCTTCCCGGACCGGCCGCTGATCGCCGTGGCTCTGGTGATCGGCCCGCTGATCGAGCTGCCCATCCTGGCGCTGCTGGCTCAGATCGTTCGCGTCAGAGAGCCCGACGCCGCCCGCTGATGCACGCCGGTGCCGATAGGCTGGGCCTATGACCCGCCGCTCTGCCGCCGCCCGTTCTGATGTGCCTGGATTCAAGGTCATGAGCATCGTCGCTCAGCTGGAGCGTATGCGGGCTGCCGGGCGTGATGTTGTCTCGCTGACCGCCGGGGAGCCGGGATCCGGCGCCCCGCCGGCGGTGAACCGGGCGGCCGCACAGATCCATGAAGACAACACGGTGCTCAACTACAGCGCGGGATTCGGGATCCTGCCGCTGCGCGAGGCTCTGGGCGAGCACTACCGCAGCTGGTACGGCGTCGAGCTGCCGGTTGAGCGGATCGCCGTGACCACCGGATCCTCCGGGGCCTTCGTGCTGAGCTTCCTGGCCGCCTTCGACCCTGGGGCACGCGTTGCGCTGGCCCGTCCTGGCTATCCGGCCTACCGCAACATCTTGGCCAGCTTGGGCATCGAAGTCGTGGACCTGGACTGCGGCCCGGAAGTCCGCTTCCAGCCCACGGTGGAGCAGCTGGAGGCAGAGGTCGCCCAGAACGGTCCGCTGGATGGGCTGATCATCGCCTCACCGGCCAACCCCACCGGCACGATGATCGGCCGGGAACAGCTGCGCAGCCTGGCCCAGTGGTGCACAGACCACGGCGCCCAGCTGATCAGTGACGAGATCTACCACGGCATCAGCTTCGGTGAGCCGGCCGTCAGCGCAGCCGAAGTCACCGACGACGCCGTGATCATCTCCTCCTTCTCCAAATACTGGGGCATGCCGGGCTGGCGGCTGGGCTGGACTGTCCTGCCCGAGTACCTGGTGGACCCTGTGGCCCGGCTGGGCGGCAACATCGCGCTGTGTGCACCGCACGGCTCCCAGATCGCCGCCGTGGAGGCCTTCGGCGCAGAATCCATGGACTTCGCGCAGTCACAGGTGGCCGAGTATGCCGCTGCCCGTCACCTGGTCCTGGATGCCTTGGACGACCTCGGATGGGGCCGCGTGGCCCCGGCCGACGGCGCCTTCTACGTCTACGCCCATCTCGGGGAGCATCTTCAGCGCTTCGACAGCTCAGAGGACTACTGCGCGGCGCTGCTGGAGGAGGCCGGCGTCGCCGTGGTGCCCGGCACAGATTTCGACCCGGTCCACGGTGACCAGTGGGTGCGGCTCTCCCTGGCACCGGGCAAGGAGGCGGTGGAGGAGGGTCTGCGCCGGATCAAGGCCTTCCACGCCGCGAGCCGGCCAGCCCGATGACCAGCAGCGCGGCCAGCACCAGCAGCAGCGAGAGTGCCACGGCCGCCTGCGGGTCCGTCTCCCGCTGCAGATAGATCTCCAGCGGCAGTGTCCGGGTGACGCCCTGGAGGCTTCCCGCGAAAGCGATGGTGGCCCCGAACTCTCCCAGGGATCGGGCGAAGGCGAGGATCACTCCCGAGACCAGGCTGGGCAGGATCAGCGGCAGCGCCACGGCACGCAGCACCATGGTCCGCCCGGCACCGTCCATCACGGCAGCCTCGATCATCTGCCGGTCCAGGTCGCGCAGCGCCGTCTCCACAGTGACCACCAGGAAAGGCAGCGAGACGAAGGTCTGAGCCAGCACCACGGCCACGGTGGAGTAGGCGATCTGCATGCCCAGCACCTCCAGGGCACCGCCCAGCAGACCTTGCCGGCCGAAGACGGTCAGCAGCGCAATGCCGCCGACCACCGGCGGCAGCACCAGCGGCAGCAGCACCAGCCCACGCAACAGGCCCACCCCTCTGAAGCGTGCCTGGGCGAGGACCGCTGCCAACGGGACGCCGAGCAGTAGGCAGAGCGCCGTGGCGGAAGCCGCAGTGCGCAGACTCAGCAGCAGAGCATCCACAGCAGACTCTGAAGTCAGCAGCGAAGGCAGATCTGACCAGCTGACCTGCAGGAACATGGCAGCCACGGGCAGCAGGACCAGCAGCGCCCCGAGCCCAGCCGGCAGCAGCAGCCACCGGGGCAGCCCTGAGGGAGTCAGTGGACCGCGAGTCGCTCGCCTGCGTGCGCGCAACGGGCGGTTCGGCGTCGCAGCGGAGCTCACCAGCCGTCTTCACCCGTCCGGAAACCAGCCTCGTGGAGCAGTTCGGTCGCCTCGGGCATGGCCAGGAAGGCGAGGAACTCAGCGGCTTCCTCGGGAACCTCAGCCGACTCCAGCACGGCACCGGGATAGCGGTTGAGGTGATCCTCGGCGTCGTCGATCTCGATGGTCTCCACGTCCTCACCGGCGGCCTGAACATCGCTGGCGTAGACCAGGCCGGCGTCGGCCTCAGCCGAGCGCACTTTGCCCAGCACATCGGTGACCGAATTCTCCTCGCTGGCCGGTACAGGCTCGACGCCGGCTGCTGCGGTCAGTTCCCGGCTCAGCGCCCCGCAGGGGACCTGGGGAGCACAGAGCACGGAGATCACGTCCTCGCGCTCCAGATCCTCCAGGCCGGTGATTCCGGCGGGATTGCCTGCCGGGGTGGCCAGCGCCAGGGTGTTGGCGGCGAAGACCTGCGGAGTCTCGGCCAGCAGCTCGTCCTCCGCGGCTCGGCTCATCGTCTGTTCATCGGCGGTGACCAGCACGTCGGCCGGGGCGCCCTGCTCCAGCTGGGCCAGCAGATCGGCCGATCCGGCGAAGCTGAACTCCACCGCGGTGCCGGTCTCTTCGGTGTAGAGATCGCCGATCTCCTCGAAGACCTCGTG
This sequence comes from Nesterenkonia lacusekhoensis, assembly GCF_017876395.1. Taxonomy (NCBI): domain Bacteria; kingdom Bacillati; phylum Actinomycetota; class Actinomycetes; order Micrococcales; family Micrococcaceae; genus Nesterenkonia; species Nesterenkonia lacusekhoensis. Next base: position 2,023,003 of record NZ_JAGINX010000001.1, on the reverse strand, counting down.
CAGGCTGGCCGCCGCGTAGACCGTGATGCGCTCCTCGGTGGCGTCGGTTCCGCAGGAGGTCAGCGTCAGCGCCCCGGCGCACGTCAGGGCCAGGGCGGTGCCCTTCAGAATCGGCATGACCTCCAGCATAGATCTGCGCTCGAGAAATCGCGTACCGGCGGAATCGTGTACCTGGTCGTTGAGAATGCGGGGGCCGAGTACCCCATTGTCGAGAATCGGGTACGCAATTCCCGCGGGAGCGGGGAGAGAGTGGGGAGGCTCTGGGCAGGCTGAGAGCTGTGATCCTCCTCGGCCTCGGACTCCTCAGCCTGCTCCTCTACGTCGTCTTCCGCCGTCAGGACCGGCGCATGCTGCGCAACGGCGTCGCGCTGGTCGTCGGTGTCCTGCTGGTCCTCGCCGGCACACTGGACCTGCTCTGGGAGGAGATCCCCGCTCTGCAGTGGCTGCTGGCCAAGGCCATCCTCCTGGCGCTGGCCGGCATGCTGCTGCTGGGCGTCTTCCTGATCGTCAACGGCATCACCATGGCCCGACGCGAGGGCAGGAGCCTGGGCAACCTGCTCTCCCTGCTGGCGGGACTCGGCATCTTCGTCTCTCCGCTGGCAGTGATCAACCTGCTCAACGCGGGCACGCACCTGGCCGTGGTCACCGTGCCGCTGGCAGTGCTGATCTTCTTCGGGGTGGGCTATCTGGGCCTGGTCTTCCTGATCTTCCTGACCTACGCGGTGATCTATGGCAGAACTCGGAATAAGACCCGGCCCGCCGCCGTCGTGGTGCTGGGATCCCAGCTGATCGAGGGCAGGGTGCCGCCGCTGCTGGCCTCGCGGCTGGACCGGGCCTTGGACATCTACCGTCAGACTCCTGAGCCCAAGCCCCTGCTGATCCCCTCCGGTGGTCAGGGCGAGGACGAATCCCGCTCCGAGGGTGAGGGAATGGCCGAGTACCTGATCGACCACGGTGCGGACCCCAGCCACATCATCGCTGAGACCCGAGCGGCCAACACAGAGCAGAACCTTCGGTTCTCTGTGCCGATCTATGACGACGCCGTCCGGCGCGGTGCGGCTCAGCCGGGTCCGCTGCTGGTGGCCACCAGCAACTATCACGTGCTGCGCGCCGCCCTGCTGGCCCGCCGGCTGAAGCTCGACGCCGAAGTGGTCGGGGCCCGCACAGCCGGCTACTACGTGCCCAGCGCGTTCCTGCGGGAGTTCGCGGCCATTCTGCGGGGCCACGTGTTCCTGCACGCGCTGCTCTTCGCCCCCTTCATCGCGCTGGCCGTCTACTTCTTCGTCATCTTCCTCGGCTGAGGCCTTTCGGACTGCGGGCGGGGCGGGCGTCGGCTCCGCACCGTTGAAAGAGTCTGACCCACTGTTCAGCGGTGAGGTGCTTGGGCAGGGCCGAGGCTTGGATGCTGGCCTCGCCAAGCCTTCTGCCCGCCTGAACACGGGTCAGACCGTGTGTCCGCTGGAGAATCTGGCCGATTCCTCGTCCGGGTCCGGTGAACAGCCGGTGGACGAATCCCGCGTAGGCGCTGCGATGCTTCCACGGCAGCAGGGGATCGCGCCGGCGGGTGACTGTGAGGATGCCGCCGTCCACCGCTGGGGCTGGGGAGTAGGCCTGCGCGGGAACTCGGCCCTGCAGTTCGAACGAGTAATAAGGAGCCCATTGAGCCGTCATCATCGAGGACCCGCCCACTCCTGCACGACGCCGAGCGACCTCCCACTGTGTGATCAGGACGGCCTGCTCCCAGTGGGGGTGGTGGAGCAGTCTGCGAAGGATCGCTGTGGTCAGGTGGAAGGGGAGGTTGCCGACCACGGTATGCGGCGTCTCGGGGAGCCGGTGACGCAGGAAGTCTCCATGGATGATTGACGTTTCGCCCCCGCAGTGTCGGCTGAGACGCTGAGCGAGTCGTTGATCGATCTCCACAGCGGTCATGGGTCGCCCCAGCTCTTCCAGAGGGAAGGTCAGGGCGCCGCGGCCCGGGCCGACCTCGAGGATCGGTCCCTCAGTTCGGGCGGCCAGATCGGTCATCCGGCGGATGGTCTGTTGGTCGCGGAGGAAGTTCTGGCCGTG